>JAAWAD010000015.1 GCA_022791995.1 Lawsonibacter sp.
GGCTATACCGTGGAGGACGTGCTGGACACCGCCTTTGAGGGGCTGCACCGGATGGAGGAGGAGATGTCCGCTCTGTCCCAGCGGATGGCGGAGGGGGAAAGCGACCCCACTTTGCTGTCCAGATACGACAAGCTGTCCGCCGCCTTCCAGTCCGGCGGCGGCTACGAGACGGACACCAACAAGAACAAGGTGTGCAACGGCCTGTCCATTTCCCAGGAAATGCGGGAGCGGCCCTTCGACATGCTGTCCGGCGGAGAGAAAACCCGGGTCAACCTGGCCCGACTGATCTTGGAGGACACCGACATTCTCCTGCTGGACGAGCCTACCAACCACTTGGACCTGCGGGCCACCGAGTGGCTGGAGGAGTATCTGGAAAAATTCAAGGGCACCGTCCTGGCCGTCTCCCACGACCGGTATTTCCTGGACAAGGTGGTCCGCCGGGTGGTGGAAATCCAGGAGGGCAAGGCGGAGTTTTACAGCGGAAATTACAGCTTCTACGCCGTGGAGAAGGAGCGGCGGTACGAGGAGAAGCTGCGCCAGTATGAAAAAGAGCAGGCCAAGATCCAGCAGCTGGAAAAGGCGGCGGAGCAGCTGCGCATCTGGGCCTACTCAGGCAACGATAAGATTTTCAAGCGGGCCCAGTCCATGGAGAAGCGCATTGAGCGCATCCGCCAGACGGACAAGCCCAAAAAGGACCGGAAAATATCGGTCCGCTTCGGAGAGCGGGAGTTTCGCGGGGACGAGGTGCTGTCCATCAAGAGCCTGGAGAAGTCCTTCGGGGAGCGGACGCTTTTCTCCGGGGTGGACCTGGAGGTGGAGGGGGGCGAGCGCATCGCCCTGCTGGGGGACAACGGCGCCGGCAAGTCCACCCTGCTCAAGATCCTCATGGGGGAGGAGTCACCCGACACAGGCAAGCTTCGGAAGGGCCCCACCATCCGCATCGGCTATCTGCCCCAGATTATCCATTTCTCCCACCCGGAGCGCTCCCTTGTGGACACCATGCTCTACGACCTGGACTGCACCGCCCAGACCGCCCGGAACCGGCTGGCCGCCTTCAAGTTCCGGGGGGAGGACGTGTTCAAGCCGGTGTCCGCCCTGTCCGGCGGAGAGCAGAGCCGCCTGCGGCTGTGTATGCTCATGGACAGCAAGATCAATCTGCTGATTCTGGATGAGCCCACCAACCACCTGGACATCCAGAGCAGGGAGTGGATTGAGGAGGCAGTGGAGGAGTACGAGGGCAACCTGCTCTTTGTCTCCCACGACCGGTACTTCATCGACCGCTTCGCCACCCGCATCTGGATGCTGGAGAACGGATCGATCACCGATTTCCGGGGGACCTACCAGGAGTATCTATCCGCCAAGGAGCGGAGAGCGCTGGCTCCAGGGCACAGCGCCCCCGGCGGGCCGTCTTTGAAAAACGAATCTTCGGAAAAAAAGGGAAAACCCAAGCGCCCCGGCGGCACCAAAAATCTGGAGAAGGAGGTGGCTGCCGCCGAGCGGGCCGTGGCCAAGGCGGAGGAGCAGATGTACGACCTGGGCCTTCAGATTGAGGAGGCCGCCGCCGATTATTTGAAGCTTCAGGAGCTGTACGAGCAGCGGGAGGCCCTGGAGGAGGAGATTTTGAAGCTGTACGGAACCTGGGAGGCCCTGTCCGCCCAGCTGGAGGAGGCCAGAGGATGAGTGTCATTCAAAAACGGGAGTTCCACCCCTACAAGGGACGCCGCTTTCCCTCCTGGGGAAAGGTTCTGCTGGCCCTGGTGCTGGCCGGGGCGGTGGCCTTCGGCGTTCTGGAGGCCCTGGTTTTGGGGGGCGGGAGAACCCAGATTGTCAATGAGCCGGAGGTGATGGTCATCTTCGGCTGTCAGGTGAAGCCCTGGGGTCCCTCCATCCTTCTTCAGGACCGGCTGGATACTGCTCTGGACTACCTGGAGGACCACCCGGATGTGACGGTGGTGGTCGCCGGAGGGAAAGGGAACGACGAGCCTGTCTCTGAGGCCCAGTGTATGTACGACTACCTGACGGAGCACGGGGTGGACGGGGATAAAATCGTCCTGGAGGACGCGTCCCGGAACACCTGGCAGAACATCAACAACACCCTGGCGCTGATGCAGGCCGGAGAGGTGGAGGGCACCGGGAAATTTATCCTAGTCTCCAGCGACTTCCATCTTACCCGCATCAAAATGCTGTGGGGCCGGACCTGGGAGGGGACCTATTCCCTGTCCACCCTGGCCGCCCCGGTGAGCCACTTCCCCTCCCGGCTGAAAATGTTCTTCCGGGAGCCCCTGGCCCTGGTGAAATCCTTTGTATTTGACCGATAGAAATGGAGGGAACCGAATATGGGCAGCCGACCGATGTTCAAATATCACCCCAATCTGTACAACAGCGAGATGGTCACCTTTCAGGAGGGCGTCTGCCAGTGCTGCGGCAAGCCCGTGGACGCCTACATCCAGAACATGTACTGCGTGGAGGATGTGGACTGTATCTGTCTGGACTGCGTGGCCAGCGGGGACGCGTCGGAGAAGTTTGACGGTGACTTTGTTCAGTTCGCCGAGCCGGTGAGCGACCCGGCAAAAACCGAGGAGCTGTTCTGCCGCACGCCGGGCTATATCAGCTGGCAGGGGGAGTACTGGCTGGCCTGCTGTGACGACTACTGCGCCTTTCTGGGTGACGTGGGCACCAGGGAGCTGGAGGAGCTGGGCATCGCCGACGAGGTGTTTGCCGAGTACGACGCCCGGGATGAGTATGAGGACGCCCGGCTGTATCTGGAGAAGGGCGGCTCCATGGCCGGCTACCTGTTTCGCTGTCTCCACTGCGGCAAGTATCACCTGTGGGTGGACACGGACTGAACAAGGAGAGAAATTGCGATGGAACGAGACATTTTTTTGTCCCGCCTGGAGAAGATCCGGGAGGCCGTGCAGGCCATGGGCGGCGAAGTTTACCGCTGGGAGGTGGGCCCGCCCGCACCCATGGAGACGGTGCGTCGGATTGAGGAGGAGTACCAGCGGAAGCTTCCCGCCGACTTTGTGGCCATGGCGACCCAAGTGGCGGGGGCGGTGGACCTGCGCTGGAGCATCCACAAGATTGAGGTGAAATATCCCCAGTTCCGGGACATTTTCAGCGGCGAGCTGGAGTGGAACGTGGACCGGTATCTGGAGGAAAAGGAGCTTGCATTCTACCAGTTCTGCCAGAGCACCAAGGAGCGGCCCCAGCTCCGGGGCAAGCTCCAGCTCCACGAGGTCCCCAACGGGGACATCCATCTTTTTGATTTGGACGCCCCCAGGGAGAAGAAGCCTATCGTCTATCTGAACCACGATGGAGAATATTATTATCCGGTCCAGCTGGCGGAGAACTTCTCTGACTATGTGGAGAGTCTGCTCCAGATCGGCCTGGTGGGCAGCGAAATCTGGCAGCTGAAAAAGTTCATTCAGCCCGAGCCGGTGGAGGAGGACGAGATGCCCCCCGGACCCAGCGCCATCGACCCGGCGTGTCCCTACGCCCTGGCGTGGCGGAAGGTGATGGGGCTGGCATAGCCAGGGGCGCTGGCACCCCGCAAATTTGATTCACAGGAGGTCCGCCTATGCTGGACAAACTGACCGCCATTGAGGCGAAATATTCCCAGATCGAGGCCCGGCTGGCTGCCCCGGAGACCTACGGCGACCCGGCCCAGGTGGCCCGGCTGAACCAGGAGCAGGCGGAGCTTCAGCCCCTGGTGGACACCTTTCGGACCTATCAGCGGACCCTGGAGGCCCGGGACCAGGCCCAGGCGCTTCTCTCCGACCCGGAGATGAAGGAGCTGGCCCAGGAGGAGTACCGGCAGGCCCTGGAGGGGCTGGAGCGGCTGGAGAAGGAGCTGCAAATTCTGCTGCTTCCCAAGGACCCCAACGACAACAAAAACGTCATCATGGAGATCCGCGCCGGGGTCGGCGGGGAGGAGGCCGCCCTCTTCGCCCACTCGCTGTACCGGATGTACACCATGTACGCCGAGGCCCGCCGGTGGAAGCTGGAGGTGGACTCCGCCAGCGAGACCGAGCTGGGGGGGCTCAAGGAGATTTCCTTCACCATCGAGGGCCAGGGGGCCTACTCCCGGCTGAAATTCGAGAGCGGCGTCCACCGGGTCCAGCGGGTGCCCGAGACCGAGTCCGGTGGGCGCATCCACACCTCCACCGCCACAGTGGCCGTCCTGCCCGAGATGGAGACGGCGGATGTACAGCTTAACCCGGCGGATATCGAGATGCAGGTCTTCCGCTCCTCCGGGGCGGGGGGCCAACACGTGAACAAGACCTCCTCCGCCGTCCGCCTCATCCACCGGCCCACCGGCACGGTGGTGGAGTGCCAGCAGGAGCGCAGTCAGTTCCAGAACCGGGACAAGGCCATGCGCATTCTGGCCTCCCGGCTGTACGAGGCGGAGCAGGAGAAGATTTCCAGTGAGTTTACCGCCGAGCGCCGCAGCCAGGTGGGCTCTGGCATGCGGAATGAGCGCATCCGAACCTACAACTTCCCCCAGGGCCGGGTCACCGACCACCGCATCGGTCTGACGCTGTACAAAATTGACAGCGTGATGGACGGGGCGCTGGACGAGATCATTGACGCCCTGGCCGCCAATCACCAGGCGGAGCTGCTGAAGGAGCAGGGATAAGGAAATATAGGGGCGGCCGTAAACCGCTCCGACAGGAAATGACCAAGAAAAGGAGAGAGCACATGGACCTGTATATTCATTACACGGCCCTCCCCGCGGGCAAGGAGCTGCCCGACGTGGTGGGGGAACTGAACGAGGTGCTGGAGGACACCGGCGCTGTCTGCGGCGGCGAGGCGGGGCGCATTGACCTGGACCTGGAGGACGAGCGGGTCAACCCCAAGCACGCCCAGATGGCGGTGAAGGTCTATCTCCAGCGGGCGGCCTTTCCCAAGGACACCAAAATTGAGATTGGCGGCATGGAGACGGGTATCTACGAATGAGGGTGTAGGGGCGGTTCTCAGCCCCCCGCAGAGGATACGCATTTTCTTGGGCGGATGATATCCGCCCCTACATCGGAGGATTCTTATGTATAAGCATGTGATTTTTGATTTGGACGGCACCCTGCTGAACACCATTGACGATCTGGCAGACGCAGGCAACTGGGTGTGCCGGAACCACGGCTGGCCCACCCACACGGCGGAGGAGTACAAGCGCTTTGTGGGTAACGGCATGGCCCGGCTGGCCGAGCGTTTTGCTCCGGCAGACTGGCACACGCCGGAGCGGGTCCAGGCCATTCTGGACGAGTTCATGCCCTACTATGACGCCCACAAGGAGGATAAGACCGCCCCCTATTCTGGGGTGGCTCAGGCTCTGGCCCGGGTGAAGGCGGCGGGGGTGTCCATTGCGGTGCTGTCCAACAAGGCCGACCAGATGGCCAGGCCGGTGGTGGAGCACTACTACCCCGGCATGTTCCCCCTGGTCCAGGGGGCCCTGCCCGGCTTTCCCACGAAGCCCGACCCCACCCTGCTCCGCCGGCTGATGGAGCGCATGGGGGCCAGTCCGGCGGACACTCTCTTCGTAGGGGACAGCAATGTGGACATCCGCACCGCCAGGAACGGCGGCCTGCCCAGCTGCGGGGTGCTGTGGGGCTTCCGCACCCGAGCCGAGCTGGAGGCCGAGGGGGCGGATTTTCTCGTGGAGACACCGGAGGAACTGGCGGAGCTGATTTTAGGATGAAAACCCAACTGCTGTATGAGGATGATTTGGAGCAGGCGGCGGAGCACCTGCGGGGGGGCGGTCTGGTGGGCATCCCCACCGAGACGGTGTACGGCCTGGGGGCCGACGGTCTAAACCCCCTGGCGGTAAGCAGGATCTTTCAGGCCAAGGGTCGGCCCCAGGACAACCCGCTGATTCTGCACATCCCGGACGCCTCCTGGCTGGAGCGGTACTGTCAGGATATCCCGGAAACTGCCCGCCGGCTGGCGGAAAAGTTCTGGCCCGGGCCGCTGACCATGATACTGACCTGCAAAAAGCGGACGCCGGAGGAGCTGGAGACCCTGAAAAATGGCCCCATCTGCTCCTTCACGCACTTCGGCCCCCGGGTGATTCCCGACGTGGTCACCGCCGGTCTGGACACCGTGGGGATGCGTTGCCCCGCCCACCCCCTCACCCGGGCCATCATCCAGCAGGCGGGGGTCCCCATTGCCGCCCCCTCGGGGAACACCTCTGGAAAGCCCAGCCCCACCACCGCCCAGCACATGCTGGCCGATATGGACGGGAAAATTGAGGCCATTGTGGACGGCGGCCCATGCGCTGTGGGGGTGGAGTCCACCATCGTGGATCTGACCGGCACGCCCCCCCGCCTGCTGCGCCCCGGCGGCGTCACCCTGGAGCAGCTGCAAGAGGTGTTGGGAGAGGTGGAGGTGGACCCCGCCGTCACCCGCCGGATGGGGGAGGGAGAGCGGCCCCGAGCCCCCGGCATGAAATACCGGCACTATGCCCCCAAGGCTCCGGTGGTCGTGGTGGCGGGGGAGCCGGAGGCCAGCGCCGCCTATATTCAGGCGCATGTCTCCCACACCCCCTGGGACGGGGTGATCTGCTTTGACGAGTATGCCGCCCGCTTTCCGGGACGGCCTCTGGAGCGGCTGGGTCCTGCCGCTGACAAGGAGGCGCAGGCCCGGCGGGTTTTCGATGCCCTGCGGGCTATGGACAGGACCCCGGTCAAGCGCATCTGGGCCCAGTGTCCCGACCCCGCCGGCATCGGTCTGGCTGTGGTCAACCGGCTGAATAAGGCTGCGGGGTTCCATGTGATTGAGGTGTAGGGGCCGTTCTCAGCCGCCTACAGATGATACAAAAGGAGAGGTCCCCATGCCCTGGAAATCAAAATCCAAGCCAGCCCAGACAAAGGAAAAGCTGGGCATCTATATTCACATTCCCTTCTGCCGCAGCAAGTGCATCTACTGTGACTTCTACTCCCTGGCGGGGCGGGATGACCGGATGGACGCCTATCAGAAGGCTCTGCTGGCCCATATTGGAGAGACAGCCCTTCTGGCGGGGGAAATCAGCGTGGATACCGTCTACTTTGGCGGAGGCACCCCCAGTCTCTATGGAGAGAAGCGCCTGCGGGAGCTGCTGGCCTGGGTGAAAAAGCACTTTCGGGTGGACAAGGATGCGGAGATCACCCTAGAGGCCAACCCGGACAGTGTGGATCAGAAGTCCCTTGTCCGGCTCCGGCGGGCCGGGTTCAACCGAATTTCCCTGGGCCTTCAGTCGGCCTGCCCCGATGAGCTGCTGGCCATCGGGCGGCCCCATACCGTCCAGCAGGCGGATCAGGCGGTGGCGATGGCGAAGAAGGCCAAGTTTAAAAACCTGTCGCTGGATTTGATTTACGGTCTGCCTGGTCAGACCATGGAGCGGTGGAAGGCGTCGGTGACTCACGCTCTGTCCCTGTGTCCCCAGCACCTGTCCTGCTACGGCCTGAAGGTGGAGGAGGGTACCCCTCTGGCCGCTCAGACGGCGGGTGGGCTGGTGCTGCCCGACGACGACGCCCAGGCGGACATGTACCTGTGGGCGGTGGACCACCTGCGGCGGGCGGGTTATCTCCAGTACGAGATCTCCAACTTTGCCCAGCCCGGATTTGAGTCCCGGCACAACCAGCGTTATTGGCTGCTCCAGCCCTACCTGGGGTTTGGACCAGGGGCCCACTCGGACTTCGGAGGCCGGCGGTACGCCTGGGTGCGGGACCTGGAGGGGTACATCGGCGGCGTCCAGTCCGGGAAGAACCTGCTGGACAGTGATGAAGCCATCCCAAAATGGATTCGGGGCAGCGAATATCTGATGCTCCGCCTGCGCACGGTTCAGGGGGTGGAGGAGTGGGAGTACCGGGGGGAGTACCTGATGGATTTTGCCCCCCTGGAGGCCCGCCTTCAGGAGTTCCAGGCCCAGGGCTGGGCGGAGAAGACCCCGGAGGGCCGGTGGCGGCTTACCCCGACAGGCTTTCTGGTGTCCAACCAGCTGATCGCCGACCTTCAGGAGCGGCAGGAGCGGGCGGATTTCTCCGCGGTGCTCCCCCTGGCCCGGGAGCGCTATGGCCGCCGGGAGGTTTAAAAAGAAATGGCCGGCAGTCCGTCCATTAGCGGGCTGCCGGCCGTCTCGATTTTGCTGGAGGGTGCTGCAATGCCGGTGGATCCAGCCATAGCAAAGGATCGGACGTACACAGGCCGGGGGGTCGGAGCGAGCCAAAGCACGGGAAAAGCTGGGAAAAATTTTGCACAGGCGACAGTTTCCAGGCGGCGCTTTCAGAGCTTGGCCGTCTTTTTGTACAATTCAAGATTTCGTATGCAAAATTTATTGCCACATGGACATAATAGTGCTATAATGTATACATTATGCCGTGCCCGGACGGAAGGTTCTGGGAAAAACGGCTGATTTTTGAATACATACGGTCCCATTGGAGCGTATAGTCATAGATTCCATCCTGTGAATCAAAGAGGGTGCAGCGTTTGAGCAAGTATCAAATCCGGGGCGGGAACCGCCTTCATGGAACCATCGAAATCAGCGGCGCCAAGAATGCCGCTGTTGCCATCATCCCCGCCGCTCTGTTAGTGGACGGCGTATGCCGTATTGAAAACATTCCTCAGATCAGCGATGTGACGTTGATTCTCCAGATCCTGCGGGAGCTGGGGGCCGACGTGCGCACCGTCAACCGCACCACGGTGGATGTGGACTGCTCTCACATCCGAAACCGCCAGGTGCCCTATGAGCTGGCGCGGAAAATCCGTGCCAGTTATTATCTGGTGGGGGCTCTTCTGGGCCGCTTCGGCTGGACAGAGGTTCCCCTTCCCGGCGGCTGTGACCTGGGGGGCCGCCCGGTGGACCAGCATATCAAGGGTTTTGTGGCCATGGGGGCCGATGTAGAGGTCCGCAGCGGCCTGATCTGCGCCCAGGTCCCGGGCCGGGGACGGCTGGCCGGGGGCCAGATCTACCTGGACATGGTGTCTGTGGGGGCCACGATGAACATCATGCTGGCCGCTACCCTGGCCAATGGCATGACCATCATTGAAAACGCGGCCAAGGAGCCCCACATTGTGGATTTGGCCAACTTCCTCAACTCCATGGGGGCCAATATCATGGGGGCGGGCACCGACGTGATTAAAATCCGCGGCGTCAGCCGCCTGCGGGGGGGCACCTACTCCATCATTCCCGACCAGATTGAGGCGGGGACCTATATGGCCGCCGTGGCCGCCGCCGGGGGCGAGGTGCTGATTAAAAATGTCATCCCCAAGCACCTAGACTGCATCACCGCCAAGCTGGTGGAGATGGGGGTGGACGTGGAGGAGCAGGACGATGCGGTTCTGGTCCGCCGGGACGGCCCCCTGCGCCGGGTGAATGTGAAGACCATGCCCTACCCCGGCTTCCCCACCGACATGCAGCCCCAGATTGCCGCTGTGCTCTGCCTGGCCCGTGGGACAAGCGTCCTGACGGAGGGGGTCTGGGACAGCCGCTACCGCTATGTGGACGAGTTCCGCCGTATGGGGGCCCGCATTCAGGTGGACGGTAAGGTTGCCGTGATTGAGGGGGTGGGCTGTCTGACTGGGGCGCCCATCCACGCCTGTGATCTGCGGGCGGGGGCCGCTATGGTCATCGCCGGTCTGTCCGCCCAGGGCGTGACCGAAATTGACGCCATCTATCACATCGAACGGGGTTACGAGACCCTGGTGGAAAAGCTGTCCGGCGTGGGGGCCGACATCCGGCTGATCTCCTACCCGGAGGATGAGAGCCAGCCCCAGGTGGGGTAACAGTTGAAAAACCCTTCCCTTTGGGGCGTTGTTTCAGGGGCCGGTGCAGGGGCGGATATGATGCACCCCTGCAGTGTTCACCTCACAGCGCCGCCTTACGGGGAGGGTTTTGTTGCGGCCTATATATAATCGAGGAGGCGGTTTCTTGCTCACCTTTACCACCCTGGCCAGCGGCTCCCTGGGCAACGCCGCCCTGGTGTCCTGTGGGGATACCCACATCCTGCTGGACGCCGGTATCTCTGCAAAGCGGATCTCCGCCGGCCTGCGGGAGAGGGGGGTAGAGCCTTCCAGTTTGGCAGGCATCTTCCTCACCCATGAGCACAGCGACCATGTCAGCGGCCTGCGGGTGCTAAGCTCGAAGGCGGGGGCGCCCATCTATGCCACCGGCCCCACGCTATGGGAGTGGTACAAAAGAAACCAGTGCGGCCAGATGAGGGACCTGTTCCAAAAGCAGGCGGCGGGCAGCGGCATGCAGATTGGCCCCCTGTGGGTGGAGTCCTTCCCCACCCCCCACGACGCGGCGAGCAGTGTGGGCTACTCCATCACAGACGGCAGCTGCCGCCTGGTGCTGTGTACCGACCTGGGCTGGCTGTCGCCGGAGGTCCGGCAGGCGGTGAAGGGCTGTGACCTGCTGGTGTGCGAGACCAACCACGACGAGGATTGGGTCCGCTCCGGGCCCTATGTTTACGCCCTGAAGCAGCGGATTCTGGGGGATTATGGCCACCTGTCCAACGAGACGGGGGCCGAGCTGGCTGCCCAGGCGGTGGAGTCCGGGGCCCGCGCCGTGCTGCTGGCCCACCTGTCCCAGACGAACAACACCCCTGCCCGGGCCTATGAGGCGGTATGCCTCCGGCTGACGGCCATGGGCTGTGACCCAAAGCGGGACATCTCCCTGTCAGTGGCCCCCGCCGACGTGCCGGGTGCGGTGTTCCTGCTGGAAAAAGGGGGGGTCCGCGTCCTGCCCAGGGAGGAGGCGGTCCTGTGCTGAGCGTACATCTGATCTGTGTGGGCAAGCTGAAGGAGAAATACTACAAGGACGCCTGCGCCGAGTACAGCAAGCGTCTATCTCCCTACTGCAAGCTGACCCTGACGGAGATCCCGGAGGCGAAGCTGCCCAAGAACCCCACCCTGGGGGAGATCACCGCCGCCTTGGAGAAGGAGGGGGACGCCATCCGGGCGAAGATTCCCCCCAGCTCCCGGGTGGTGGCCCTGTGTATTGAGGGGCGGCTGCGCTCCAGCGAGGAGCTGCCCCGGATGTTCCCCGTCCCGGGCCGCAGCCAGGACAAACACATTGTCTTTCTGATTGGCGGTAGCTATGGCCTCCATCCCTCCATCAAGGCGGAGGCCCAGAGTCAGCTGTCCATGTCTCCCATGACCTTCCCCCACCACCTGGCCCGGGTGATGCTGCTGGAGCAGCTCTATCGGGCCTTTAAAATTGAAGAGGGCTCCGCCTATCACAAGTAAAACCCGAAGCGCCGGTCTGGCACTTCGGGATTTTGTTATCTCTGGGGGCCCTTTGAGGGCCGCTTGCTCCGCCTGTAGCAGATGTCCCGGTTGCCGCAGGTGGCGCACCCCCGGCCGCACCCCTGTTTTGTCCCATGCTGGCTGCGCAGCAAAATCCAAATGGGGATAACGGTGATCGCAAGCACAAAGAGCACAATCGCCATAACGCCCCTCCTCAGTAAGCTGATGTTAAAATTATACCATACCCGGAGCGGAGATGCAAGGCAAAGCCGCTTGTTTTATGCCGGTCTTTCCGGTATAATAGCTCCAAACCAAGACAAAGGAGCGTTCGCTATGCCAGAATTCAACCCGCTGCGGTATACTTACCCCTCCCACCGGAATGTGGTCTATGCCCGCCAGGCGGCAGCCTGTACCTCTGTGCCCCAGGGGGCCCAGATCGGTCTGGAGGTGATGAAGGCCGGAGGCAACGCCGTGGACGCGGCGGTGGCAATGGCCGCCGCCATGCCCCTGTTGGAGCCAACCGGAAACGGCCTGGGCTCAGATTGCTTTGCCCTCGTATGGATCGAGAGGGAGAAGCGGCTGTACGGCCTGAACGCCAGCGGCACCGCCCCCCTGGCCCTGGAGGCGGAGACGGTCAAGGACCTTGGCTTTCAGGCGATGCCCACCGAGGGCTGGATCCCCGCCATGGTCCCTGGAGCCCCCGCCGGCTGGGCGGCGCTGAACCGCCGCTTCGGCACAAAGTCGCTAGAGGAGCTCTTCCGCCCTGCGGCGGAGCTGGCGCGGGAGGGCAGTCCGGTGGCGGTCAACGTGGCCCTCCAGTGGTCGGAGGACGTCCGGCGGATTGCCGTTGCCGCGCAGGAGAACCCGGCCCCCTACGCCTACTGGAAAAGCGTCTTTTTAAAGGAGGACGGCTCCCCCTACCGGGCAGGGGATCTCTTCCGCTGGAAGGAGTACGCCCAGACCCTGGAGGAGCTGGCCGCAACGGGCTGCGAAAGCTATTACCGCGGCCCCCTCATGGAAAAAATCGTGGCCTTCAGCCGGAAGACCGGGGGATATTTCCAGCCGGAGGATTTCCTGGCCTATCAGCCGGTCTGGGTGGATCCCATCGCTACGGAGTACAAGGGCTACACCGTGGCAGAGATACCCCCCAACGGCCACGGGATCACAGTGCTGATGGCCCTGAACATCCTGAAAGGCCTGTCTCTCCCGGCGCAGAAAGACTCCGCCGAGACCTACCACAAGATTCTGGAGGCCATCAAGCTGGCCTTTGCCGACACGAAGACCTATGTGGCCGACCCCCGGTACATGAGAACACGGGTGGAGGATTTGCTGTCTGAGGAGTACGCTGCCCGGCGCAGGGCCCTGATCACCGGCCAGGCCCTGGAGCCGGAGGCGGGAGATCCCTCCTGTGGGGGGACTATCTACCTGTGTACTGCCGACCCCATGGGCAATATGGTCTCCTTCATCCAGAGCAATTACACCACCTTCGGCGCGGGGGTGGCGGTCCCCGGCACCGGCATTTCCCTGCAAAACCGGGGGGCCAATTTCTCCCTGGATTCCAGCAGCGACAACTGTCTGGCCGGCGGGAAGCGGTCCTACCACACGATTATCCCCGGCTTCCTGCTGAAGCAGGGGAAGGCGGTGGGCCCCTTTGGGGTCATGGGTGCCTTTATGCAGCCCCAGGGCCATGTGCTGGTGGTGGTGAATACGGTGGACTACCACATGAACCCCCAGGAGGCCCTGGACGCCCCCCGTATGCAGTGGATTGGCGGCAAAAAAATCCAGCTGGAGCGGGAGGTCCCCGCCCATGTGGGCCGGCAGCTGGCCGCCATGGGACACCAGGTGGAGGTGGCCAACACCAACCTAAATATGGGCCGGGGGCAGATCATCTGGCGCACGGAGAACGGCCTGCTGGCCGCCGGTACCGAGCCCCGCTGTGACGGAACCGCCGCTGTGTGGTAAAAGGGCCTGTTACAGGGGCCCCAGGTGGTCCAGCAGAATGGAGAACCCCATCAAAATCAGGATAACGCCTCCAGCCCGTTCGGCCCGGGCACGGAAGCGGGCCCCAAAGCCGGAGCCGCACCACGCTCCAATGGACGAGAGGACAAGGGTGGTAAGGCCAATCAGGGCAACAGCGGGCAGAATGCCCACCTGAAGAAAGGCAAAGGTGACTCCGGCAGCCAAAGCGTCAATGCTGGTGGCCACGGCCAGGGGCAGCATTGCCCGGGGGGAGAGCGAGGGGTCCAGGCACTCCGCCTCCTCCCGGGCACCCCAGAGCATATTCAGGCCGATGGCGCCCAGCAGCCCGAAGGCGATCCAGTGGTCCACCGTGGCGATCATATCCCGGAACCGGGCCCCCAGCAGCCAGCCCAGCAGAGGCATCAGGGCCTGAAAGCCCCCGAACCAGACCCCGCAGAGCAGACAATGGGCCGGCCGCAGCCGCTCTCCCGCGGACAGCCCCTTGCAGATGGAGACGGCGAAGGCGTCCAGCGACAGCCCCACCGCCACAAGAAACAGCGTCCATAGATTCATAGAAATACCTCCCACGCCAATCTATTGCATCGGCGGGGGAGGTATGCCTTTCTTTCCAACGAGGCGGTCAAAGCACTATTGTAGGCTGGCGATAAACTGCCGGGCCACACGGGGGGTCCGACCGGCGTGGCGGATCTCCCAGGTGCTGGCTTGGGCATGGAGAGCAGCCGGGTCCATCTGGATGCCCGCCTGGGCGGCCAAATGGTCCACCAGGGCCAGGTAGGAGGTCTTGTTCATGGTCAGATAGGGGATGCGCAGGCCGAAGCGCTCGGCCAGGGCGGTCTTTTCTGAGATGGTCTCGAAGGTGTCCACCTCGTCCCCTGCCCGGTCGGCGAAGGTCTGGCGTACCAGATGGCGGCGGTTGGAGGTGGCGCAGATGGCCACATTTTGCGGCCGTTTCTCCAGGGTGCCCTCCAGGATGGTCTTCAGGGCGGAGTAGGTCCTGTCGTCCTGGTCGAAGGCCAGATCGTCGATGAAGAGGAGGAACTTCTGCCGCCGGCCCTCCAGGGAGCGAATCAGGGAGGGCAGTCCGGTGAGATTTTCCTTCTCCACCTCGATAAGGCGCAGGTCCTCCATCCCGGGCAGATAGAGCATAGATTTTATGGTGGCGGATTTCCCGGTACCCCCGTCTCCGAAGAGGAGAACGTTGTTGGCCTGCCGCCCGGACAGCAGCAGGCGGGTGTTGGCCTCCACCTGGCCCCGCTGGTGCTCATAGCCCAGCAGATCCTCCGGCCGGGGGCAGTCCGGGTCGGCCACGGGGACCAGCTTGCCGGCTTCCCACAGGAAGGCCCGGTACCGGGCGAACAGCCCCGCCCCGTGGTCCTGGTAAAACCGGGTCAGGCTGTCAAAGCAGAAGGGGGCCGCCGCCTTCCACCGGGGAAGGCCAGCCAGCACCGGGGCGTACTCACTGCCCAGCAGGGGCTTCATGGCGTCGATGAACCGGTCGCAGTCGGTCTGAGCCAGGAGCACCAGGGTATCCACATCCCGCCGGGCGGCGTTCTCCAGGGCGGGGTCGGACCGGCCCGCCTCAATGAGCCGGGAGTAGAGGCTCTCGGTGTACCGCAGCTGGTCCCACAGCCAGTCCCCCAGCCCCTCGCAGCCCGCTTTCCGCAGGTCATAGAACAGACTGGTATAGGCGTCCAGGGCCTGCGCCCCGTATTTGAACTTCAAAAAATGAAGAATCCGTTCTGCGTGCAGCATCACAGGGTCCTGCATCAGCTCCCGGTGGGCGGAGACGCCCAGCAGAGCGGCGTGTAAAGCGGTTAGTTCCATAGATTTCTCCTTTGTCTGCGTTTTTTTCATTGTACCGGGAGATGGCGGCCTTGTCAACCGGGAAAGAACATGGTACAATGAGAAAACTTGTGCAGATAAGGAGTAAACCGCATGGTCACCATTGGAGGAATCAGAATCGACACCCCCCTGGCCCTGGCCCCCATGGCGGGGGTGACGGACCTGGCCTTCCGCACCATCTGCCGGGAGCAGGGGGCGGGACTGACCTGCACAGAGATGGTCAGCGCCAAGGCTCTGTGCTACCAGGACAAAAAGACGGTCCCCCTGCTTCGCCTGGGGGAGGGGGAGCACCCCGCTGCCGCCCAGATCTTCGGCAGTGACCCGGTCTGTATGGAGGAGGGGGCGGCCATTGCCCAGGAGGTGTCCGGGGCGGACATCCTGGACATCAACATGGGCTGTCCCGTGCCCAAGGTGGCCAACTCCGGGGACGGCTCTGGGCTGATGCGGGACCCGGACAAGGCGGTTCGGGTGCTGGAGGCGGTCATCCGGGGGGCAGGGGGCTGTCCGGTCACGGTCAAGTTCCGCCTGGGCTGGGACAAGGGCTCCATCAACTGCGTGGAGTTTGCTCGGGCTATGGAGGAGGCCGGCGCGGCGGCAGTGGCCGTCCACGGACGGACCCGGGCCCAAATGTACGCCGGCGCCGCCAACTGGGACTGGATTCGGGCGGTGAAGGAGGCGGTGAACATCCCCGTCATCGCGAACGGGGATGTGTTCCAGGGGACCGACGCCCCCCGCATTTTGAAATACACCGGCGCGGATATGGCCATGCTTGGCCGGGGGGTGTTCGGCAACCCCTGGCTGTTCGCCCAGTGCAGGGCGGCTCTGGAGAGCCGGCCCATTCCAGAGATGCCCCCCCTCTCAGAGCGGTGCGACACCGCCGTGCGCCAGTTTGAGCTTGCCGCCGCCAACAAAGGGGAGAAAATTGCCTGTCTGGAGGCCCGGAAGCACTACGCCTGGTATTTGAAGGGGGTTCCCCACGCCGGGTATTACAAGGAGCAAATTGTCAGAATTGCCACGCTGGACGATGTCCGCCGGATTACCGCGGGCATCAAGCGGGATCTCTGCTGAAGAAAAAGGCTTCCTGTTCAGCAGGAAGCCTTTTTGCGTGTCACATTGTTTTCAGCTGCTCGGTGAGCTTGGCCACCAGCTCGGTAAGCTGGACGGCCCGCTCCTGCTCGGCCTTGACCACATGCTCCGGGGCCTTGTTGACAAAGCCGGGGTTGGCGAGCTTGGCGTTCAGCTTGTCCAGCTCAGCGGACTGCTTTTTCAGCTCCTTTTCCACCCGCTGCTTCTCCTTTTCCAGGTCCACCAGCTCTCCCAGGGGGATGGACAGCTGGGCGGCGTGGGTGACGATGGACACCTGTCCGGCCCGGGCGGCGGTATCGTCGGCCTGGGCCTGGGCGAAGGGGACGATCTCCACCTGGCTGGCATAGGCCAGCTTTTTCAGGAAAGGCACGCCCAGGGTGAAGGTTTCTGTCTCCATAGTGGCCACGGTGAGATGGGCCTTTTTGGAGGGGGGCACGTTCATCTCGCTGCGGCGCGCCCGGACGGCCCGGATGGCGTCCATAATGAGCTCCATGGCCTTCTCCTCGGTGGGGAAGTCCATCGCTGCGCTGGCGGCGGGCCAGCTCTGGAGCATGAGGAAGGCCCCGTCCGTTGTCCCCTCATGGGCGGAGTCCGCCTGCCGGGGCAGGGCCTGCCAGATCTCCTCGGTGAGGAAGGGCATGAAGGGATGGAGCAGTTTAAGCATTTCGGTGAGCACATGGCACAGCACCTGCTGGGCCCGGACCTTGCTGTCCTCGTCCTCCCCCTGAAGGCGGGTCTTGGTCAGCTCGATATACCAGTCGCAGTAGTCGTCCCAGATGAAGTCATAGATCTTCTGGGCGGCCACTCCCAGCTCGTACCGGTCCATGTTCTCCGTGATCTCGGCAATGGCCCGGTTCAGCCTGGACAGAATCCACTTGTCCTCCAACTCCAGCTTCTCCGGCAGCCGGCATGTGTCGATGGTCAGATTCATCATCAAGAAGCGGCTGGCGTTCCAGATTTTGTTGGCAAAGTTGCGCATTGCCTCGCACCGTTCGGTGTAAAAGCGCATGTCGTTGCCCGGGGAGTTGCCCGTGACCAGATTGAAGCGCAGGGCGTCGGCGCCATATTTGTCGGCGATCTCCAGGGGGTCGATGCCGTTGCCCAGGGACTTGGACATTTTGCGGCCCTTGTCGTCCCGGACCAGGCCGTGGATGAAGACGGTGTGGAAGGGGGGCTTTCCGGTGTGCTCGCAGGCGGAGAAGATCATCCGGGCAACCCAGAAGAAGATGATGTCATAGCCGGTGACCAGTACGTCGGTGGGATAGAAATACTGAAAATCCTCGGTGTTGTCCGGCCAGCCCAGGGTGGAGAAGGGCCACAGGGCGGAGGAGAACCAGGTATCCA
>JAAWAD010000016.1 GCA_022791995.1 Lawsonibacter sp.
CAATAATCGCCGCATCAAGGCAAAGCGAAAGGGCTTGCCGCCTGCTCTTCACAGACAACAAGCCCTTTCGGCTGCTTGAACAATTTTACCGCCTTATTTTTGTCTAACTTTTTGGGGGCACTTCAATTCAGTCAGCGGCCTTTTATTACCTGCTGCAAGTGCTCAGTTTCGATGCCCCAGCGTTCCGGTTTGCACCAAAACCAAACCGAAGCCCAGCGCAGCGGGTTCGGTTTGGAGAGGAGGAGGAGCAAGGGAGCGGAGCGAATGGCATTTTTGCAAAAAAATGCCGGAGCAAAGCGGACTTTGCTCCGACGTGGAGCGAGTGACGAGGCTCGAACTCGCTACCTCCACCTTGGCAAGGTGGCGCTCTACCAGATGAGCTACACTCGCAACAGCAAGGTGTATTATAGCAAATTTTCGGGAATTGTCAAGCCCTTTGCGCAAATTTTATTTTCCTGGCAGGGTTGACTTTTTCTTCCTGCTGCTGTACAATCAAAAACGTCTCAAATAAGACACTTTGGGGGTGTAATCCTTGACCCTTGACCCGGAAGAGGCGGCTCTGCTGGCCGACTGTCCCCTGTTTCAAGGGATAGCGCCCAGTGCTCTGGAACACTTGACAGCAGCAGAGGGATCCAGCTGGGCTCTATTCAGCCCTGGACAGACCGTGTACAGTCCACAGCAATTTCGCCGCAGTCTTGGAATTGTCCTGTCTGGACAGCTTCAGGTGACGAAGGATACCCTGGCGATGAGTACACTGGAGCCGGGGAACATCTTCGGCGCTGCGGCTCTATACAGCGACTTCTCCCAGTTTGCCGCAACCATCACTGCCAAGCGGGCCAGCCGGTGCCTCCTGTTGGAACAGAATCTGGTGGACCGCCTGCTGTCTCAGGAGCCCACAATCCGGGAAAACTATCTGCGCTACCTTACCGGGCGCATCTGGTTTCTGTCTGGACGTCTTCAGGCTCTATCCCAACCCGGCGCAGAGGGTAAGCTGGCCCGCTACCTGCTGGCAAATTGCCCCCAAGGCGCCCTCACCTGTCCCGCCGCCAACCTGGCCCAACGGCTTGGCATCAGCCGTGCCTCTCTGTATCGGGCCTTTGAGGCCCTGGAGAGCAGTGGCCTGATCCGCCGGTCCGGCAAGACCATTACTGTCACCGACTCCGCGGGCCTGGAGGCTGTGCTGTAAATTCCGTCTCCAAGCCAGAGGCCCCCACAAACACACCGAAAGGAAGATCAACCATGAAACGAGCACTCTCTCTGCTTCTCTGCGCCGCCCTGGCGGTGACTCTGCTGGCCGGCTGCAAGCCCAAAACCCCCGTGGGCGGCTCCAGCTCCTCCACCCCGGGAATCAGCTCCAGCCAGCCGGACGGCTTCTCCTCCACACCTGCTGGAGACGCCAGCGCGGACAGCAGCGGCCCTCTGCCAAGACTGATGGTCCTCTCCGGCCCCACCGGCGTGGGAGCAGCCAAGCTGATGAAGGATGCGGACGACGGCTTCCCCTCCACCACATCCATTGAGGTCGTCACCGACAACACTGAGGTCACCACCGCCCTCATCAACGGCGACACAGACATCGCCGCCATTGCCACAAACGCCGCTGCCATGCTGTCCGCCCAGAGCGATGGAGCCATCCAGGTCCTGGCAATCAACACCCTGGGGGTGCTCTATATCCTGGAGAAGGGGGAAACCGTCCACTCCATGGCCGATCTGAAGGGAAAAACGCTGTACGCCCCCTCCAACACCAAGGGAGCCAACCCGGAGCACATCCTGAACCACCTGCTGAAGGGCAGCGGCGTAGAGCCCGACGAGGTCTCCATCGAGTGGCTCACCCCTCAGGAGATCACAGCTAAAATTACCTCCTCCAATGCGGGCATCTGTATGCTCCCCGTTCCCGCCGCCACAGCCCTGATGGTGCAGGACAGTAGCGTGCGCGAGGCGGTCTCTATGTCCGACGCCTGGGGAAATCTGGAGGGCTCTGCCCTGCCCATGGGCTGTCTGGTGGCCCGCACCGACTATATCGCGGAAAATCCCAAGGCTGTGGAGACCTTTCTGACTGCCTATGAGAACTCCATCCGATATATGAACGACCCCGACAACTTGACGGATGCCGCCGCCCTGGTGGCCGACTACGGGATTGCCCCCAGTGCCAAGGTGGCGGAGCAGGCCATCCCCCAGTGTTCGCTCACCTTCCTCACCGGACAGGAGATGAAAAACACCCTGGAGGCATACTACGCAATCCTCTTCCAGGCGGAACCCAAGTCCATTGGCAGCGGCCTGCCCTACGACTCCTTCTACTATGGGGCGGGCTAAAAAGACCCTGCTCCACATCCTGCCAGCCCTCCTCTTCTGGCTGGGGGTCTGGCAGCTCTGCGCCCTTCTTGTGGATTGGCATGTAAACGGACGGGGAAACGAGCTGCTTCTGCCCTACCCCGCCTCGGTTTGGCGCGCCCTTACCGCCATGTTGGGGACCGGAGCCTTTTGGGGCACCGTGTCGGCCTCCCTGGCCCGCATTGCGGTCGGACTGGCCTGCGGCATCCTGCTGGGCGCCGCCCTGGCCTCCCTCACCTGCGCCTCCTCCTGGGCAGACCGGCTGCTCTCCCCCGCTATTCGGGTCGTTCGAGCCGCCCCTGTGGCCTCCTTCATCCTGCTGGTGCTGCTTTGGACCGGGCGAAGCCGCGTCCCGGCGGTGATCTCCGCGCTGATGGTCCTGCCTGTGGTTTGGGACAGCCTGTCCCAGGGTATCCGGTCGGTAGACGAGAAGCTGCTGGAGTTGGCCCGCGCCTACCGCTTCTCCCACACCAAGACGCTCCGTCTGCTCTACCTGCCGTCCCTGCGCCCCTTCTTCCTCTCGGCCCTCACCACCTCCACCGGTCTGGCCTGGAAGTCCGGGGTGGCCGCTGAGGTACTGTGCCTCCCGGAGCCCTCCCTGGGACAGCGGATCTACTACACAAAATACTACCTGGACATCCCGGAGCTCTTCGCCTGGACCGCTGTAGTGGTAACCCTCTCCCTGTTGCTGGAGCGGGCTCTCCGGGGCCTCCTGTCCCGGTGGAAGGGAGGCGGCTCTCCTTGATTCAGCTGGACCATGTCACACTCTCCTTCTCTGGCCAGGCAGTACTTCAGGACTTCTCCCTCTCCCTCCCGCTGGAGGGGATCACCGCGCTCCAGGGACCCTCTGGCTGCGGCAAGACCACCCTGCTCCGGGTGCTGGCGGGCCTGGAGTCTCCCCAGAGTGGGTCCGTCTCCGGCATTGCCCCAGCGCACACCGCCTTTCTCTTCCAGGAAAACCGCCTGCTCCCCTGGCGCACAGCGGAGCAGCACATCACGGACGTTCTGCCTCGGAGCCAGCAGGGAGAAGCTTCTTGCTGGCTGGCCCTGACAGAACTGGAGGACGCGGCAAAGCGATACCCCGCCGCCCTCTCCGGCGGGATGGGACGGCGGCTTGCCCTGGCCCGGTGCCTGGCTCTGGGAGGGCAGCTCCTTCTCCTGGACGAACCCTTCACCGGGGTGGACCCACCTAGGGCCATCCGCATTCTAGAGCGTATCCGGGCACTGAACATCCCGACCCTCCTGGTCAGCCACGAGGAGCCCGTCCTGGCCCTGGCCGACCGGGTGGCGGAGCTGGAGGGTCCGCCACTGGGAATTTGTTCCTTTTTCTTGAAGGAAAAAGGAACCGAAAAAGAACTTTAGCGCAAAACTGCGTTTTGCTCCCTTCCCCTCTGTGCCGTCTCCGGCCGAATGGAAGCAGAGCGCAGCTTCACGCTAAAAATTTTTCTTTTGGTTCTTTTCTCTACATGATATAATGATTGAGGCAAAATGGAAGTTGGGAGAGCATTCTATGAAAAATGTGCTGTTAAGCGCAGATAGCGAGATAGGCGTGTTTTCTGTCCCGGACAAAGTGGCGGACAACCTTGAAACGTATTGTATGGATTTTTGCTGTGACTGGCTGCATAAAAGCCCTGATGCAGCAAAGTATCGTGTTCAAATGGGCGATACAGTTGTCGTATGTTACAGCGAAAAAGATTTTATAGAATATCTAAATCAATATATTTGTGATGAACCGTCAAGATTAATTATGCCCCTTACCGATGTGTATAGTGAAAAAGATCTGCCGAAAGACTATATTGGATTACCATACTTCAACTTCTGACGCTGATAAATTGGTATTTGCCGGGCGGTTATTCATCATTGATGACCGCCCTTTTCTGCATTTTGATGTAGGAGAAAATTGTAAAAGGGGCTAAAAGAAAAGAACAGCGCAGTAAGCTCAGGCCATGTACTCCTCCGCCAGCCGGACCTCCCCCGCCCGCAGAGAAGCGGGCACGTCCAGAATCCGCTGGTTCTCCGAGCCCCGGAAGGCCAGGGCCAAATTCTTTTTCTCCTGAACAAAGGGGCCGTCCACTAACACGTCCAGCATCTCCAGCAGGGAGCGGCTGTGGGCCCCCACCCCGCCGGCGGCCAGCTGCTCAAAGAGGTATCCGGTGTAACACCAGATATCCTTCCGGGGTAAAGACTCCCGCACCCGGCGGACCAGGTCCAGAACTGGACCCTGATTCTGGGGCTCAAAGGGCTCTCCCCCCAGAAGGGACAGCCCCCGGATGTGGGACTTGTCCAGCAGGGCCAGGATGGTCTGGACCTCCCCCTCCCCAAAGGGCTTTCCATAGTCAAAATCCCAGGTCTCCGGGTTGAAGCAACCCTCGCACCGGTGGGTACAGCCGGAGACAAACAGAGACACTCGCACCCCAGGGCCATTGGCCACATCCACCCGCTTGATATCCGCGTAATTCAAATGGTACACCCTCTCTATAAGTGGAAGGGGCCTCCAGACGGAGGCCCCGCAAAAAGTTCTTTGCCGCCCTTTCTTCCAAGAAAGGGCGCGGGGTCCGAGGCAGAGCCCCGGCTTACAGGTGCAGGACCCGTGCCTTGATCTCCTTGGTCTTGCCCACATTCCAGAAGTTTTCGCCCAGGTAGCCACAGGTGCGCCTTGTGACGTTCATCTTGGCCCGGTCCTTATTGTGGCAGGCGGGGCACTCCCATTGGTCCTCGTCGTTGATGATAATCTCCCCGTCGTAGCCGCAGCACTGGCAGTAGTCGCTCTTGGTATTGAACTCGGCGTACTGGATGTTGTCATAGATGAAGCGGACCACCGATTTCAGCGCCTCCAGATTGTGGCGCATGTTGGGGATCTCCACATAGGAGATGCAGCCGCCAGTGGAGATCTTCTGGAACTGGGATTCGAACTGGAACTTCTCAAAGGCGTCGATCTGCTCCCGCACGTCCACATGGTAGCTGTTGGTATAGTATCCCTTGTCGGTAACGTCGGGGATGGTGCCGAACCGCTCCTTGTCGATGCGGGCAAAGCGGTAACACAAGCTCTCCGCCGGGGTGCCGTATAGGGCAAAACCGATATTGGTCTCCGCCCGCCAGTCGTCGCAGGCCTTCCGCAGCCGGCTCATCACCTTCTGCGCAAACCCAAGCCCCTCCGGCTGGGTGTGGCTCACCCCTTTTACCAGCTTGGTCACCTCGTACAGGCCAATATAGCCCAGAGAAATGGAGGAATACCCGCCGTACAGCAGGGGCTCAATGGGGGCTCCCTTGGGCAGACGGGCGATAGCCCCATACTGCCAGTGGATGGGAGAGGAGTCGGAGCGCACCTTTTTCAAGGCATTGTGGCGGCACATAATGGCCTCGAAGCACAGCTGGAGGCGGTCCTCCAAAAGCTCCCAGAACTTCTTCTCATCCCCCCGGGACAGAATACCAATCTGGGGCAGGTTGAGGGAGACCACCCCCTGGTTGAACCGGCCCTCGAACTTATATTCCCCCGCCTCGTTCTTCCAGGGAGACAGGAAGGAACGACACCCCATGGGCGAGAAGACGTTGCCCTGGTAGTTCTCCCGCATTTTTTTCGCGGAGATATAGTCGGGATACATCCGTTTGGCGGAGCACTGGACAGCCAGCTCGGTAATATAGTCGTACTTGCCCCCCTTGAGGCAGTTGTGCTCGTCCAGTACATAGACCAGCTTGGGGAAGGCAGGGGTGATATAGACCCCCTTCTCATTTTTGATTCCCTCCAGACGCTGGCGCAGTACCTCCTCCACGATCATGGCATTCTCCTCCAGATAGGGGTCGTCCTCCTGGAGATTGAGAAAGAGTGTGACAAAGGGGGATTGGCCGTTGGTGGTCATCAGTGTGTTGATCTGATACTGAATGGTCTGAACGCCGCTTTTCAGCTCGTCCATCAGCCGGTCGTGGACCAGGCGGTCCACCGTGGCGTCCTCTACCTGGCCGGCGCACTCATACACGATGTGCTTGCGGAATTTTTCACGGCTACGGCGCAGGTACTTGCCCAGGTGGCGCAGATCCACGCTCTGGCCCCCATACTGGTTGGAGGCCACGCAGGCGATAATTTGCGTTACAATGGTACAGGCCACCTGGAAGCTCTTGGGGGACTCAATCAGCTTGCCGTTCATCACGGTTCCGTTATCCAGCATATCACCAATGTTGATGAGGCAGCAGTTGAAGATGGGCTGGATAAAGTAGTCGGCATCGTGGAAATGGATGGCCCCCTCGTCGTGGGCCTTGGAGATATGTTCGGGCAGCAGGATGCGCCGGGTCAGATCCCGACTTACCTCGCCGGCGATATAGTCACGCTGGGTGGCCGCAATCATGGTATTTTTGTTGGAGTTCTCCTCGGCCAGCTCCTGGTTCTCGTTGCGCAGAAGAGCTAGGATAGATTCATCGGTGGTGTTGGCCTTCCGAACCAGCGCCCGGTTATACCGGTAAATGATATAGGTTTTGGCAAGATAAAACTTGTTCTCTCCCACCAGTCCCTGTTCCACCAGATCCTGAATGTCCTCCACCAGCATCCGCGGTCGCTTCATGGCCTCAATGTGGTCAATAATGGCATCGATCCGGTCCCGGGAGAGCCGCTCCTCCGGGGATACCTCGGCGTTGGCCTTCTCAATGGCCGCCACAATCTTGCTTCGGTCGTAATCTACAATGGTTCCATCCCGCTTGATAACCTTCATATACTCCATCCTTCCTCATTGGTACAGAACCAGGGGGCCTGGCCCGGTTGACCCGCTGCAAAGGAACACCCCGCGCTATTCTGCCCAAGCGGCCTCTTTCCCTGACAGGAGACCAGATTTCCTCCCCCCTTTCATAGGGAGAGGAAATCTGTCTTATCTCTGTACAGGTTTGCATTATAGCATAGGTTGCCCTGTTTGTCCACTATATCTTGTGTCAAAATTTTCGACGTATACAATATGTATTCTATCCCTGACACATAAGAGAATACCCTGCCGTTTCAATCCTTTCCCCCTTGTTTTGGTTGCCCCAGGGAAGAAAATGTGGTATACTGCTCCTTGAAATTCGGCGAATCGCCCAACCTTATTTTAGGAGGTGCCGCCTATGCGCGCTGCCGTGGCTATGAGCGGAGGGGTAGACAGCTCCACCGCCGCCTGCCTGCTGAAGGAGGCGGGGTATGATCTGATTGGCGTCACTCTGAAACTGTTCCCTGGCGGTGACACGGAGAAAAGCGCCTGCCGCCTCTCAGACGATGTGGAGGATGCCCGCACTGTGGCTCGTCGGCTGGATATCCCCCACTATGTTTTCAACGGGACAGACTGCTTTCGGAACCAAGTAATGGAGCCCTTTGCCGCCAGCTATTGCCGGGGGGAGACTCCAAACCCCTGCATTGACTGCAACCGGCATCTGAAATTTGGCGCCCTGCTCCAGCACGTACAGGAGCTGAGCCAGGAAAAGCTTGCCACCGGCCACTATGTCCGGCTGAGCTTCGATGCCGGAGCGGACCGTTGGCTGCTTCACAAGGCTGTCCATCGAGAGAAGGACCAGAGCTATGTGCTCTACTGCCTGACACAGGACCAGCTCTCCCACAGCCTTTTTCCCCTTGGAAAGTTATCCAAGGAGGAGGTCCGGATCATCGCCGGGGACCGCGGTCTGGTCAACGCCCGCAAGCGGGAGAGCCAGGACATCTGCTTTGTCCCGGACGGGGACTACGCCGCCTTCATCCGCCGCCACACTGGACAGAGCTTCCCTGCCGGCCCCTTCCTGGATGAGGAGGGGCACATCCTGGGAACCCATCAGGGGATCATTGGATACACCGTGGGACAGCGCCGGGGACTGGGGGTATCCTCCAACCACGGACGGCTGTATGTAAAGGAGGTTCGCCCGGCGGACAATGCGGTGGTGCTGTCTGAAAATAAGGCGCTGTACACCCGCTCTCTCACCACCCGGAGTTTGAATTTGATCGCCTGCCGGCAGCTGTCCGCTCCAGTGCGGCTGGCCGCCAGAATCCGTTACCGCATGACAGAACAGCCCTGCACCGCAGAGCAGACCGGTCCAGACACCCTTCGCATCGACTTCGACCAGCCTCAGCGGGCCGTCACCCCCGGCCAGGCGGTGGTTCTCTACGATGGAGACACCGTGGTGGGCGGCGGGGTCATTGAGAAAGGAGACACTTAAAACCATGAAAAAACGAAAAAAACGCCGCGCCCCGCCCTCCGCCAGTGAACGGAGGCAACATGCACTCGCGGACATGGAAGACCGCCGGGAGCGGAAGGCCCGGCGGATGAACCCGATTGCTCGGAACCTGCTATTTGGCAACCTGGTGTTTCTTGCTGTCACCCAGCTGCTGTACAGCGGCGGCTACATCTCCGATATGCTCAGCGGCTCGGCCACGCTTCTCGGCATCTTTCTTCTTCTTCTGGCCCTTTGGTTTCAATTCGGCGGGAAGGGCCATACGGGCGGTACAGGTCACTGGCCCGGACTTTGACACCGGCCGGACATGGGGCCTTACCGCTCCCCTCCCCGATCATCCAGATCTATGACAGCATAGTCAAAAACAACCGGGCTGTCCAAAACCCGATGGCCATACAGCCTGGGAAGGTGAGCACCCAGGCCAGCGCAATACGAGCCGCCACTCCCCAGCAGACCGGACTGTCGCCTGCACTCCCTACCCCCAGAAGGGCAGCCGTTCGGGTGTGCGTGGTGGAGGCAGGCAGGCCCAAAACTGTGGCCCCCAGCAAACAGGCTGCATTGGCAAGGTCGGCCGCCAGCCCCTCCCGCGGGCCAATGGTCACCATCTCCCGTCCCACCGTGTCAATGATGCGCCTCCCTCCCAGCAGTGTGCCCAGAGCCATACATCCAGCACACAGCACCATCAGCCATGCGGGAATCCAAAAAGTCTGGACGTCTCCCCTTCCCTCCCCCAGGGCAATTCCCAGGAGGAAAACACCCAGGAACTTCTGGCCGTCCTGTGCCCCATGGAAAAAGGCCGCCGCCGCCGAGGTAGGGATCTGCGCCAGCCGCAGGACTTGGGGAGAAGCGTTCCATTCCCGCAGCAGCCGCTGCACCCGTGCCCCTGACCAATACCCGGCAGCGGAGGACAAAACCAGCCCCAACAGGACCCGTGCCCAGCAGTCCCAGCGAATGCAGGACAGCCCCCCCTCCAGAGCAGCCGCCGCTCCAGAGATACCAGCTACCAGAGCGTGTCCTTCACTGGTTGGGATACCAAACAGCCAGGCGGCCCCCGCCCACAGGACAATGGCTGTCATAGCCGCACACAGGGCGGTGAGAGCGGCCCGAGAACCCCCTCCAAAGGAGGCGATGGAATACACTGTCTCCGCCACGGAGGCATTGACCGTGGTGACACAAAGCACCCCCAGAAAGTTGCACACCGCAGCCAGCGCCACTGCCCTCTGAAAGGAGAGCGCACCTGTCACCACCGCCCCGGCGATGGCGTTGGGTGCGTCTGTCCACCCGTTGACCAGCAGGACCGCTAAAATCAAGAGGGTAACAGTCAGTAGCGGAGGATATTTTCCCAGCCAGGTAAGAAAGCGGAAAAAGGAAAGGGGCATGGACGACACCTCCATGCCCTTAAACTATGCAGACAGCCCTTTCGGTAGCACTACAACGAGACACGGACTGCCGCCTTACCAGAATCTTCCTCCAGAGGGTGGGACGTGCCGCTCCCCTTTGAGGTTCAGCTACGGCGGAGTCCTTTAGACCCCGCCGCAGACGCTATAGCTTTATGCCTTTTTATCCAGAATAGCGGCCAGAGTATCCTCGTCCGGTGCCGAGGCGGCCTGGACAGCCGATTCCAGCTCCAGCTTCTGTGCATCCAGCAGGGCCGTAACCTGGGCCAGGTCCTGCTCCGCCTGAAGCAGCTGCTCCGTGGCCCGAGAGACGGACATCTGTACCTCACCGCGGAGGACACCATACTCTTGCTCCAGCTTCCCCATCCATTGGGCCATCTGGCGGCGCAACTGATTGGCCTCCTCCTCCGCCTGAACTTGAATAGCCTGAGCCCGACGGTGGGCAGCTAATTCAATGCCGGCTGTACGGTCCTTGATGGCGGTGTAGGCCTGGGCGTCGGGCTCCAGAAGGGTAAGCCGGGCCTGAAGGGCCTCCTTCTCCTGGCGGCTCTGCTTCCGCAGCTCCTCCATCTCCTGATGGGCCTGTTCCTTCAGGGACTCCGCCTCCCGGCGGGACTGGGCCAACTGCTGTTCCAGACGCTCTTCCCGGCTGCGGCTGGCGGTCAGCTCTGCATTGACCCGATCCAGCTGGGCGCACAGTTCCTTTCGCTCGTCCTGAAGGGTGTCCACCTGCCGCTGCAAATCCACCAAAGCTGCGCCACGCTTGGCCACCGCGTCCCCAGCCTCCTCCAACTGCTGCTGAAGCTCCTGCTGCCGCTGGGCCGCCTCCTGGGCGGTGCTGGAAAGATAGGTTAAAACATCCTGACGGTTAAACCCGCCAAAGGTTGCGCTTCGGAAGGGATGATCCATAGGAATGCACCTTTCTTGCCGCCCTGGGGCGGTCTCACTCATTTCTTTGTAGAGAACAGTATACCACAGGGCGGAGGAAAATACAAGAAGGTCTGAAGAAATCAATTTCTTTCTCTGTAGTTGTTACTCGGAAAACTGAACTTCAATTTATAGTAAAAAAGTACAGCCGCAGTACAGTGAAGAAGGGCGAATATCCCTGGTGGGCTTACATCTATGATAAATGTTACGGCTGCGTGATCTGCCCGGAATACCAGGTTCTGTCTTACCGCACCACAAGCCGGGACTGTGTGAAAATGGTGGGCTTTTCCGTCAGATGCTGCACAAAGATATACTCTATTTCCGGTACAGACTTCAAGGTTTGTACCGGCATTTTATGCAGTCGAGTGCATAATTAAGCGGTAAA
Organism: Lawsonibacter sp.; assembly: GCA_022791995.1. GTDB lineage: Bacteria > Bacillota > Clostridia > Oscillospirales > Oscillospiraceae > Lawsonibacter. The sequence continues at coordinate 11,209 of JAAWAD010000016.1, forward strand.
AAAGGCATTGGTAATTTTGACTTTCGTATGCTAGGATAATCTCAGCCGTTCGTACAATTTGCACAGCATCCCTAATTTTTGCAGGAAAGAAGGACTATGGAATGCTTCGGTTGAGAAGATCGACAATGAATGTCCCGGGAAACGATTATGACAAGATCCAGTCGGTGTTACAGACAGATGTAGACGTTGTCATGATGGATCTGGAGGACGCAGTGCCTGAGTCACAAAAGGACATCGGCCGTGCCATCACAGTAAAGGCGCTTCGGGAGCTGGATTTTGGCAAAAGAGTGCGCTGCGTTCGCATCAATGGTTGGGAAACGCCCTATGCCCGCCAGGATGTGGAGCAGGTGGTGGCCGCCGGAGCAGAGGAGATTAAGCTGACAAAGTGCGAGGCAGCTTCACAAGTAGAGGAATTGGATCAGCTTCTCACCCGCTGCGAACAGCAAAATGGCATCCCTGCTCAAACGGTAAAAATCAGCATGATGATTGAAAGTCCATTGGGCGTTTTGAACGCCTATCAAATCATGGCGGCCAGTCCTCGGGTGGTGGCGGTCTCCCTTGGGGCGGGTGATTTGGCCTCTGCTTTAGGTGTGGATCGAGATCTGGCTCCCTGTTCCCAACAGTTTTTGCATGTAAAGCAGCAGCTGACGCTCTGCGCCCGGGCAGCCGGCGTGCGCTGGATTTTAGACACCTCGCTGGTAGCGCGCAAAGGAGAGAGTCCGACCGACGCCGTCCCCGCTCTGCTGGAGGACTGCATTCAGGTCAAGATGATGGGCTTCAATGGGCGCAGCGCCATCTACCCGGAACACATAGCGCCCATCAACCAGGTGTTCTCCCCCTCTGAAGAGGAAACCCGGTTTGCCCGCCGGGCCGTCCAGACCTGGGAGCAGGGCCTTGCCCAAGGCGATGTGAACAGCCTTGTCGTAGATGGCAGGCACCTGGACATCGGCAAATATGAAAAAGCACGGGAGCTTTTGGAGCTGTCTGATGCAATTCTTTCCCAGCAAGCTTGAAAAGGAGGAGAGCAATGTGACTGAGGAAATGCGCCGTAAGCTTGATTTTTTGAAGACCTGTGAAACAGGCAATGTGGCCGACGCTTATGTCAGGCTGGGCCTTGTGCAGGCGCTTCCAGCCTATACGGTGGACAGCGCACAGTGCAGGCCCCTCCGAATGGAGGATGTGTTTGTGGGCCCCGCCGTTCCTGTACAGTTTACACCCTCCCTCCCGGGGCAGGCAGGAACCGGCATGTTCGAGGTTCTGGCCCAGGCAGAGGCCGGCTCTGTCATTCTGATGGCAGGAATACAGCAGCGCTGTTACATGGGGGACGTATTGGCACAGTATGCCGCACGCCAAGGTATTGCTGCGATTGCTGCGGATGGCTTTGTCCGTGACAGCAAAGGATGTATGGCAGCGGGAATTCCAATTTTCAGCCGCGGAGGGACCACAACCGCCAAGGGGAAGGGGTTGTATACCATCACAGCGGTGAACGAGCCCATCACCTTTTGCAATATACAGATTTATCCGGGGGATATTATCATGGGAGACTGTGATGGCATCATCCGAATTCCCCAATCGCTGTTTGACGACGTCTATCGTGAGCTGCTTCAGGTAATGGAGTGTGAGGCGGAATATGCCAGAGTGCTCCAGACCGAAGGAGATGACCTGCTTTTACGTTTAAAGGCAGTCTCAGCCAAGAGCCATTAAAACAGGCAATTCAGGATTTTTCATAGGAGGAGCGACATGGATCTACAGGAAAAAATTCAGTTTCTGGCTTCCTGCGACACTAGCTTTCTTGCAGATGCCCTGATCCGTCTTGGCCAAAGCGACAGAATGCACGAGCTGACAGTGGATACCTCTCTGTGCGCACCGCTGAACCGGGAGGATCATTTTGCTGGTGTTGCTGTACCAGTGCAGTTTGGAATAGCCAAGCCGGGCCAGAAAACCTGGAATTTGTTTGACCTGATCTCCAGCAGCCCGCCCGGCACCGTATTTGTGATGAACGGCTGTGGCGATCGCTGCTATACCGGGGATGTCTATGCCAAATATGCAAAGCTGGCCGGAATGGGGGCCTTTGTGGTGGCCGGAATGATCCGCGATGTAAAAGACATTGCAAAATGCGGTCTTCCGGTCTTCTGTAAGGGCGGCACCACAGCAGCCAAGGGAGGCCAGGGAGCAAAAATTGTCTCCTTTGACCAGCCCGTCCAGTTCTATCACATGACAGTCAACCCAGGCGACATTTTGGTCGGCGACTGCGATGGATTGATTCGGATTCCGCCGGAGCTTTTGGATGATGTGATTTTTCAGGCGGAGGACATCAAGAAACTGGAAGAGGCCTATACACAGGTTTTTCTGGAGGGAACCGATGTTCTGCGCCGGCTGAGGGAAATTGGCGCCCAAAAGGACGTAATCCGTCGATAAAGGAGGTACTGCCATGCGCTTGAAACGCACACAGATGAGTGCTGCGGCCTGCGATCTGGACAAAATAAAACGTGTTCTGGATACCGATACCGATATGATTATGCTGGATCTGGAGGACAATGTTATTCCCCCCTGGAAGGGAAAAGCGCGGGAAACTCTGGTTCGGGCATTAAACGACCTGGATTTTCATGGTGTAATCAAATGCGTCAAGGTGAACGGCTGGGAATCCGGGATGACACTTTTGGATCTGGAAGCATCCATCCCTTGGGGGGTGGATGAGATCAAGCTTTCAAAATGCGAAACCGCAGAGGACGTCCGGCGGCTTGCCCGCGCTATCACAAAGTTGGAGAAGCAATATCATCTGCCCGATAGACAGGTGGAAATCAATGTGCAGCTTGAAAGCCCGCTGGGGCTTCGGAACGCCTATGAAATTCTCACGGCCAGTCCAAGAGTAACCTGTGCCTCCTTCGGCTATGAGGATATGGCCAGCGCCCTCGGGATCTATCGGGACTATACACCCGGAACACAGCAAGCGGTCTATATGGCAGGAAAACTGGTGGTGGACGCCAATGCCGCGGGTATAGAGCAGATCAACGCGACGGCTATCGTTGCAAAGCCGGGAGAAATTCAGGGAGAGTCCGCCTATGTCCGAAACGACACCCTTCGACTGAAGCAGATGGGCTTCACCAGCCGGGGCGCCATCTATGCGTCTCATGTTGAGATTATAAACAAGGTTTTTACACCTGATCCAGAGGATGTCGCCGCTTCCCGGCAGATTGTGGAGCGTTGGAGGCTCGGTGTGGAAACCGGCAACCCGGATTGCTTTTTTCTAGACAATGGACTGCCCATCGACCCTGGCCGGGTCGAACGCGCCGAACGCATTCTGCGTCTGAACAGGGCCTATGAGGAGCTGCTGCTGCGCAAGAACGGACAGGTGCGGTTTGTAAACAACCCTTAAGAAAAGGAGGCAAGGATTTCATGTCTTATCGCATTTTGGCGGACGGATCAGCCGAGTTTGAGAAGGACCTTCCAACTCAGTCCACTGGCTGTACCAGCCAAAGCGCCGCGCAGCCGGACGACGAGGCGTCTGTCTGTGCCGCAGAGCATACCATCGCCCTGCTGCTTGCCCTGAGCCGCAATTTGAAGACAGTCTGCCGTCAGGCGATGGATGGAGGGATGCCCTATCCCTATCCGGCGCAGTGGCGGACACAGCGGGAGGTGGAAGGCAAGCTTCTCCTGCTGCTGGGGCTTGGCCCGATTGGGCGTGAACTTATAAAAAAGACAAAGGGGCTTGGCTTACATGTCTGTGTCTACGCCCCGGATGTTTCTGCCCGGGAATTGGCGCGCATCGGCGTACAGAAGGCGGAGGAGCTCTCCACAGCCCTTGGAGAGGCAGACTATGTCAGCCTGCACGATGCAGGTCAGGCCATTTTGTATATGGGTGCAGCACAATTCGAGGCAATGAAGCACAGCGCCTTTTTCCTCTGTACATCTCGAACCGCCCAGGTGGATCAGACGGCATTGGTCCAGGCGCTGCAAAATCAAAGGCTTGCTGGCGCTGGAATCGCACTCTCGCCGCAGGAGACTCCTCCAGCCGACAGCCCCTTACGCCAGATGGAGCAGGTCATCTTCACGTCTCACCATGTCGAAGCGGCCGCCCGGGCATCAAGAGGAATGGCAGCTCCAACAGAAGCGCCGCATGAACAGTCTTCCAGCCGCTCTGCCAAGGAACAAGAGCTGGCAGGCGTTTTTCCCAAAGCGAAGAGAGGAGGGGGCACATGAGCCGGTTTCGAGTCGTTTTCACAAACCCGACCATCCTTCCCGAGGGTGTGGAGATTCTAAAGCAGGAGGCGGATGTCTTCTGGAGCGAGGGCCCGGATGAGGCGTCCATCATCCGCTGTGTGCGGGAGCACAAGGCCCAGGCCATCTTTACCCGCGTGGAGCTGATTACCCGGACAATTTTCCAAAGCTGTCCCTCCCTAAAGGTTGTGCAGGAGCACGGAATTGGCTGCGACAACATTGATCTGTCCGCAGCGGCAGAGCATGGCGTTATGGTGCTGAATATCCCTGGCGGGACAGCGGTCGCTGTTTCCGAGCACACTGTTATGATGATTCTCGCCCTTGCGCAGAGCCTTCTTCCCCAGGACCGGTGCGTACGGGATGGGAAGCCCGGTTGCGTGGCCACTCCTGTCCCGCTGGAGGGCAAGCGTCTGTTTTTAATTGGCTTTGGAAACATTGGCCGCAAGGTTGCGCAAAAAATGGCCGGAATTGGAATGACAGTCGGCGCATACGACCAATATATTACACAGGATGCCATGGCCGCTGCTGGCGTGACAAAAATCGAGTCCCTAGAGGAGGGACTGCGCTGGGCAGATGTTGTCAGCCTCCATGCGCCGCTGAATGAGGAGACAAAGCACATGATCGGAGCGCCGCAGCTTGCCTGGATGAAACGGAGCGCCCTCCTGGTCAACTGCTCCCGAGGCGGGCTGGTAGATGAAACAGCCCTCTATCATGTACTGAGGGAGGGAAATCTGGCCGGAGCGGGCATTGATGTATTTGCCCGGGAGCCCATCGTGGCAGAGGACACGCCTCTGTTGTCCCTACCCAATGTAATCGCCTCTCCACACTGCGCCGGAGCCTCGCTGGAGGGCCGGGCCAGACCTGCAATACTGGGGGCGCAGGGGATCTTATCCGCTCTGCGCGGAGAGTCGCCGGGAGCAAGCCTGGTCAACCGGGCACAGCTGAGGGCGCTGGGCACTCTGCCAGTCTGAGCGCCGAACACGCCGGATACCGTAGCATTCCATACACCGCCACAGTCTTGTATGTGTTGTACTCGAAACAAAAAAAGAAGGAGGATCTCATCATGCGTAAGAATTTTTGGAAGTCCGCTGCACTGCTCCTGTGCGTGGCCACGCTTTTGTCCTCACTGGGCGGCTGCGCCAAAGAGAAACAGCCTGACAGCACCAGCGGCGCGCTGCCTGGATTGCCCAGCTCCAGCCAGCCCCAGGCACCGGTGGACGCGGCAAGCATCACAATTCCAAAAGCGGACAAGAATACATTTACCCTGGGAACCGAGAATGAGCCTGGCGGACTGGATATGACCACACAGTCCACCATGGGAGCTATGGTGGCAGCCAAGCCGGTTTATGAGACACTCATCAAGATGGATGGCGAAACCGGAGAATTCCTCCCCTGCCTGGCCACCCAGTGGGAGTGGGAGGACGATTTGACCCTTGCCGTGACACTGCGAGACGACGTCTTCTTTCACAACGGAGACAAGCTGACCGCAGAGGATGTGCAATACACCATCACCCGCCTGAGCTCTGGCGCAGTCACCGCTTCGCTGTACAGCAGCTTTGATGGTCCAAATTCTGTCGTGGTGGATGACACACACATTAAAATCAAGTTCTCCTCCGCCTGTGCCCCCGCCATTTCTCTGCTGAGCTCCCCTGGGGCCAATGTGGTGTGCAAGCGCTGGGTGGAGCAGGTCGGCAGCAATGAATTCAACCGCAATCCATGCGGGACCGGCCCCTTCCAGTTTGTGGAATGGGTTGCGGGCGATCATATCACATACCAGCGGTTTGACAACTATTGGGGGGACAAGCCTGTATACCAGAATCTGGTTCTGAAACCGATTACGGACATGACCGCACGGATGATTGCAGTTGAGAGCGCTTCCGTTGACGCTGTGATTACGCTGACCCCGTCCTTTACGCAAAAGCTTTTGAACAATCAGGTGGAGGGCGTTCAGCTGAAGTATGTGCCAGGCACCTATATCTTCTGGCTGGCTATGGGTGAAAGCTTTGAGCCCTTCCAGGATGTGCGGGTCCGCAAAGCGATTGCCCACGCCATTGACATGAATCAGGTTGCAGCTGCCTCCTGGGGCGCCAACTGTGTCGTGATGGACTCTCTCTACCCGAAGCCCGCATGGGGATATTCCCCCACAGAGATGTGGAACTATGATCCATCCTTGGCGAAGGAGTTGCTGGCGCAGGCCGGGTATCCGAACGGCTTTGACGTCACCTTCGCCGTGTCGGAGGCCACCAACCCCTCCAATGCGGCCGAAGTGATTCAGGCCATGCTGAAAGAGGTCGGAATCAACATGTCCATTGAAAAGTACACCGCCGCTACATGGCAGACGATGACCTTGGAGGGAACCACCGATTTCTCCTTCGGCGGCCTGACGATTTCCACCGCAGACGCCTCTCAGGTTGTCTCGCATTTGAACTCCTCCGCGTCCCAAATTACCTACCGCTGGAACGACCCCGCTCTGGATACTATGATTGCCAGCGGAATGTGCGAGCTGGACGAGGGCAAACGGGCAGAGATTTATCAGGAAATCCAGCGCTATGTATTCGAAAATGTCTACGATATTCCGGTTTTGAATACCTATTGTACCTTGGCCTGTCGGGATTACGTGCAGGGACTAGAATCTGACAGCCGGATGCTTCTGGATTTTGCCAGCGTCAGCTTTCTTGGATAAAGCGGAGCAGGACAAAACACAACAGGCCGACGGGAAATGGGCACAGAATCGTCTGCGCCCATTTCCCTGACCGTGCTCTTTCAAGAGCACCGGACTTGGGGAGGTTGGATATCTATGATCCGTTATATCATCAAGCGAATTTTCATGCTGATCCCTGTTCTGATTGGTGTCATCTTTATTGTATTCAGCATCAATTTTATCTCGCCCAGCGATCCCGTCACTTCCATTGTTGGTGAGGACGCCACTCTGGAGCAACGGGAAGCCATCCGGGAGAGCCTGGGGCTGAACGACCCGTTCCTGGTCCAGTTCGGGCGTTACCTTTTTGGTGTGGCAACCCGCTTTGATCTGGGGGATGATTATATTACAGGCCGCCCTGTGCGGGATGAGGTTCTGGAACGACTTCCCATTACGCTGACGCTGTCCTTTGTCTCGCTGGCAGTGGCTGGAATACTGGGCATTGTGCTGGGCATTATATCTGCCACAAAGCAGTATTCCATTTTGGACTATCTATCCACGTTATTTGCGTTGATTGCATCATCCATGCCTGTCTTTTGGATTGGCTTGATGTTGATGCTGGCCTTTTCCCTTAAATTGAACTGGTTTCCCTCCACGGTGGAGATGGGTGTCGTCTCAATCAAAAGCTGGATCCTGCCTGTAGCCACGATTGCACTGAACGCGTTGGCTGTGATTACCCGCAATACTCGCTCCAGTATGCTGGAGGTGATCCGGCAGGACTACATCACGACCGCCCGGGCAAAGGGCCTGCCAGAATCCCGCGTGATTTCCTGCCATGCCCTGAAAAATGCGCTGATCCCTGTCATCACAGTGATCGGGGTACAGATTGGCCGGACTATTGGCAATTCCGTTGTGACAGAAACCATTTTTACGATACCTGGAATCGGTTCGCTTATGGTCACCGCGGTGAAGCAGAGCAATTTTGAAGTGGTCCAGGGATGTGTTTTGATCATCGCCATCTGCTTCAGTGTGGTGAACCTTTTGGTTGATCTTCTCTATGCGTTCCTGGATCCGCGAATCAAGGGGCAATATGTAAAGCGGAGCAGGCCGGTTCTCCGGTCCGCAGCCAAGGAAGGAGTGGACGCAGCATGACGAAAAATTCCAGCAGCAGGCTGATGCAGGGCAGGATGAAACGGAGAAATCAGCTTGTGGAAACCTGGCGCCGCCTGAAGAAAAATCGGGTCGCAGTGGTTGGAATGGTTGTGGTTCTTCTCATGATTCTGCTGGCCATTTTTGCCGACTCGATTGCTCCATACTCGTATTCTCAAATTGATGTACTGAACGCCTTTTCCTATCCAAGTCTAGCACACCCGCTGGGAACGGACAATTTTGGCCGGGATCTTCTCTCCCGCCTGATCTATGGCGCACGCATCTCTCTGGTTGTCGCCGCAATGGCTGTGTGCATCAGTCTGGTCTTTGGCTGCTTTTTCGGCTATACAGCCGCCTACATCGGCGGCGTATATGAAAACATTATTATGCGATTGATGGACATTTTTTTATCCATTCCCTCCACCGTTCTCGCTATTTCAATCTCTGTGGCCCTTGGCTTTGGCATTACCAGCACCGCCATTGCCATCGGCATCAGCAACTTTCCTGTCTTTGCCCGGGTTGCCCGCGCCTCCGTTTTAACGGTTAAGGGCAGTGAGTATATTGAAGCAGTCCGCTCGATTGGCGCGGGCAGCGGACGTATTCTGCTGCGGCATATTATTCCAAATTCCCTGGCGCCCATTCTGGTCCAGATCAGCCTTTCCCTGGCGAACTCGATTCTGGTCATCTCCTCTTTGAGCTTTTTGGGCTGTGGGATTCAGCCGCCCACACCAGAGTGGGGCTCTATTTTGGCGTCTGGCCGCGAGTATATCCGAGATTTCTACCCCCTGATTCTTTTCCCGGGCGCCGTCATCAGCATTACTCTGATTGCCTTCAATCTGTTCAGTGACGGATTGCGGGACGCTCTGGACCCGCGCCTGAAGGACTAGCGAAGAAACCAAGAAAGGGGTATGCGCCATGAGTCTTTTAAATATTCAGGACCTTGTCATCCATTATCGGACGGATGACGGCATCTTTCAAGCCGTCAATGGAGTAAATCTGACAGTAGAGGAGGGCGAGGCACTGGGGCTGGTCGGCGAAACAGGTGCCGGAAAAACAACCACCGCCCTTGGAATTCTGCGGCTGGTTCCCGCCCCCCCCGGAAAAATCCTGTCGGGAAAAATTCTTTTCCAGGGGAAAGATCTGCTGACCTGTTCCAAACAGGAACTGCGCAAAATTCGCGGGGAACAGATCTCGATGATTTTCCAGGACCCCATGACAGCGCTGAACCCAACTCTCCCGGTTGGCCAGCAAATTGCGGAGGTGATCCGCCTGCACAGCAGCTGCTCCAGAGCAGAAGCCGTGACACGAGCAATGGACATGCTTGCCATGGTGGGAATTGACCCCGGCCGCTCCAATGAGTTTCCGCACCAGTTCTCCGGCGGTATGAAGCAGCGTGTTGTGATTGCGATTGCACTGGCCTGCAGCCCCAAGCTGCTTTTGGCAGACGAGCCCACAACAGCTCTGGATGTTACCATTCAAGCTCAGGTGCTGGCCATGATCCGCAGCCTTCAAAAAAAGCTCCGCACCTCCATGATTTTAATTACCCATGATTTAGGTGTTGTTGCGGAAACCTGCGACAAAGTGGCGATCATGTATGCAGGAGAAATTGTAGAGTACGGCACCCTGGAACAAATTTATACGTCTCCAAGCCACCCGTACACATCCGGGCTTTTTGGCGCCATTCCAAGTCTGAACAAAAAAGTGATGCGTTTAAGCCCGATTGCAGGAATGATGCCCGACCCCAGCAACCTTCCAGAGGGCTGCGCGTTTCATCCGCGCTGCCAGTATGCGGACGAGGGCTGCTGTCAGTGTCATCCATCCATTGTTGATTTGGGCGGCGGCCATCTGGCGCGCTGTCTGAAGGCGGGAAAGGAGAGAACTTGAAATGTCTGCACTGTTGGAGGTAACCAATCTAAAAAAGTATTTTCCTGTCAGCAGCGGTCTGCTCCATGCAGTGGATGATGTCACCTTCTCCCTGAAAACCGGCGAGACCCTGGGGGTTGTTGGGGAATCCGGCTGTGGAAAATCCACCCTTGGGCGTGTCATTCTGGGACTTTTGGAAGCAACACAGGGCAGTATCCGTTTCGAGGGGGCCGAAACTGCAAGAGTGTCCAAGCGAGAGCGTTTTCTTCTGCGCAAGAAAATGCAGATGATATTCCAGGACCCCTTTTCCTCTTTGGATCCACGCATGTGTATACGGGACATCATTGCGGAACCACTTCAAATTTATAAAGTCTATCGGAAGAAGGAGGATTTAGACAACCGCGTTGCCGAAATACTGGACACCGTAGGTCTGGACTTTCGTTTCGCCTACTCATACCCCCACGAGCTGGACGGAGGCAGACGGCAGCGTGTCGGCGTTGGACGCGCACTGGCTTTGAATCCCAAATTTATCGTGTGTGACGAGCCGGTTTCCGCACTGGACGTTTCCATTCAGGCCCAGATTTTGAATTTGATGCAGGATCTTCAGGAAAAACACCACCTCTCTTACATGTTCATCACCCACGATCTGTCTGTTGTCAAACACATCTCGAACGACATCCTGGTGATGTATCTCGGCTGCATGGTGGAAAAAAGCTCCTCGGATGATCTGTTCGATCACCCGCTGCATCCCTACACCAAAGGCCTTCTGGCTGCAATCCCCATCCCTGTCATCGGCGCGTGCAAGGACCGCGAATTGCTGAAGGGGGAAATCTCCTCTCCCATCAACCCTGCGCCCAGCTGTCGGTTTCATAACCGCTGCCCTTACGCAAGACAGCAGTGTAAAGAGCAGACACCTCCCTGGGAGGAAGTTTTACCAGAGCACTATGTCGCCTGTCATTTTGTACGAGAGATCAACCAGCTGTAGAGCATCCAGCAATCACAAAAATTGCCGCCGCGGCTCCCGTCTCCTCCAGGGGCGGGAACTGCGGCGGCTGTTTGGTTGTGGGCTATTCGGTTCTGCATACAGATTCTAAATTTTTTCTTCCGTCCTTAAAAGCGTAACCCCATCTATTTGCTGGAGCAACTCCTTCAAATACCCCAGCATTTGGTCCATCAGCGGATTGCTCCAATAGTCCAGGTGCCGGAGCAGGTAGATGACACGATTGGCGGGTGGATCCAGCAGCTGGCAGGTATTGATCCCAAACTGCTGTGACATATAGACCGCCACAGATGCCGGAACGATTGCCCAGCCCCCTCCTTCCAGCAGCATTTTCTCTAAAAAAGCCATCTTGCTTGTGAATACCTTGGGCTGCACATCGTTTCCAAACCAAAATTCATGCCACTGCACAAATTCTCGGTTCCAATCCACATACAGCTCTTGTCGGACGTCCAGCTGAGAGGGGTGGATCCTTTTCGACGGAAAGAGCTTTTTGTCGCCAATCAGCTGCATCTCCTCTGAGAATAGCGGCACCGCTGAAATCCCTTTGACGTACATCGGATATGCCACCAGAGACAGGTCCAAAGAACGTATTTCCATCAGGCGATAGGCGTCAAACGAGCTGTTGTCAATAATCTTAAAGCGTATTCCCTGCACCTCGTCCATCAGCCGGCGGTAAACCCGAAACATGATATAGGCGTTTACACTGTCTACCGCCCCAACGCGCAGGAGCGGACGCTTGGATTTTTCGATCACAGCCCGGCTCTCCATCAGAAGATCCCGCCACTGCTCCGCAAGGGGTAAAAAGGCGGCCCCCTCCAATGTCAGCTCCATCATCCGCGAACCCTTTTTGCGTTCAAAAAGCGTGTAGCCCAGCTCTTGCTCCAGGGCCTTCAGACGGCGGGACAGCGCAGGCTGGCTGATATAGAGATGCTCCGCCGCCTTCGTAATATTCCCTGTCTGCACCACAGAAAGAAAGGCTTCAATCTCCAGCTGTGTCATAAAACCTCCAGATTCCTCTTTTTGCACAGTTTCCTAAAGGATGAATGCTGCACACAGGGCAAAAAAGACCACTCTCCGCAGTGGCATCACCCTTCATCGTTTTCCAACCCGCTTTCCTGGCGCAGCACAACGCTGCTGATGACGCCGATGCCGCCCAGCACAATACACCACTTCGAGGAGAGCGCAATACCCGCTGCCGCCAAGCCAGCGCCAGCAACAAAATTGCATACCGAGGCTGCCTGTCGTGTTTTCTTTCCAGGGTTGGGCAGGGATACAGAAATTCCCAGCTTTTCATTCAGCTTTTCGCAAGCGTGATTGACTTCTTTTATCATTGTCTTTCCTCCTAAAAAAGTTGTATTCCGTAATCAGCAATGAACCGTACACTGGGGCAAATCAAAATCCACGCAGGCGAGGCTCTCTTCTTCTCCCCTTACGCAAAGATGCTGTCCACAAGAATATCCGCCATACAGTCAAACACAGCGAAAGAATCACAGGTGACAGAAAGCGTCTCTTTTGCGCTGACGGTTGACAGCAGCGCGCTCAAAATCCCAAATGCCTGGGACGGCTCCATTTTCAAGGTGAGGTTTGCAGCTTGAACGGCCTGATTGAAAAAGTCAAAGTTGTCAAACTTAATTTTTTGGATGGTTTCCTGTGACAGCTTTGTCACAAAGGACTGAAAATCCGGCGTGTTGACGTTATACAAAAATGGTTTGCTGTCATACTCCCGGAACAGCTCCTTCATCGCTTGAGCAAACCCCTCCTTTGTCTGCTTGCTTCTGTTCAGGGCAAGTACTTTCTCTGTCAGCCTTCTTTCTATGCTCTCAATCGTTTCAGAGAACAAATCCTCCTTTGAGGGGTAGAGCGTATAAAATGTGCCAACGGAAATCGCCGCTTTATCGCACAGAGCTTTGACGCTGGTTTTTTTGTATCCTTGGGCAATCCAGGATGTTTCGCACAGCTGCCTCAATCGATCCCGAATCGCTCCTCTATCGGCTTCTGAAAGCACAGGTTTTGATGGCATAGGCGCAGCCCCCTGTCCGAACCAAATTTGCGAATATTTGTTAAATATATTCACATCGAAATAGTAGCATTTCCATCCGCTTTTGTCAAGGAAATAATTTATGCTGTATGGAATCATCTGGCCCATCCCCTGTCCGCTGAGCCTGCGGCGAAGCAAACGCAGGAGAAATCAAACTTTTGCTTGCATACAGGCGGGTATCGGTGTATAATTGCTTCAACAATAGCAGGGGAGCTTGTGTGACAGGCTGAGAGGAAGGTAAACCTTCGACCCTTGAACCTGATGCGGGTAATGCCGCCGGAGGAAGTCGCAGGAAACTCTACTTTTTCAGGGGGCATTGTATGCAGATGCCCCCTGTTTTGCTGCCCTTCGTCAAAATCCCAATTCTTTTCGTGTTCCCACCCCCGGGCCGGGAGCGGAAATCAGAGGGGCTCTTTTCCGCAAAAGAGCGCAAAAGCGAATTGGGTGGAGTCAAAAAGGAAGAGAATCGTAATGGAGCGCAATTACACAACCCAAATGGATGCCGCCCGGAGGGGCATTGTCACCCCCCTGCTGGAGATCGTGGCCAAAAAGGAGCGTATGACGGTCCAGGAGCTTCAGCCCCTGGTGACCAGCGGAAAGGCCGTCATCCCTGCCAACAAAAACCATGCTTGCCTGGACCCGGAAGGGGTGGGCTCCATGCTCCGCACCAAAATCAACGTCAACCTGGGGGTGTCCCGGGACTGCAAGGACTACGATGTGGAGATGAAAAAGGTGCTCTCCGCTGTGGATATGGGGGCGGAGGCTATCATGGACCTGTCCAGCCACGGCAACACCCAGCCCTTCCGCCAAAAGCTTACCTGGGAGTGCCCCACTATGATTGGCACCGTCCCGGTATACGACAGCATCATCCACTATCAGCGGGATTTGGACACCCTCACCGCCCAGGACTTCATCGACGTGGTGCGCCTTCACGCCAGGACGGGGCGGACTTTGTCACCCTCCACTGCGGCATTACCCGGAAAACCATCGACCAGATCAAAACCCACAAGCGGAAGATGAACATTGTCTCCCGGGGCGGCTCTCTGGTCTTTGCCTGGATGTGTATGACTGGGGAGGAGAACCCCTTCTATGTGCGCTACGATGAGATCCTGGACATCTGCCGGGAATACGACGTGACCATCTCTCTGGGAGACGCCTGTCGGCCCGGCTGTCTGGCCGACGCTACCGACGTGTGTCAGATTGAGGAACTGGTCCGCCGGGGCGAGCTGACCCGCCGGGCCTGGGAAAAGGACGTCCAGGTGATGGTAGAGGGCCCTGGACTGGGAGGCGCAGTGGGCCTGCGCGCTGGACCCGGAAACCGCCAGGGCCATCCGGGCGGACCGCTCCCCAGAGCACGACGACTCCTGCTCCATGTGCGGCAAATTCTGCGCTGTGCGCAGTATGAACAAGGCTCTGAACGGCGAACACATCGACATTCTGTAACCGGTAAGGGGCACCTCGTTTCTCCCAATTCGCTTTTGTGTTCCTCACACCGAAAATGCCCTTGTGATTCCCTCCCCCTGACGGGGGCGGAACACGAAAAAGAATTGGGACCCTCGTTTTTCTCCCCCTGTGCGGGCAAATATTTCATGGGAGTCTGAGACATAGGGCTCCAGACAAACACCAACAGCTCCCTACCGGCTCTTGACGGCGGGGAGCTGTTGGTATATGCTAAGGGTCGAACTTATTACAGCATAGGAGGATTTTCGATGCGACAGAAATACAGCGGCAAGCTTGTCACGCCAGAGGAGGCTGCCAGCGCTGTGCGCTCTGGCGACTGGGTGGACTACGGCTTTGGAGCGGGCTTTCCAGATCTGATGGATCGGGCGCTGGCTAAGCGGCGGGATGAGCTGAAAGACGTCAAAATCCGGGGCGGTCTGGTCATCCGCCCCCGTATCGAGGCAGTCGAATGCGACCCGGAGCAAAACACCTTTACCTATTTCAGCTGGCATATCGGCGACTATGAGCGCAAGCTGCAAAGCCGGGGGCTGGTGCAGTTCGTGCCAGTTATGCTGCGCTCTCTGCCCATACTGTATCGGGAGCACATCCGGGTGGACGTCGCCTTCGTACCGGTCTCAAGGCCCGATGAGAAGGGCTTCTGCGGACTTGGCATCAGCAACTACGCCTGGCGCGTCATCTTCCAGCAGGCCCGAACGGTGGTGTTTGAGATCAACGAGCATCTGCCCCGGCTCCAGGGGGTGGACGGCTCCCACCGGGTCCATTTGTCTGAGGCAGACTATATTGTGGAGGGAGAGCACGAGCCTTTGGCGGTGCGCAGCTATCGGGAGGCATCTGAAATCGACCGGCAGATCGCCCGTCTGGTCGTGGCTGAAATCCCCGATGGAGCCGTGCTCTCGCTGGGTGTGGGTGGCGTACCCTTCACAGTGGCCAATATGATCGCCCAATCCGATTTAAAGGATATCGGCTGCCATACCGGGACAATCAGCGACGCCTTTATGGCGCTGCATCAGGCAGGAAAGCTGACCAACGCCAGAAAGGAGCTGGACACAGGGCTTTCCGCCTGGAATCTGGCCATGGGCTCTCAGGAGCTGTACGACTGGCTGGATGCAGAGCCAGAGCGGTTCCACCCCGGAGACCTGGATTACATCCACAACCCCTACCGGATGGCAGAAATGAAACATTTTATCAGCATCAACGGCGGCGTACAGCTGGACCTGATGGGGCAGGAGAACGGCGAGTCCATCGGGGCCCGGCAGCTGTCCGGCATCGGCGGGCAGCTGGACTTTTTGGAGGGGGCCTTCCGTTCTCCCGGCGGAAAGGGCTTTGTCTGCATCAACGCTTCCCGTGTCACCAAGGACGGGGTGCGAAAGTCCAATATTCTGCCCTTCATCCCGGGGGGCAGCACAGTCTCCGCCCCCCGGACCATGCTTCAGTATGTGGCAACGGAGTATGGCGTCGTAAAGCTGTCCGGGCTGTCCCGGCGGGAGCGTGCCCAAGCCATGATCTCTGTAGCCCACCCGGATTTCCGGGAGGAGCTGGCAAAATACGCCCAGGAAAACCTCTCATAATGGGAGGGGCGCTGTTTGGGAGGACAGCTGTACCGTAAACAGAAGGTGATCGAAATGTCTTGTATCTCCGCCGGTGACCATCGGCCCGGACAAATGTCCGAGGCCTTTCCCACCGTAGCCCTCCTCTCCATTTCCGGGGGCTTCCAGGACGCATATACCTACCTGGCCAGAGAGCACGTGTTCGCCAATGCACAGACCGGAAATGTGGTCCTGCTCAGCGCAAACGCGGTAAGCGGAAATTGGGAGGGCCTCCTTCGCTATCTGGTTCCGCTGGTGTTTTTTTCCCTGGGTGTCGCCGTAGCAGAGCTTATATGGGGACACTATCGGGAGAGGGGACGCCTGCATTGGCGGCAGCGCGTCATATTGCTGGAGATTCTTCTGTTGTTTCTCTCCGGTCTCCTGCCGCCAGAACAAAACGTGCTGGCAAATTCCATCGTCTCGTTTTCCTGCGCTATGCAGGTGCAGACATTCCGAAAGGTCAACGGCCAGGCCTTCGCAAGCACCATGTGCATTGGCAATCTGCGCAGCGGAATCGATCTGCTCTGCGTTTTCTTCCGGGAAAGGGAGCCTCTGGTGCTGCGTCAGGCCGGCACGTATTTTTCGATTATTCTGCTCTTTGCCCTGGGGGCTGGAATTGGCGGTGCGGTGATCCCGTATTGGGGCCTTTTGTCCATCTGGGCGTCATGCGGACTGCTAACCGTCAGCTTTCTCCTGATGCTCCCGGACTGACCCCCCGGATTCCGAACCGAATGTGCCGGCCAGCAACGGGGGCTGGCACTTCCTTACAGCATTTCCAGGATCCGCTCCTTCGGTCTTGCACCTACCGCCTGCTTCACCACTCTGCCCTCCCTCATCACCACCAGGGCGGGGATGCTCGTTACGCCGAACTGGCTGGCCAGCTCTGGCTCCTCCGTCACATTGACCTTGCCAACCTTGACGTCAGCCCGCTCCGCCGCAATCTCCTCCAGGATGGGGGCCACCGTGCGGCAGTGGCTGCACCAGGGCGCCCAGAAGTCCAGCAAAACAGGTCTGTCCGAGTGCATAACCTGCTGGGAAAAATTGTTTTTGTTAATCGAAACAGCAGACATTTTCACGGCCTCCTTGTCTTGATGCACATAGCATACCCGATTTTCCGCAAATCTTCCACAGCAGCCCGCCGCTTTCCGCAAAGGAGGGCCGGCTCCGTCAAACGTGGTAGCAGCCCCCGCCGATAAACTCCCGCATGAGAGAGGTCTTTGGCACGTCCTCTGCGGGGATGGGCAGGAAGTAGTTCAAAAATTTCAGCAGGCGCTTGGCCTCGATGTACTCCTCGCAGTCCCGGGGGACGCCGAAGAGCAGGGGCTGTATGTAGGGCTTCAGCAGGGCGGTCTCATAAATCAGCGCCGAATTGAAAATCACGTCCGCACTGTCCTGGAAGGGGAAGATATTGTTCTCCTCCCCCCGCCGGACAGAGGGCCACATCTTGATTGTCGCCTGAGCGCTGTAGCCCCGGGTTCGGGCGTCCCGCTCGATACGCCGCAGCAGACGGGCGTCGGTGGTGGGGATACGGTTGTGGTCGTCAATATTCAGCGTTGTCAGGCAGCTGATATAGATCCTGTACTTGCTCTCCTTGGGCAGGGAATAGGTAAACTGCTCGTTCAGACAGTGGATGCCCTCGATCACCAGCACGTCCCCCTCCCCCAGGGTGAGGAAGTTGCCGTTGTACTCCCGGGCCCCCTTCTTGAAGTTGAAGGAGGGGATCTCCACTGTCTCTCCCCGCAGCAGCCGGCTCATGTCCTCGTTAAACTGCTCCACATCCATGGCTCCCAGACCCTCGAAGTCATAGTTGCCATTCTCGTCCCGGGGGGTGTCCTCCCGATTTCGGAAGTAGTTATCTGTGGCAACGGCGTGGGGCCGCAGGCCGCAGGCCTGCAGTTGGGTGGACAGCCGATGGGAGAAGGTGGTCTTGCCAGAGGAGGAAGGCCCTGCAATCATGACAAAGCGAACCCCCTTCCGGGCAACAATTTCGGCGGCGATGTCGCCGATTTTCTTTTCCATCATGGCCTCGTGAGCCAGGATAAGCGGAGTCGCGCCCCCCTGAGAGATCGTGGTATTCAGCTCTGCTACATTGGAGGCGTGCAGCGCCTGGGAGCGCAGAGTGGACGCATAGAGCTCCTGAAAGACCTTTTGGGAGGGCCGGAAGTTCCTCAGTTGGCTCGGGTCCTTCTGGGTGGGAAGACGCAGGACAAAGCCGTTTTCAAACAGCTCCAAGCCAAAGCACCGGATGTAACCAGTGTCCGGGACCATGTACCCGTAGAAGTAGTCCACAAAGCCATCCAGCGAGTAGACATTGACATGGGAGTTGATTCGGAAGCTGAGAAGCTGCGCCTTATGGAACATCCGGGCCTGACGGAACAGCTCCACAGCATCGTCGGTGTTGAGGGACCGCTTCTCAATGGGCTTTGCCACGGCGGACAGCTCCCGCATACGGGCCTCCACCCGCTCCAGCAGGGCCTGGTTCAAGGTGAAATTGCCCTGGGCCAGAAGGAAGAGGGCGCTGCTGAGGGAGTATTCCACGGAGATTCGCTCCACATTCTCCCGGCCCACCACATCGTAGAAGGCCTTCAGCATCAGAAAAACCACGCTGCGCTCATAGGTCTGGAATCCTGGCTTGTCCTGGGCGGTCAGCAGCTTCAGCGTGCAGTCCCGGTCCAGCACCTTGTGGAGCTCGCAGAGCTTCCCGTCCCGGTTGACCAGCAGAATATCATGGGAAAACTGCTCCTGGAAATCTGCCGCTATGGTGCGATAGGGTGTCCCATGGGGGTAGACGTATTGCTTGCCGCTGACTGTAACCTTCCTCATTTGCATTTCTTCCATTGGATTTCCTCCTCTGTCTCAAGATTGTGCCGCCGAAACGGCGGGTGGTTGGGCTTCGGTCTGTTTTTCCTTATCATACGATATTTCGGGGAAAAATACAAGGAT
Source organism: Lawsonibacter sp. (assembly GCA_022791995.1). Classification (GTDB taxonomy): domain Bacteria; phylum Bacillota; class Clostridia; order Oscillospirales; family Oscillospiraceae; genus Lawsonibacter. Next base: position 30,105 of record JAAWAD010000016.1, read on the forward strand.
CCATGTGTTGAAAACCTCCTAAAAACTCCCTCCAGGAGGGAGTTCCGACAGTCGGAAGGACGTTTCTGTCCAATCGAGAAGGCAGGATTTCATTTTTGTTCCATTGGAGAAATTGGAGTACAATAGGAAAAAACATCGGGAGGCCCGGAATGAAAACCATCGCAGTTGTTGACGACGACATCCACATCGGCAATTTTTTAGAGGAGCTGCTCCAGCGGGAGGGATACGCCGTCCTGCTGGCCTACTCCTGGACAGAGGCGCTGCTTCTGCTGGAGCGAATACGGCCCGATCTGGTCCTTCTGGACCTGATGCTGCCTGGCCTGACCGGAGAAGAGGTCCTGTCCCGCATCGGCCGCATCCCAGTTGTTGTGGTCAGCGCCAAAATGAGCGTGGAGGACAAGGCAAATCTGCTCCTACACGGGGCGGCGGACTATGTAACCAAGCCCTTTGACAGCCGGGAGCTTCTGGCCCGTATTGCTGTCCGCCTGCGGGAGAGCTCCGCCGCGGAGCTCCCCTCCGTTCTGGAGGCTGGAGTTCTGCGCTTGGATCCCGCCTCCCATACAGCTACAGCAGAGGGAACGCCTGTTCACCTTACTAAGACAGAGTACGCTATTTTCAAGCTCTTCCTCCAAAATCCCGGTCAGGCCATTGCCAAATCGGTGATTCTGGAGCGCATCAGCGCCGATACCCCCCGACTGCACAGAAAGCTCCCTGAAAATCCATGTGAGCAATCTGCGGAAAAAGCTGAGGGACATCACCGGCAAGGACCACATTGAATCGGTGTGGGGCATTGGCTTTAAGCTGAACCCGTAGGGGCCGGTCACCCAAGCACGGCCGGTTTGAAAGCTTTCCCAAATCTTTACTGTTTTCTTTCCCGCCCTCTTTACCCTTTGCACGTAAACTGGGCCCATCCAAGGAAATGTATGCGCAGATCAGTTCCGCAGTTTTCTCCATCCCAATAGAGCTGTTTACATTCAGCTCATATTGACGGGCATCTCCCCACTTATGGCCGGAAACGCTTCTGTAATAGGAGCCTCTGGCTGTATCGGAACGGGCAATGCTTTTTTTACCTTTCTGCTCTGTATCGCCGTACATCTCCATAACCTTTTGTACCGGTAAGACTTAGGCGCGTGGATAAAAATCCGAACCAGATTCTCCCGGTTCCGCAGCACATAGTCCGCTGCCTGGCCCACAATGACACAGGACCCCATATCTGCAATCATGTTGATGGCTTTCGCCTGAGCAATAACTGCCTGCTGGACAGTGCTGGTGCTGAGATACAACTCCCGCCTGGACGCAGGTAAACAGGATGAGAGACGAGTAGATCCGCAGACACTGCACTGCAAATTGTGTATACAGCTCCCCATCTGCGCCGAACATCTGAATAAAGAACAGCGGAACCGACTCAAACAAAACGGTGCAGACCAGACAGACAATGGATGTCCATTTGACAATCAGCCCCAGTAGTTCCCGTACCCGGCTAAATTTTTTCGCCCCATAATTATAGCCTACAATCGGCTGCGCACCGGCAGCGATACCGATTGCAATATTCAGGACGATCTGGAACAGCTTCATAATGACCACAAACGCCGCCAGAGGAATGTCTGCGCCATAGGCAGCCGCCCCATATTTCACCAGCAGGATATTGTTGATGACTGTAGCAACACTTAACAAGGACATGACAATACCTCCCGGATACCGCCGTGTCCTTAAAAATGGGCGACTTTAACACACCCTCCGTTTTCTATTTTTCA
>JAAWAD010000001.1 GCA_022791995.1 Lawsonibacter sp.
AGTTCAATACCGCCATCGCCGCCCTCATGTCCCTGGTCAACGACTTTTACGCCAAGGGGGCCACCCGGGGCGACTACAAGCAGCTGCTGCTCATGCTCTCCCCCTTCGCCCCCCATCTGTGCGAGGAGCTGTGGGAGATGAACGGCTACGGCGGGCAGGTTTGCCTCCAGAGCTGGCCGGAGTACGACGAGAGCAAAACCGTGGCCGCCACCGTCCAGATGGCTGTCCAGGTCAGCGGCAAGGTGAAGGCCAACATCGTGGTGCCCGCGGACGCCTCCGACGAGGACGTCGTGGCCGCCGCCCTGGCCGAGCCCAAGATTGCCAAGCTGGCCGAGGGGATGACTCTGGTCAAGTCCATCGTGGTCAAAGGCAAGCTGGTCAGCCTGATCTTCAAGCCCCAGGCATAAATCCACTGAGAGAGGGAGAAAACAGATGATGCTTGCACCGCTTGAAACCAATGTCTTCAAAAAAGCTGCCCCGCTGGCCACCGCCCTGCTGCTTGCCCTCAGCCTGACCGCCTGCTCCTCCGGGCAGGAGGACTGCATCCCGGCCTCTTCCGGCGGGAGCGGCACAGTGAGCGATCACTCTTCGGGGGAGGCCAGCCCGGCCTCCTCCCAGGACGGCAGCACAATCGGCTCCAACCTGTGGCTGAAGGAGACTACCGACTTTTCCGAGGGCAGGGCCTGGGTGCAGTTCCAGGAGTCCCATCGGAAGAAGGGCAGCGTGGATGCCACCCTGGACGCGGCCGACGCGGCAATGGGAAGCGACATGGACAAGCTCCTCTACGCAATGGAGCACGGCGGCTTCCAGGGAACTAACCGGGCGGCCCTGATTGACACCCAGGGGAATGTCCTGTGGGAGTCTGAACTCACCAGCGAGAGCTATGTTCTAGGGGAAAAAAGTGAATTCCGGGACGGGATGGCCTACTGTGTGTTCAACGGAAACGATGGAAAAAGCTATCAGATCCTGGACGCCCAGGGCAATGTCACCTTCACCATGGAATACGATTCCGAGGATCATCTGATCCTGGGCCACGGCGGTGGGCTCTTCCTGGCTGCGGAGCACAACATCAGCTTTGACACCGATGAGTGGGCCATCGGGGCCATCGACCAGACCGGAAAAATCATTGTGCCTTTCCAGGTCTACACCAAGTCCCTGCCGCTGGAGCTTCGCACTCCAGTTGAGCCGCCCGCTGGCGACCCACCGGACCCCAATTATGACTATTGGGGATATACAGAGTATTACCGCCAGCTTGATGCCTACGAAAACTATCTCTTCTATTTGGAAAACTACGTTCCAGAGGAGCTCCGCTTCGATGGAGTCGGGGTGAACAGCGAATATATCTCCTGTGAATATATGGGAGACCACATCTTCAAGCTGAATTTCAAGGGATGTTACGTCCTTTTGAACCTGGACACCCAGCAGGTCATCTATACAAGCGGCTTGGACAACTCCAATTATATTCAGGAGTTTCTCACCCCCTTTGAGGACGGGACCGCCATGGTCTGGTGCTACATCTACGACACAGAGTCCCTGCAAAACCTCTCTCCCATCTGCACCATGGGGACCGACGGAACCATTACCCCCGTGGTAAGCAACTCCTGGACAAACTACGCCCTGCGGGAGCCGGACTTCTCCGACGGGCTGATGTTCGTCCCCTTTGACCAGCAGCAGGACACCGTGGAGTATTCCGATGGCTTCATCCTCCGCACAGGGGCGTTCTACAACTTCCAGGGCGAGGCTGTTGTGGACCTTCCTGAATACCGGGGAAAGCACTGGTACAGCTGCACCTCCATGTGCAACGGATATGCCGCCGTCCTTGTCCAGGGGGCGGATGGCCTCTACTATGTCACCGCCGTGGACGAAAACGGGACCATCCTGTTCGACCCCATCCCAGGCTACAGCTACGTGGACATCAGCAGCGACGGTGCCTATATCACTGCGGTGACCAGCGGCTCCCTCACGGTGTACAACGTACAGGGAGAGCCCCTGGTGAGCGTGCAGTACAACCGGATTGACCCATCCAGCCGGAACGGCGAATTTCTGTATAATGTACACGACGGTGTGATTCGTGTCCACGACTTCTATGTGAATGTGGAGAGCGGGACTGTCATCGGCCTGCATAACCAGGGCGATGAAAACTTCTCGGTCACAGTATATTAAATAGTCCGCTCCCATTCAAAGGGAGCGGACTTCTCTTGACATCATTGTCAAGCTATGGTACATTTTTATACAGGCGCTGTCCAAAAAAGGCGAGGCGGTCCAGCTACACCACCCGAAAGGGGGTGTGCGTATGCCGGTTACGGTGACATTTCATGTTTTCGGTTTGACCGTGACAATACGTATAAAACGCTGAAAACCGCCACCCCGCAACGGTGACGGTTTTCGTTTGAAAATCCAAGCCTCGGGCTGAACCGTCTTGTGGACAGCGTCCCTTTGTTCTTACTCTACCACAGCAATGACGTTTTGTCAAGTTGAGTCTTCCTGAGTCCCCTTTCCTGAAACATTCACAGGCTGTTTACAAATCTTCTCTTGACAGACGAGCTAAAAAGAAATATAATGATACTGTTAAAGCCATAAAAATGGCCCTTACGCGAGCGGGGAAGTCCGCCGCGCCGGAGGGAGGGAAATATAAATGTCGGAAGTTCATGTGAGAGAGAACGAATCTCTGGAGAGTGCCCTGAAGCGCTTCAAACGCAGCTGCGCCAAGTCTGGCGTTCTGGCCGAGGTTCGGAAACGCGAGCACTATGAGAGTCCCAGCGTCAAGCGCCGCAAAAAGTCCGAGGCTGCCCGCAAGAATCGCAAGAAGTTTTATTAAGTTCCTTGAATGGGCCTGCAACAGGAGGAAGTCCTGCGGCAGGCCCATTTTCACGCAAAACGGAACGCTGCCCGACAGACCGCGAGAGGCCCTGTGCCGGAAAGGAGCGACGAATGTACCGCTGTCACCATCTTATGGGGGCCATTCTGGCCCTGTGTCTGCTGTTGTCCGCCTGCAGCGGTCCGGCGGAGCCCGCCGTCTCCACCCCCCAGCCCCCGGCCGTATCCGGCTCCCAGGGCCCCGACGCCTCCATCCCCGCCCCGCCGGAGGGCAGCATCCTTGTGGTGGACCACCTGGAGCAGAGTTTTTCTGTCCAGCCCCCCCAGCGGGTGGCCTGCCTCATCGGCAGCTTCACCGACGTGTGGCTGCTGGCCGGAGGGGAGGACACCCTTGTGGCCTCCGCCGGAGACGCCTGGACCAGCCTGGGCCTGGACCTGGGAGAGGACGTGGTCAACCTGGGCAGCGTGGCCGAGCCCAACCTGGAGCTGCTGCTGGCGGCGGAGCCCGACTTTGTCCTTGCCAGCCTGAACACCAAGGCGGACGTGGCTCTGCTGGACACCTTTGAGGAGCTGGGTATTCCAGTGGCCTACTTCCAGGTGACCGGCTTCCAGGACTACCTGGAGCTGCTGGCCGTCTGCACCGACCTCACCGGACAGCCGGACAACTTCCAGCGCTACGGTGTGGAGGTCCTGGCTCAGATCGAAGCGGCCAAAGCCAAAATCGATGGCTCCGCCCCCCGGGTGCTCTATATCCGGGCCTCCGGCTCCAGCTGCAAGGTGAAAAACAGCGAGAACAGCGTGCTGGGAGAGATGCTGGCCGACCTGGGCTGTGTCAACATTGCAGACAGCCAGACCGGACTGTTGGAAAACCTGAGCCTGGAGGTCATCCTGGCGGAGGACCCGGATTTCATTTTCGCCGTCCTCCAGGGGGCGGACTCCGCCGCGGCGGAGGAGGTCCTGCGGGAGAGCCTGCTGTCCAACCCCGCCTGGCAGAGCCTGACGGCGGTGCAGGAGGGGCGGTTCCATATCCTGGACAAGCGCCTGTATAATTTAAAGCCCAACGGGCACTGGGGGGAGGCCTATGAAGCACTTGCGGACATCCTGTACCCCGCCCCATAGCCCTGGACGGGGGCGGCTGCTGGCCGGCCTGCTGGCCCTAGCCCTTCTGTCTGCCCTGTGCAGTCTGTGCCTGGGACCGGTGGCCCTGGCCCCGGCAGAGGTACTGGCCGCCCTGTTCGGGCGTCTGAAGGGCTCTGCGGCAGCCATTGTTCTCCACGTCCGTCTGCCCCGGACCCTGGGCTGCCTCACCGCGGGGATGTGTCTGGCGGTGTCCGGGGCCATCATTCAGGGGGTGCTGGCCAACCCCCTGGCCGCCCCAAACATCATCGGGGTCAACGCCGGGGCGGGGCTGCTGGTGGCCGTCAGCTGCGCCATTGCCCCCTCCGCCGCGGCCCTGACCCCCTGGATGGCCTTTCTGGGGGCCATGGCCGGGGTGCTGCTGGTGCTGGCCATCGCGGAGCGGGCCGGCGCTGCCCGCATCACCCTGGTGCTGGCGGGGGTGGCCATCTCCGGCATGTTCAGCGCCGGCATTGACGCGGTTATCACCTTTGTCCCCGACGCCCTGAACGGCTATTCCGACTTCCGCATCGGCGGCTTTGCCAACCTGACCATGGACCAGGTGCGCCCCGCTCTGGCGGTGGCGGCGTTAGGACTGCTGGCCGCCCTGTCCCTGTCCAACGAGCTGGACCTGCTCACCCTGGGCGCTGACACGGCCCAGAGTCTGGGCCTGCCCGCCAAGGGCTTCCGTCTGCTCCTGCTGGGAGTGGCGGCCATGCTGGCGGGAGCAGCGGTCAGCTTCGCAGGGCTACTGGGCTTCGTGGGCCTCATCGTCCCCCACATCCTGCGCCGGCTCATCGGGGAGGAGAGCCGGCCCCGTCTGGCCGCCTCCGCCCTGGGGGGCGCCAATCTGGTTACCCTGTGTGACCTGCTCTCTCGGCTCCTCTTCGCCCCCTATGAGCTGCCAGTGGGGGTGGTCCTCTCCCTGACGGGAGGGCCCTTCTTCCTCTGGCTGCTGCTAAAGCAGAGAGGAGGGCGGCGGGTATGATCGCACTGAACCATCTGACAGCGGGCTACCCCGGACGGCCCGTGCTGTCTGACGTGACCCTCTCCTTTCCGCCGGGGGAAATCCTGGTGTTGGCGGGGCCCAACGGCTGCGGGAAAAGTACGCTGATCCGCACCGCCCTGTGCCTTCAGCCCAGGCTGGGGGGCGAGATTCTCTACGACGGCGTGCCGGCAGAAACCCTGCCCCCCCGAAAGCTGGCCCAGCGGGCGGCCTATCTGGCCCAATCCCGGCAGGTGCCCAACATCACCGCCGGGCGGATGGTGCTCCATGGCCGGTTTCCCTATCTGTCTTACCCCCGCCGCTACAGCCCTCGGGACCGGGAAATCGCCCGGCAGGCTCTGGCCCGGGTGGACGGCGCGGAGCTGGCCCCCCGGCCCATGCCCCAACTGTCTGGGGGCCAGCGGCAAAAGGTCTATCTGGCCATGGTTCTGGCCCAGGACACCCAGACCGTTTTCCTGGACGAGCCTACCACCTATCTGGACCCCCGCCACCAGCTGGAGGTGATGGAAACCGCCCGCTGGCTGGCCGGGCAGGGGAAGGCGGTGGTTCTGGTTCTCCACGACCTGTGCCTGGCTCTGCGGACGGCGGACCGGCTGGCTCTGCTGGACCGGGGCGGGCTGGTCTATCTGGACACCCCGGAGGCGGTCTTCTCCAGCGGCACACTTGCGCAGGTCTTCGGCGTGCGCCTGGGGCGAATTGATACCCCGGAGGGTCCCCGGTATTTCTATCAATAAAGGGGAAAGGGCCGCCAGGGATGGCGGCCCCTATTTTTCAGTTCCATCGTGGTTGTTTCTGTGCGGGCGGGCAATACCCGCCCCTGCACATATCTGCAAAGCAGAACGTTCTTTCGGTTCCTTTCTTTCAAGAAAGGAACACCCGGCCGGCGAGGCCGCCCTCTCGTTCTATTTCCCCACGCAGAATTTTGCGAAGATCCGCGCTGTAATGTCCTCCCGGACGGACTGTCCGGTGAGCTCCCCCAGGGCGGACAGAGCCTCCTCCACATCGGTCAGAAGGGCGTCGGGGGTCATGCCCGCCTGAAGGGCCCCCCGGGCCCGGCGGATGGCCTCCCGCGCCCGGGAGGCGGCCTCCTCTTGGCGGGCGTTGGTGAGAATCTGGCCATAACTCCAGTACAGATCCTGGGGAAAGGCGCAGGAGATTTCATTGCACAGCTCGTCCAAATCCTGGGTCTTTGCGCTCACCGTTACCGCGGAGCATCCGATCTCCTCAAAGCTGCGCACAGGGCGCGGCGCGGCGGGCAGGTCCCCCTTGGTCCACACCAGGATGGCAGGGGCCAGGGCCGCCGCTTCACGGAGCAGGGCAAAGTCCTCCTCCAGGGCGGGCCGGGAGGCGTCGATCAGCACCAGAATCAGCTCCGCCTCTTCCATGGCCTTTCTGGCGCGCTCCACCCCCAGCCGCTCCACCGGGTCGCCGGTCTCCCGCAGGCCGGCGGTGTCAATCAGCCGCAGGGGCACGCCCCCCAGCTCGCACTGCTCCTCCACGGTATCCCGGGTGGTGCCGGGGATTTCCGTCACAATGGCCCGCTCCCAGCCCACCATGGCGTTGAGCAGAGAGGACTTGCCCGCGTTGGGGCGGCCCACAATGGCGCACGAGACCCCGTCCCGCAGCAGTTTCCCCCGGGCGCAGGAGGCCAGCAGCGTGTTCAGCTCCCCCTCCTGGTCGGACAGGGCCTCGTCCAGCTGCTCCAGGCGGAAGGGGTCGATATCCTCGTCCGGGTAGTCCAGCACGGCGTGGAAGTGGGCCATCACGTCCACCAGAGCGGCGTAAATCCCCCCGATTTTCCGGGACAGGGCCCCGGCCAGCTGGCTGGCGGCGTGCCGGACGCCCTCCCGGCTGCGGGCCTCCAGCAGGTCCCCCACCGCCTCCGCCTGGGCCAAATCCAGCCGGCCGTTGAGAAAGGCCCTCTGCGTAAACTCCCCCGCCCGGGCCTGCCGGGCCCCAGCGGCAAAGAGGGCCTCCAGCCCCAGGGAGAGCACCATGGGCGCGCCATGGCAGTGGAGCTCCGCCGTGTCCTCTCCGGTGTAGCTGGCCGGACCCAGGCTGTAGGTACACAGCACCTGGTCGATGGCCTCCCCCCGCTGGTCCAGCAGGCTGCCATACACCAGCGTCCGGGGCGGGCGCTCCCGCAGCCCTTTGGCGCCCAGAGGCCGGAAGCATGCCTCCGCAATCTCCACCGCCCGGGGCCCAGACAGGCGGAGAATCCCAATGGCCCCCGGGCCCGACGGCGTGGAAATGGCAGCGATGGTGTCCCCTTGTGCAGACATAGGCGTTCCTCCCTCCCTACCGGCCCGGCAGAAAAGCAGGCCGACAGCTTTTTGGCGATTATTTACCCTTGACAGGTGTTATGGAAACAGAGTATTCACGGAAGACGCGTGTGGAGTTGACATAACCGAATGTGGAAAACCCTGTGGAAAATGTGGAAAACCCCCGTGCCCCAGCGGAAAGCGCCGCCGGACATAACGGCCCCCACGGCGGGAAAAATGTGCATAAAGGTGTGTCAAAAGCGGATATCCAATAATTGGATGTTATGGGGCGGCATTTGTCCGTCTTCGCCACAGAAGCCAGGCCGCCCCCTCCGCCCCCAGAACCGCCAGGCAGCCGCCTGTCAGGAGCGCGCAGGACTGCTTCTGTCCATCCACATAGCCCTGGACGGTTTTCGCCGCGTCGATGGTGATGTAGCCCTCCTCCTCCACCAAAGCCAGAACCCGGCGCTCTACCGTCTCCCTCTCTTGGACGGCCCGCTTGCCAATGTCCTGGGTGCCCTTGTCATCCTGCCACTGCCAGAGGCCGTCTTCCGTCTTGTAGGTGACACGGAAAATCGGAACCGAGTAGCTGCTGATATGGCGGTGAAGCCCGCTGTGTCTGGTGCGCTGTTCCCAGATCAGCTCATACTCCACAGCCGTAAAGGGGTAGACCCCCTGATCCGCGTAGGCCTCCGGCGGCTTGATTGCCAGCCAGTTTTTCAGGCTCAGGGCAATCAGAAGAACCGGCAGAAATACCGCCATGCAACCCAGGCCCCCCAAAAGGGTTTTCCCGAATTGTCTGGTCCGCTCCCGGGTCTCCGGGCTGCGCCGCAGGTCCACGATCCAGATGCCCAGCCACGCCGCCAGCCACAGGGGAATCATGACTGCGCTGACCAGGAGGAGCAGAATCAGGATAAACAGGTTCTGGAGCAGCACGGGGAAGCAGAGGAGCAGGGCTGCCCAACTCAAAGGGTAGCCGATAAGGAGCATGTACAGGCACAGAAGCCCCTGGTTCAGCCCCAGCCTTCGGCGGAAGAGGCCCCCAGCCAGAAGGAAGTAGCCCACCATCACCAGGGGGAAGCCCACAATGGCCCCCCGCTGGTCCAGGGGGGTATACAGCACGGCGGCCCACAGGGCCAGAAAGACGGTGGGGCAGAAGGCGATGGACGCCAGAATTGCCAGGGTCCGCCGCCAATTCATCCGGCTTCCTCCCGGCTGGCGATGGCCCGGGCGGCCTGGACCCCGGAGGCTCCGGCCTGGGCCAGTCCCCGGGTCACTCCCGCTCCGTCTCCGGCGGCAAAGAGGCCTGGGAGGGCGGTCTCCAGCTCTGGCGACAGCTGGAGGCGGGCAGAGTAGAACTTCACCTCAGCCCCATAGAGCAGGGTGTCGTAGTTGGCGGTGCCCGGGGCCAGCTTGTCCAGGGCGTAGATCATTTCGATGATATCGTCCAGCTGGCGCTTGGGCAGGGCCAGGGACAGGTCCCCCGGCACGGCGGCGGTGAGGGTGGGCCGGACGAAGGATTTGCTCATCCGGTGGTCGTTGGTGCGCCGGCCCCCCACCAGGTCCCCGAACCGC
>JAAWAD010000017.1 GCA_022791995.1 Lawsonibacter sp.
CCCCATCAAGGCCAACTTCCGCGAGGGCCTGTCCGTGCTGGAGTACTTCATCTCCTCCCGAGGCGCCCGAAAGGGCATGGCCGACACCGCCCTGCGCACCGCCGACTCGGGCTATCTGACCCGCCGTCTGGTGGACGTGTCCCAGGAGGTCATCATCCGGGAGGAGGACTGCGGCACCACGGGCGGCATTGAAATCCACGAGATTGAGGAGCACGGCCAAGTCATCGAGACCTTTGCCGAGCGCCTCCACGGCCGCTATCCGGCCCAGGATATCGTGGCCCCCGACACGGGAGAGGTCCTCTTCACCCGGGACACCATGCTCCGCAAGGACGACGCCAGGGTGCTGGAACGCCACGGCATCCAGTCCGTGCGCATCCGCTCGGTCCTCACCTGCCGGGCCCACAGCGGGGTCTGCTCCCGGTGCTACGGCATCAACCTGGCCATTGGCGAGCCCGTGGGCGCCGGCGAGGCGGTGGGCATCATCGCCGCCCAGTCCATTGGCGAGCCGGGTACCCAGCTGACCATGCGTACCTTCCACACCGGCGGCGTGGCCGGCGGGGACATCACCCAGGGTCTGCCCCGCGTGGAGGAGCTGTTCGAGGCCCGCAAGCCCAAGAAAGTGGCCCAGATGTCCGAGCTCACCGGCACCGTCTCCATTGAGGAGACCAAGCGCAACGTGATGTGCAGCGTGACCATCACCGCCGACGACGGCCAGAGCGTGTCTTACGCCCTGCCCTACTCCGCCGGCATCCATGTAAAGGCCGGGGACCGGGTGGAGAAGGGCCAGGTCCTTACCGACGGCGCGCTGTACCCCAAGGACGTGCTGCGCATCCGGGGGGAGTCGGACTGCTACAACTACCTGATCCGCGAGGTGCAGAAGGTGTACCGCCAGCAGGGCGTGGACACCAACGACAAGCACATCGAGGTCATCGTTCGCCAGATGATGCGGAAGGTCCAGGTGGAGGACCCGGGGGATTCCGACCTGCTGTCCGGCTCCACCATCGACATTGTGGAGTTTATGGAGGCCGAGGAGGCTATCCAGGCCCGCATTGACCGGGGAGAGACCAACCCGGAGGGAGCCGACCTGCGTCTGCCCACCTGCACCCGGGTGCTCATGGGCATCACCAAGGCCTCTCTGGCTACCGACTCCTGGATGTCCGCCGCCTCCTTCCAGGAGACCACCAAGGTCCTCACCGAGGCCGCCATCAAGGGCAAGGTGGACCACCTGCTGGGTCTGAAGGAGAACGTCATCATCGGCAAGCTTATCCCCGCCGGCTCCGGCCTGGCCCAGTACTGCCACGCCGACCGCATCGACGACGAGGGCAACCTGGTGACCGACCGGTCCGCCGAGCCCCCCGCAGAGGAGACGCCGGACAACGGCCTGTTCCTGGACCCCATTCCCATGGAACTGGAGGTGGCCGCCGACGGCCCCACCGGCGACGTGCTGGTATAAGAAAAAAGCGGAGACGCATTACAGTGCGTCTCCGCTTTCGTCTGTCAAAAAGGAACGCACCCCCGGCGAGGCCTTGGCTCGTTTCCGGGCGGTATACCGCTCCTCCTCACTGAAGATACAGCCGCAGTACTTCTGCATATACATGCCGTGCGCCCGGGCGAAGGCCTGTCCCTCCTGGAAGAGGGGACGAAAGTCCCGGTAGAGGAAAGCCACGCCGTACCGCTCTCCCATGGCCCGGGCCACAGCGGCGATAGCCTCATGCTTCTGGTAGGGGGAGATAAGCAGGGAGGTGGTAAAGCTGTCATAACCGTGCTCGGCGGCATATTTGGCGGTTTCCTCCATGCGCACCCGGTAGCAGTAGGCGCACCGGCCGTCGATGTCTCCAGCCACGCGGGTGACAAAGGAGCGCAGGTCATACCGCCCGCCGATGACCAGCTTCATCCTGATCTCTTTGGCGTAGTCCTCCAGGGTGTGCTTCCGGGCCTGATACTCGGTGTAGGGGTGGATGTTGGGGTTGAACCAGAAGCCTGTGACCCCCAGGCCCTCCTCCCGCAGGGCGGCGATGGGCCGGTTGGCGCAGGGCGCGCAGCAGATGTGCATCAAAACAGACATAAAAACCTCCTCTACAGCTCCAGGATATCCGTCTTCAGCCCCTTCCCCAGGGCGTACAGCAGGGTCTGGGCGGTGCCTCCTTTGGGAATCCCGTTGTACACCGCGATAATCCGGGCGGAGCGGTCCACCATATACCGGTTCCGGCGCATCATGCACCCCCGGTCATAGTTGTGCTGCACCAGTGTCTCGAAGTCGCACCGATCCAGAATGCTCTGGTACCGGCGGCGCTCGGCCTCGGGCCATCTGTCCGCCTGGGTCTGACAGGGGCGGGCACACTCCAGCCGCACCTCCGTCCGGCGCTCCCGCAGGGCCAGCACCCCTTCGGCAAAGTACAAATCGCAGCCCCGGGCCATGCCGCAGATGAAGTGCCGGCAGCCCTCCTGCACCGCCCGCTCCAGGGCCTGGTCCAGCCGGTTCTTCAGCGCCAGGCACCGGGGGTCGTCCTCCCGGACGCCCCAGGGCAGCTTGTCGGGCCGGTGCCCGGTGAAGCAGCAGATGGTATCCCGCTCCATAGAACTCTCTCCTTTTTCTTGATACTCCTTTGGGATATTGTAGTCCATGGCAGGGATTCTGTCAATCGGAGAAATGGAACAAATTTTCTATAGATAAGTGGTTGACATTGTAGACCTCTCGTGCTATGATAGGTCTACAATATAAACCAAAGGAGGTTGTCCAGCATGGGTGAACAAATTCTGACGGGCAGCGAGTGGTACGTGATGGACGCGCTGTGGGAGCGCGGCTCTATGACGGTGATGGAGCTGGTGGCCGCGCTTCAGGCCCGGGTGGGCTGGAGCAAAAGCACCACCATCACCACGCTGCGGCGGATGGAGGGCAAGGGCCTGCTCCGGGCAGAGGCGGCCGGCCGGGGCCGGCGGTACGTCCCCCTGGTGGAGCGCCGGCCGGCGCAGGCGCAGGAGACCCGCTCCTTTTTGGACAAGGTGTATCAGGGCAGCGTGGGGCTGATGGTATCGGCTCTGGTCCAGGACCAGGCCCTGTCCAGGACCGAAATTGACGAGCTGTATAAAATCCTGCGTCAGGCGGAGGAGGAATCGGTATGAGATGGAGCATGGAGTGGGCTGTCGCCTCCAGCCTGCTGATTCTGCTGGTGCTAGCTGTGCGGACGCTCCTCGGGCAGCGGCTGTCCCCCCGGCTGCGGTACGCCCTGTGGGGGGTAGTGCTGGTCCGGCTGCTGATTCCCGGTCAGGCGGAGCTGCCCGCCGCGGTCTCCCAGGGGCTGCCTCTGCTTGCCTCCAATCTGGCCCCGGCGGCCCCCAGGGGCTGGGAGGTCCCCACCATCCCCGTCTTTCCCACCGATGTACAGCCCTATGACGCGGCGGAGGAGTACCAGTACCTGGAACCCGGCGTGCTCTCCTCCACCCACACCAGCATGGGCTATGTCCGCCGTTCAGGCGACGGAGAGACCATTACCTTTTACTTCGACCTCCTCTCCCCGGCCCAGGTGGTCCAGTGGCTCTGGGTCGGAGGGGCCGTGGCGGCGGGCGGGGCTCTGCTGCTGTGCCGCTGCGCCTTCTCCCTCCGGCTGAGGCGCCGCCGCCGGCCTCTGGAGGGGGCGGCGGCCCCCGTCCCCGTCTATGTGGCGGAGGGCCTGCCCTCTCCCTGTCTCTTCGGCCTTCTCCGTCCCGCCGTCTACCTGACCCCGGAGGGGGCGGAGGAACCGGTCCGGCCCTATGTGCTGGTCCACGAGCTCACCCACCTGGCCCACGGGGACCACATCTGGGCCGCTCTCCGGTGCCTGTGCCTGGCCCTCCACTGGTACAACCCCCTGGTGTGGCTGGCGGCTTTTCTCTCCCGGGAGGACGGGGAGCTGGCCTGTGACCAGGGGGCGGTAGCCCGCCTGGGGGAGGAAGCCCGCATTCCCTATGGCCGGACCCTGGTAGACATGGTGGCCCGGCGGAGCCTGGGCACAGCGGGTCTGCTCTCCGGTTCCACCGCCATGACCGGCGGGAAGCGCTCCATTCAGCAGCGGGTGCGGCAGATCGTCAGGCAGCCGGAGACCCGGCGGGCCGCCCTCTTCGCCGCTGCCGCTCTGATGACCCTGGCGGCGGTGTTCGTCTTCACCGACCGGCCCTCTCTGCCCCCCACCGCCCGGGACCAGTTTCTCGAAACCCTGGAGGCTGCCCAGGCCATCCGCTACGGCCCTCCCCTCTACTCCAGCCAGATGTACCCCTACCCCATCCAGGACGAGGACCTGCTGGAGGAGGCCAAGGACCTTCTGTCCACCGCGGCCCCCCTGGACGAGGGCGTGGAGCTCCGCCGGGACACCCTGATGCACGCCTCCCGCATCACCCTTACCGTGGGAGCTCACGAGGAGCCCTACACCCTCCTGCATGACGAAGGCCGCACCTATCTCGTTCCGGGGCAGGTCGGCTGGTGGGAGGAGGACGCACCCTCCCCCTGGCTCAGCGAGGCTCTTCAGTTCTCTGAAAATATCATTCCTTCTCTGGTGGCCCTGGCCCGGCGGCAGACCGAGCGGAGCTGGGAGACCTGGAAGGCGGTCCAGCCGCGCCCGCTGACGGAGGAGGCGCTCCAGCAGGCGAATGCGGCTTTTCTCCCTGTGTCGGTGCTGCCCAACGGGGACACCGTTCCCAGCGAGATCAGCTGCTTTTTCACCAGCAGCTACGCCCACCCCAGTCAGATCAACCTGGAGGAATTTCTGGCCTACTGCCCCCTGGCCGAGCCGGTGGAGGAAGCCCAGGACCCCGCGGAATACCGCCAGGTGCTGGAGGCCAGCTTCTGGGCGGAGGAGGCGTCGAACCCGGACTTCTTTCTGCCCGTTCCGATCCACCGCTACCCCAGGGAGGCGGTCTCCGCCCTGCTGCAAACATACGCGGGGGTCACGGTGGAGGACCTGGACTGGTCCGGCTGCCTCTATCTGGAGGAGTACGACGCCTTCTACAACTTCACCAGCGACTTCGGCCCCGGCGTCTTCCGCTGCGCCAGCGGGGAGCAGACGGGCGACACCCTGCGCCTCTGGTCGGAGGCCAACGGAGAGGGCACCCGGTGGGAGCTGACCCTGCGCCGAAGCGGAGACAACTGGCACATTCAATCCCACCAACTGGCAAGTTCTTTCAACAACAACTAAAACGAAAAACAAGAAAAGTTTCGGGCCGCCCTTTTCAAAGGGCGGTGGGTCCAGGGCGAAGCCCTGGTGGGTTTGGGAAAAGCCCAACCGTACTCCTTCCAAGAGGAAGACCCCCGGGCAGGAAGCACACCTGCCCGGGGGTCTTCTGGTTTCTTTCACCACCCCTCCTGTTTTTCCATACAATGGGGTAGAAGTCCACCGCCCGCCTCGGGCGGTTCTGGAGGGATTTCCATGAAGCATGAATACAATTTTTGGGTGGTAGGGGGCGACAAGCGCCAGGGGGAGCTGGCCCGTCTGCTGGCCCAGGACGGCCACACCGTCCACACCTACGCCCTGGAGCGGGCGGACGCGGAGGCTCCCGGTCTCACTGCCGCGGACAGCCTGCTCCGGGTGGACAAGGCGGACTGTGTCATTTTCCCCCTCACCATCTGCGCCGGGGAGGGGCTGCTGAACGCCCCTCTCTCCCCGTCCAGACACCCTCTTGCCCCCATTCTGGAGCGGCTGTCCCCGGAGCAATTCCTCTGCGGCGGGCGGATCGCGCCGGAAGTCCAGGCTCTGGCCGGGGCGCGGGGGCTGACCATCCACGACTACTTTGCCCGGGAGGAGCTGGCGGTGGCCAACGCCGTGCCCACGGCGGAGGGGGCCATCCAGCTGGCGATGGAGCACATGCCCATCACCATCCACGGCGCCCGGGTGCTGGTCACGGGCTTTGGCCGGGTGGGCCGGATCACGGCTCAGCGGTTTGCCGCCCTGGGGGCCCGAGTCAGCGTGGCCGCCCGGCGGTACGAGCAGCTGGCCTGGGCCCAGGCCATGGGGCTGGGCGCTGAGCATCTGGAGCAGCTGGCCGGCTGGCTTTGCGGCTATGACCTGGTGGTGAACACCATCCCCTTCCCTGTACTGGGCCGGCCGGAGCTGGAGGATCTGCGGCAGGACTGCCTGATTCTCGATCTGGCCTCCATGCCTGGCGGGGTGGACCTGGCCGCAGCGGAGGAGCTGGGCCTCACCGCTCTACAGGCCCTGGCCCTGCCGGGCAAGGTCGCCCCCGTCACCGCCGGGGCGGCCATCAAGAGCACCTTGTACAATATGCTGCGGGAAGCCGGATACTGACCCCGCAGCGTCACCCACAGAAAGGAAGATTCATTTGGAAGACAAAACTGTCGGATTCGCCCTGTGCGGGTCCTTCTGCACCCACGCCAGGGCTATGGAGGCCCTGGAGCAGGTGAAGGCGCGCTTTGCCCGGGTGGTGCCCATCGTCTCAGAGTGTACCGCCGCCACGGACACCCGCTTCGGCGCGGCCCACGACCTGATGCGGGAGATGGAGCGGATCTGTGACCACCGGGTCATCTCCACGATCAAGGCCGCGGAGCCCATCGGCCCCCAGAAGCTGCTGGACCTGCTGATTATCGCCCCCTGTACGGGGAACACCCTGGGCAAGCTGGCCGCCGGCGTCACCGATTCCAGCGTTACCATGGCGGCCAAGGCCCATCTGCGCAACAACCGGCCGCTGCTGCTGGCCCCCTCCACCAACGACGGGCTGGCCGCCTCTGCCGCCAGCATCGGGGCCTTGCTCCCCCGGAAGTACATCTTCTTCGTCCCCTTCGGCCAGGACGACCCGGAGCACAAGCCCACCTCTCTGGTGGCGGACTTCTCCCTGGTGGCGGAGGCCGCCCGGGCCGCTCTGGAGGGGCGGCAGCTCCAGCCCCTGCTGTTGGGGCGCTGAACAGAGTGAACGCGCCGCCCTGAGCCCGATGCGGACCAGAGCGGCGCGTCTTTTTTGTTCCTTTCTTGAAAGAAAGGAACCGAAAGAACTTTCCATGTTCAGGCCTGGATAGGGGGAGCTCCCCCGTAAGGCTCCCTCAGAGAGGGAGCCTTTTCGCTGCGGCGGAGTGGGCGGATAATATCCGCCCCTACTTTTTCCGCTTATGTTTCTCGAAGAAGCCCTTCAGACCCTCCTCGGGGACGCTCTCGCCCATGGTAGCGGCGAAGGCAGCCAGGGCCTGCCGCTGCTCTGGGGAGAGGCTGGTGGGCACCTGGACCTTGACGGTGACATACTGGTCCCCTCTTCCCCGGCCCTGGAGCTGGGGAATTCCCTTGTCCCGCAGGCGGAAGGTGGTGCCGGTCTGGGTTCCGGCGGGCAGGTCATATTTTACCTTGCCGTCGATGGTGGGGATCTCCAGCTGGGCCCCCAGGGCGGCCTGACAGAAGGAGACGGGCTGCTCATAGAGGACGGTGCTTCCATCCCGTTTAAACTGGGAATGGGGCTTGATGCGGATGCCCACCAGCAGGTCGCCGGCGGGGCCGCCGTTTTTCCCGGCGTTGCCCTGGCCCCGCATGGAGATAGCCTGCCCGTCGTCGATACCGGCGGGGATGGTGACGGTGACCCGGGATTTTTTCCGCACGGTGCCCGCGCCGCCGCAAGTTTTGCAGGGGTCTTTGATTAGCTTTCCGGTGCCCCGGCAGCGGGAGCAGGGGGCGGTGCTGGAGAAGGCCATCCCGCCCATGCGCTGTTGGATTCGGACCACCCCGGCGCCCCGGCAGTCGGGACAGGTCTCGGGGCTGGTGCCCGACTGACAGCCGGTGCCCTGGCAGGCGTCGCAGCTCTCCACGCGGTTCAGGTCCAGCTTTTTCTCGCAGCCGAAGGCGGCCTCCTCAAAGGTGAGGGTGACGCTGGCCCGCAGCTTCTCCCCCCGCTGGGGGCCGGAGCGCCGGGCGCCGCCGCCGAAGTCGAAGCCGCCGAAGCCGCCCATCCCCCCCAGGATGTCGCCCAAAATGTCGCCGAAGTCCCCGAAGCCGGCCCCGCCGAAGCCGCCGGCGCCAAAGCTGGGGTCCACTCCCGCGTGGCCGAACTGGTCGTACTTGGCCTTCTTCTCCTTGTCGGAGAGGACCGCATAGGCCTCGTTGACCTCCTTCAGCTTGGCCTCGGCCTCCTTGTCCCCAGGGTGCAGGTCGGGGTGGTACTGCTTGGCCAGCCGGCGGTAGGCCTTTTTGATTTCCTCCTCTGAGGCCCCCTTGGACAGGCCCAGCACCTCGTAATAATCGCGTTTTTGATCCGCCATATTGATTCACCTCTTGACGCAGAAAACGGCGGGGCACGGAGGCCCCGCTCCCGGTTTCCTGTCGGGAGCGGGCTCCGCACCGCCCCGCTGTCACGGTTTTGCGCCCGTTTTACTTCTGGTCGTCGTCCACAACCTCATAATCGGCGTCCACCACATCGGGACCCGGTCCGGCGGCGGGGCCGCCGCCCATGTCGGGGCCTGCGCCGGAAACGCCCTGCTGGCCATAGAGCTTTTCACTGACGGCATAGAAGGCCTTTGTAACCTCCTCGGTGGCCGCCTTGATGGCCTGGGTGTCCTCTCCCTTCAGGGTCTCGTCCAGCTTGGCCAGGGCGGACTCCACCGCAGCCTTCTCAGCGGCGGGGACCTTGTCGCCCAGCTCCTCCAGGGACTTGCGGATGCGGAAGGCGGTCTGGTCGCCGTCGTTGCGGACGTCGGCGGCTTCCCGCTGGCGCTTGTCCTCGGCGGCGAACTGCTCGGCCTCCTTCACAGCCCGGTCGATGTCCTCCTTGGTCATGTTGGTGGAGGAGGTGATGGTGATGTGCTGCTCCCGGCCGGTGCCGATGTCCTTGGCGGACACGTTCACGATGCCGTTGGTGTCGATGTCGAAGGACACCTCAATCTGGGGGGTGTTGCGGGGTGCGGGGGGGATACCGTCCAGCATGAAGCGTCCAAGGGTCTTGTTGTACTTGGCCATCTCCCGCTCGCCCTGGAGGACGTGGACCTCCACGGAGGTCTGGTTATCCACCGGGGTGGTGAAGATCTGGCTGGCGTGGGCGGGCAAGCGGGAGTTGCGCTCCACCAGCTTGGTCATCACGCCGCCCATGGTCTCCACGCCCAGAGACAGAGGGGTGACGTCCACCAGCAGCAGGTCCTTCACGTCGCCGGTGAACACGCCGCCCTGGAGGGCAGCGCCCAGGGCCACGCACTCGTCGGGGTTGATGCCCTTGAAGCCCTCCTTGCCGGTGAGCTTTTTCACCTCGTCCTGGACGGCGGGGATGCGGCTGGAGCCGCCCACCATCAGCACCTTGGACAGGTCGCTGCCAGACAGGCCGGCGTCGGACAGGGCCTGGCGCACGGGGCCGCTGGTGGCCTCCACCAGGTGGTGGGTCAGCTGGTCGAACTGGGCCCGGGTCAGGGTCAGGTCCAGGTGCTTGGGGCCGTTGGCGTCGGCAGAGATATAGGGCAGGTTGATGTTGGTGGAGGTGACGCCGGACAGCTCAATCTTGGCCTTTTCGGCGGCCTCCTTCAGCCGCTGCATGGCCACCTTGTCCCCCGTCAGGTCCACGCCCTCGGTCCGCTTGAACTCGGCGGCCATCCAGTCCATGACGCACTTGTCAAAGTCGTCGCCGCCCAGGCGGTTGTTGCCCGCGGTGGCCAGC
>JAAWAD010000018.1 GCA_022791995.1 Lawsonibacter sp.
CCCATTGAAATACACTGGAACTTTTAAGGAGCATAGACCCATGCCACCCAAAGAAGAATTTGAAAAGACTGTACAATCCATCTACCAAGCCCTGGGCGAGATTGAGCGCACTCTGGAGCAAATGCTGACCTTGGCCCGCCTCTCCACCAGCGATTTGAACGTAGACCGGTCCGCGCTGCAAAAGACGCTGGAACGCCTCCAGCGCAAGATTGACCGTATTGCGGATACCATTTGACTTGATTTTTCGCCATTTTCTGCACGAAGTTGCACTTTTGTGATTGCACCAGAGCAAAAAGCTCGCCTTACCTATGACAACATCCTTCGCCTATCTGACGACCCAGATGTGAACAATGTGATTCGTTTCCTGCGGGAGCGGGAGATCGTCCACTTCCAACGCTTTGGCGAATGTATCCGCCTGTGCAAGGACAAGATGGAAGCCAAAAACATTTACCTCTACAACCCTGCTTTTGATAAAGCCCCTTCTCAAGAGAAACCTGCCGCGCACGGTTGACTGCTATAAGGCAGCGGCGGACCAATTTGGTCCGCCGCCTCTTTATCGTTTGGATACCGTTTTTGTCCCATGTCTTCGGTGCATAGGGTGAAACTGTGTATACAGGACGCAGAAGAGCTACTGGACTGCTCTGGTAACCACATAGCAGTAATCTACAACCGGCTCCTTCCACACATCCAACTGAGACAGCTCCTGGATATCGTCTGCGGTCAGCGCATGGATTGGAATTTTCACCTTCCGCACCTTATGGTCAAAGTCCATATCCTGCCATATGTGCCATAGCTCTACTTCCTCCACATGCTCCAAGTGTTCTCGCAGGTACTCAATGATATTTTTTGTACGTCCAGGTGTATAATTCCATTCAATACCAGCAAAATACCGCTTCTTTGTGGACAGCTCCAATACCCGCCTGATCGGAAAAATTGCAAATCCATCCTCCCGACCGCCGTCCTCCACTGTCCTGTGGTCAATATCAAACTGAATTACGAAGTCCGACGGATATGGGACCTCTTTCAGAGGAAAATCCGAGGCGATTAACAGAGCAGAGCTCATACACCACAACATCTCCCGTCTATTTTTAACACAATATATCACATGAAAGAGCCGTTTACAAGCCTTCCTATGCGTCCACTGGAAGAAAAATGTGGCAGGAAACCCAAGCTTGGATTTCCTGCCGCATTTTATTTGTTCTACAGGCAACGTAGGGCTTATCCTGCCCGCTCTGCTTTTGTGCCCATACCCCCCAGAATTTCAATGATCGCCCAGGAGGCCAGCATTCCAGGCACCAGCTCCATGCAGTAGGCGCTCAGGCCTGCCAGATACCAGGCGGTAGAAACAGTCAGTCCTACAAGCATTCCTGTAATGGCAGAAACCTTGTTCACCTTATGCGGCCGGTAGATCAACAGTACGCACAGCGGTCCAAAGGCGGAGGCCAAACCGGACCAGGCGTACACCACCAGGCTGAACACGGAATCGATGTCCAGCAGCGCAATCGCGGTAGACAGGATGCACAGCACAATCATTGTAATCTTTCCAATCGTAACAAGCTGGGCATCGGTGTAATTCTTTTTGGACAGCGGTTTGATAATATTGCTGGCCACTGCCTGCACCGCAACCAGAAGCTGGGAGGAAAAGGTAGACTGCACTGCCGCGAAAATTGCTCCAATGACAATACCAGAGACAACCGGGGGCATCATCTGCCCAACCAGCACAGGAAATGCATACTCTGGATCGTTCAGATTATCCAGCAGGACCCTGGCAATACAGCCCAGGATACTGGAGCCGCACATCACACCGATCATCCAAACGGAGCTGACAATGGTTCCATACTTCAATGTATTGTCATCCTTGGCTGAGAAAAATCGCTGAAGAATGTGCGGTTGTCCAAATTCTCCAATTCCATAGAACAACAGCCCAATAATGACGCCGACAGCCGCTGAGCCTACAGCTCCTCCAGTTAGAGTACCCATCACAGGGTCAATGGCCTGCGCCGCGGCCCAGAAAGCACCCCAGCCGCCAATTTTTGCAATCAAAATAGGCGGGAAAATGAAGAACACCAGCAGCATAAGAGAGCCCTGCATAAAATCTGTGTAGATCACCGACTTATAGCCGCCCCAGAAGCAATAGAAGGTCACAAATACCGCGCTGAAAATCAGGCCTGCGTTGTAATCCAAGTTGATAAGCGAGTGGATTGTTTTTCCGGCAGCCGTCAGCTGAGAAGACATATAGGGGATGAAAAACAGCACCACCAGGGCTGCTCCTACCACCTTCACAGTGTGAGAGGTATCCTGTGTTGTCTTGTGGATCTTCTTCTCGAAGTAGTCAATCAGATCCAGCGCCCCCAGCTCCACGCTCTCCTTGCGCAGCTTCGGACCAATAAAGAGCCAGTTCAGCAGAGCTGCCACAGCAAAACCGGGGTACATCCAGAAGGAGACCGGGCCGGCTATATAGGCGTAACCGATGGCCCCAATGAAAATCCAGCCGCTGGAGTCTGTGGCTCCCATGCTGATGGCGGTGGGAAGCGGACCAAAGGAGCGGTCGCCCAAGTAGTAGTCCTCTTCATTTTTCGCGCCTGCCCGACCGTTGTATAGCCCAATTCCAAATACAACAGCCAGATAACAGACCAGCACAAGAATCGTCAGGTTCATCCCTCATCCCCCTCTCTTTTCACCAGCTTTAACAGCACAAATGTACAGATCATGTGAATTGCCGGCAATCCCAGATATAAAAACGCCATAACCGCTGAAACATTCATAAACGCAAGCTCCTTTCTTTTCCAGCTCCTTCTGTCACCGTATGCGGTGTCGATTTTCACGGTATCCCGTTGTTTCTTTCTGTTACTCCGATGCTGGAGGCGCCACTGTTGTACCCAGATAGAACGACCAGCCATTCTCGGTTGTTGCGTAATAGTCCCCCTTTTGGAATGTTCCGCAGATTACCTCCGCGGAGGCAAACTCGTCCAGCGGATCCACCCCGCAGTTTTTCAGCACCATGGAGGCATTACATACTCTCATGGATGTGGTAACAAAATCCGGGTTGGTATCCCGCCCAATCACCCGCTGGTACAGAATGCCTGGGCCAACATCATTCGGGAAGGTGTGGAGCAGCAGGTGGGGTGCAAACTTGGTGGAGGGCTTCTCCGCCGTACACTCCCCCTTCAAATCCAGCTCCAGGTGCATGATCTCAATGCCCTCCTTCATTGCTGAGCACACCACCCAATCAATGGATTCTTCCATAGAGATATCCGCATACTTTTTGGGATAACCCCAGAGCTCCCGGCCTGCAGCAATGCTCCAGTCCACATCCTCATACTCAAAGAGGAACACACCGCCTACTGTATCCTTATATTTTCCAGGTACAACCAACCCTGCATCCCAAAAGCCATGGGTACAGCCGTCACTGTGGTCGGTATTCTTAAAATCAGAGATGTACAGCAGAATGGTATTATCTACATACTCAAAGGGAGTGGGAGCCAAATATTTCTGAATCAGTTCTGGCTCCACCTTGGCAAACACGTTGACATGCCGGCAGTTTTTGCACTTGTAGGGGACAAAGGGCGAAGGAATCAAGGGACGCTGCACAGGTACATTATTTCCATCCATTGGTACAGGGAAAGGCCGGGTTGTTCCGTTCATGATACGTTCCTCCTTCTGTGATCCTGCCCTCTGGGTCGCAACCCAGAAGCACAGAGAAGCAGCCGCTTCATACAATTTTTCAGCCAACCAGCATCCTGTTTCGGCGCGCCCGTTCTCAGATGTCAGCTTTTAGCTGGTTTAAGCATAGCATTTTTTCATAATTTTGTATATATTCTACAAAATCAAATTTTACCCACTTAATCCACTTTTTGTTCTTATTTCGTCTATTTCCACACATATTCCGTCAATTTTGTTGTGTTTTTAAAAAGTGTGGAGTGTCTTATTTTGTGTGAAACAAACAATTTTGTTTTCTAAAAACAAAAAAGGAAGAGACTTTTTGCCTCTCCCCTTTCTGTTGATTTCCTTTCCAGTTTTATCCTCTTTCCGCCCTCCTGACAACAGCCGTCACAGCATTTCCGGTGCTATCCCCATCTGCCGTTTTCATCATTCCACAGATCTATCATCCGCTTCAGCTTGTAAGAGTACATCAAGCAGAATACCTCCTCTGTATTGTCAAAAGAAAAGGCAAACAGAGTCTTTGCTTTGCTGATTCGATAAGATACTGTATTCTTATGAACGTGAAGTACCTTGGCAGCCTTTGTCAAATTCTGTCCAGTAAATAAATATGTTCCAATAGTGTGGTAATACTCGGTATGGTTTTTCATGTCATATTCCAAAATATCCAACAGGCGCTTATCCAGATAGCACTCGGCCCCATGCTGCTTGGCAATGCCTTGCAACATATCGTAAAACTTGTACTGGTTATAATAAGAAATATATTCTTCTGGTCTCAGCCGCTCGGCCAACCGCAGAGCTGTCACCCCCTGACGGTAGTACTGCTCAATATAATAGATGTTATCAAAGCAGTCGCTGATACCCAACCGCAGCCGTTTTTCCCGAAAGTAATGATCTCCTTTATGCAACGTCCCTTGAATATCCTCTGAATCGCTTACATCCGCAATGCAGACCACATTTCCCTGGTACCACAGCATCCACGAACGGCGGAACAGCTGGGCAAAATAGGTGCGAAGCACCTCTTTCCTTGGGTCAAAATTTTCAAAATGCTCCACATCAATCAAAATGACCCGATAACGGGCGGGATCGTAAAGGGGGGTGTTCCGAACCCGCTCCAGGTAACTTCCATAGGATTTCAAGTCACCGGACAGGCATTCAATAAAAATGTTATCCTCTGCATATTCATTCAAGGTATGCTGCCGTTCATACTCACTGTGGATGAAGACGGTCATCAAGCTGGCAGCACGGCTTAAAAATTTTCGATTCAGCTTGGAAAATGGGGTGCTGGCTTCAAATACAATCAGCGTTCCCATCCGCTCCCCTGATGTCCGCAGGGGACAGACGCACATACGATCTGTGCAAAAGGAGGAGGACACAATTTGAGAGGGATCCCCCTGCTGGCCCATTCCCCCCTCTGTCAGCCCTTGCAGTTCAATGATCTGCTCATAGGTGCAGTAGCCTCTGAACAGATTTTGCCTCCAAAGCTCATCCTCCACCTCATACGAGCTGGAGGCTGCCAGAATTTTGCAGTTGGCATCCAGCACCACCAAGGGGTTGCGCAGCAGAAGAGCCGCCTCATCTGCCAAGCACTCCAGCCCCCTCTCCTGGGCGCGGAGAAAGCTGTCCATAATATAGTCGGAGGCCTCCAGATATTTTGTATGATTCCACAGCCACTGGGTACATGCTTGAAATAAAATATCTGCATTCTGGACCATCTCCGCCAGAAGTACCGTATTTTCCTCAAGGAATTCCTTGGGCAACGCCTCATCGCTGGAAACCAGCAGAAACATTCCGCGCTCCAGCCACTCACTCCATCGCTTAATCTGGCTGACACTCCCCACATACAGCACATCCGCCTTAATCCGCTCCCCTTCGGTCAACTGGCATACATGGATGAAATGTCCCCCTCGAGGCGCCATATTGAGCAAACACAGACCATAATCCCCCAGCTCCTGAAGCAAATCTTTTACGTCAGCCACAACAATCCTCCTGTTCAAAATTCTTCTGATCCATCTTCATGTTCTTCAAACTATCCCACCCTTGTGTTTTCGCTGAATTTATGCGACAATATGCTTACCA
Organism: Lawsonibacter sp.; assembly: GCA_022791995.1. Lineage (GTDB taxonomy): Bacteria > Bacillota > Clostridia > Oscillospirales > Oscillospiraceae > Lawsonibacter. Next base: position 5,740 of record JAAWAD010000018.1, read on the forward strand.
GAATTCAAAAGGAGGCAGTGCAATGCTCTATGCGATGTCCGATCTCCACGGCTGCTTTGACCAATACCAACGTATGCTGCGGGAAATTGAGTTTTCTTCCCACGATACGCTTTATGTTCTGGGCGACGTGATTGATCGGGGACCGGATGGAATCCGAATCCTACAGGATATGAATGGGCGGCCCAACGTGTTTCCTATTTTAGGAAACCATGAGCTTACCGCCGCAGTCTGCCTTCCATGGCTTATGGAGGAGGTTACGGACCAAAGTCTCGATACCTTGGACAAAGCCCAAATTGCCGCTCTCAGTGAGTGGATTACCAACGGCGGCGGCCCCACCCTTCGGAGCCTGAAGCTGTTAAGCCAGGAGGAGCGAGAGGATATCCTGGAATATTTCCGAGAAATGGAGCTTTACATTGAGGTGGAGGTGAATGGAAGGTCTTTCATATTGCTCCACACAGTACCGGAACACTTTAGCCCAAATCAACCCTTGGACTCCTATGAGCTGAAGGATTTCCTCTTCGGCCGGCCAAATTTGAACATGACATACTTCCCGGACAAAATTCTGGTCCTTGGGCATACACCTACCAGGCTTTTGTGGGGGCAGGACAAAATTTTCCGAACGGGGAACTTGATCGACATCGACTGCGGGTGTGTATTCAAGGGCGGCTGTCTGGGCTGCCTGTGCCTGGACACCATGGAAGAGTTCTATGTCTCAAAATAAATCCTGTTCGACGCTCTTGGCCCTTGATATGGTTTATAGTATAACATAGGTCCCTTGAAATAGAAAGCTGTCTGGTTTTCCTTCGCAAAAGACACTCTCTGCGCCAAATATAAGGTGTGCTGCGAACCGCAGCTTCTATCCAAAAGCTCTTGACATAAAGTGAACTTTAAGGTATATAATGGAATCCACCCCTTTGAGGCCGGAAAGCTTTACAAAACGAGGAGGATACATCTTAATTATGGAAAAATCAAAGGTTTATTTTACCGATTTTCACACCCAGGCTTTTGGTGACAGTCTGCCTACCAAATTGAAAAAGCTGATTCGGATGGCTGGCATCCAGGCGCTGGACTTGGATGGCAAGTTTGTTGCCATCAAGCTTCACTTCGGTGAACTGGGCAACATCAGCTATCTGCGCCCCAATTACGCCCGGGCAGTGGTGGATGTGGTCAAGGAGCTGGGTGGTAAACCCTTCCTTACCGACTGCAACACCATGTACCCTGGAAGCCGAAAGAACGCCCTGGAGCACCTGGAGTGCGCCTGGGAAAACGGATTCACTCCGCTGACTGTTGGTTGTCCCATTTTGATTGGAGACGGCCTGAAGGGAACGGACGACGTTGCCATTCCCGTCGAGGGTGGCGAGTATGTGAAAGAAGCAAAAATCGGCCGGGCCATTATGGACGCCGACGTGTTCATCAGCCTGACTCACTTCAAGGGGCATGAGATGACCGGTTTTGGCGGTGCAATTAAAAATATCGGAATGGGCTGCGGCTCCCGGGCCGGTAAAAAGGAGCAACACGCCAGCGGCAAGCCTAAAATCAACGCCGCAGCCTGCCGGGGCTGCACCCGCTGCCAGCGGGAATGTGCCAACGGCGGCCTGGTTTTTGACCCTCAGACGAAAAAAATGTCAGTGGACGAATCCCACTGCGTCGGCTGCGGCCGCTGCCTGGGTGCCTGCAACTTTGACGCCATCTATTTTGAAAATGACAACGCCCAAGCCGCCCTGAACTGCCGTATGGCTGAATATACCAAGGCAGTTGTGGCTGGCCGTCCCCAGTTCCACATCTCTTTGATTGTCGATGTATCCCCCAACTGTGATTGTCATGGAGAAAATGATGTCCCCATCCTGCCCAACCTGGGAATGTTTGTTTCCACCGATCCGCTGGCTTTGGATCAAGCCTGTGTGGATGCCTGTCTGGCTGCTGAGCCCATGCCGGGCAGTCAGCTGGCCCAGCACCTGGCCGACCCCAATTTCCACGACCACCATGACCACTTCACCAACTCCACCCCAGAGTCGGAGTGGCGCAGCTGCCTGGAGCACGCGGAGAAAATCGGACTAGGCTCCCGGACATATGAACTGATTCAAATGAACTGACCACCCAGACGAAAAGGAGGGGCACGTCTCAGGCGTGCCCCTCCTCCTTCTGCGCAAAGACACGCTCTGCCATCCATCGCCGCACAACCTCCATTTGCTCCTCCGTGTGGAACCAGTGCTCTCCCCCCTCCAAAACAGTCAGGTCGCAGGAAAATTGTGCCGTAAACCTGTCCACCGTCTGTCGCTCTGTCAGATTGTCCTGATCTCCGTATAAAATCGAAGTGATGCTGGTCCAGCGCTGGACCGGATGGTCCTTGGCATACTGGAGATACTGCCAGGATAGGGTTTCCCCAAACGCGGTTTCTATCGTCCTCCGCTCTCGCAACTCCTCCTCGTCCACGCCTGCCCAGCCCATCATCCGTTGAATCAACTCTTCCATATCCAGAACCGGCGAGAGAAACAGGCATTTCTGGAACCGCTCCTCTGAAAACGCCTGCATCCCAAACCACGCGCCGATACTGTTGGCGCACAGGGCGAGCCCGCTCCAGCGCCTGTGGATGGCCTTCAAAACAGCCCGCAGCTCCGGGACTACGTGCCAGGGATCAAAGGCGTCCGCCTCTGTGCTCCGCTGGCCGTGCCCCGGAAGGTCCACTCCCAGCACCTGCCAGCCCCGGCGGCAGGCAATGTCTGCAAGCTCCCGCGCCTCCTCCTTATGACCGTGTTTTCCATGGAGAAACAGCCACACCTCTTCCGACTCTCTGCCGTAGAGGACCGCCGGAATGCGGTCTATCTCAAGTTGTTTTTCTTCCATATCTCCTCCTGGTTTCTTCCTTGTTCTGCAAGGTACAGATGTGGAGCAGATCATAGGTCCGGCGGAAGGCGTCCACGTCCACTCCTTGCTCTATGTAGTTCAGCAGCAGCTGCGCACAGGCCCGGCTGTCACTGCCTGCCTGGTGGTGGTCCAGTTCAATGTCCAGGTATGCACACAGGGTGTTCAGCTTGTGATTGGGCAGTTCCTGGTAACACCGCCGCCCCATCTGACAGGTGCAGGCATACTGTGCCGTGGGCTTCCAGCGGATCCCATAGCCCAGCAGGCACTTTGCCAACACGCTCATATCAAAGGGGGCATTATGCGCCACCAGAAGATCACTGCTGAACATGGGCTCCAGGCGGGCCCAAAGCGCCGGAAACGCAGGGGCCGTCGCCGCCTGCTCCGGGGTGATTCCAGTGAGCTGGATATTAAAGGGATCAAAGTGGGTCTCTGGGTTCACCAAAGTGGATAATTCCTCCACAATGACCCCATCCTCCACGACTGTGACCCCAATGGCACTCATGCGGTCGTTGGCCCAGTTTGGGGTCTCCACATCAAAGACAAGGTAGCGCTTCGGCAAACCTGTCACCTCCGCCTCTCTCAAAAATTTGTATCCTTATACAGGCTCCTCTCTTATTGTAGAGTTCTCCCCCCGCTCTGTCAACACAAACTTTCCTCTCTCCATTGCCCTGGCCAGATTGATTTTCCAGCATATTTATGATATACTGCCCACATCTCAAGCTGCGAAAGCGGCAGAAAAGCGAGGTTGATTTTATGCACAGGGAGGACTTTTTTTCTTTGGCTCAGGATGCAGAGACTGCACTGAACGAAATTGACCGCATCCTCCATCAGATGCTGTTGCTGGCCGAGTTGGCCGCCAGCGACAGCAGTGTGGACCGAGATAGTCTCCAGCGCGTCCTGGAACGCTTGCAGCATAAAATTGACCGCATCGCGGATCAGATGCCCCACAGCGGCAATTAAGAACCGAGAGGAATGGTATCTATGGAGCCAAAGAGACCCCGAGGACGGGAAAAACATGTGACAGGCAGCGGCAAAACTGTCCAGCGGCGCGGGGAGGGGCTGAATACTGGCCCGGTAGGCGACGCTGGCGGATATCAGGACCGTCGTCAGGAGGCCGGCGATCAGAGCGGCGGTACCCGCAGCGCCGGGACACGATCCGGAAGCGGTATGAAGCTGCTTGTATTGCTGGCCGCCTTTCTGCTGGGCGGCGGTGGAGGGCTGTTCTCTCTGCTGGGCGGGCAGACCGGGCAGCCTGCTGCCGGCGGACAGGCACCATCCAGCAGCCAGACCGCCCAGGCCGGCCAAAGCGGCGGCAAGCTGGATTTGACCGCCCTTCTGGGCGGGCTGAGCGGCAGCGTCTCCTCCGGCTGGCAGGGTGAAAACAACACTGGCCGATTGGACGCCACGGTCGCCGTCGGGGCCCGGGAGAAGTACACCAGACTGCTGGGAAGCGGCCAGGACACCGCCACAATTATGGTATATATGTGCGGCACCGACCTGGAGTCCCGGAACGGTATGGGCACTGCCGACATCCAGGAGATGCTTGCCGCCAAGTTCGGCAAAAACATTAACCTTTTATTATACACCGGCGGCTGCTCCAGCTGGCGCAACGATTTGGTGAGCAGCTCCACCAACCAGATCTGGCAGATCAAAAATGGCGCCATGTTCTGTCTGGAAAAAAACCTGGGCAGCGTAGCTATGACGGACCCGGCCACGTTGACAGGGTACATCCAGTGGTGCGTCCAGCGCTTCCCAGCCAGCCGCTATGAGCTGATCCTGTGGGACCATGGTGGCGGCTCCATCACCGGATATGGCTATGACGAGAAGTTTGCCCGCAGCGGCTCCATGGATCTGGCGGGTATCCGCACCGCCCTGGAAAACGCCGGGGTGAAGTTTGACTTTATCGGCTTTGACGCCTGCCTGATGGCCACCGCTGAGACCGCCCTGATGCTTGCCCAGTACGGGGATTACCTCATCGCCTCGGAGGAGACGGAGCCGGGCGTGGGCTGGTACTATACCGACTGGCTCACCGATTTCGGGACAGACACCTCCATGCCCACGATCCAAGTCGGGCAGAAGATTGTGGACAGCTTTGTGGATACCTGCGCCCAGAAGTGTCCCGGCCAGCTCACCACCCTGTCGGTCATCGATTTGGCGGAGCTGTCGGCCACATTGCCGGCTCCGCTGGCCCAGTTCTCCCAGTCCACCCACCAGCTGATTGAGAATAAAGCGTATCAGACGGTCTCTGACGCCCGGAGCGGGAGCCGGGAGTTTGCCCGGTCCAGCAAAATAGACCAGGTGGATCTGGTCCATCTGGCCCAGAACCTGGGCACCCAGGAGGGCAAAGCTCTGGCGGACGCCATTCTGGGGGCGGTAAAGTACAACCGCACCTCCTCCAATATGACCAATGCCTACGGCCTGTCCATCTACTTCCCCTACCAGAAGGCATCCCCTTCCAAGGTAGACAGCGTCGCCGCCGCCTACCTGCAAATCGGCATGGATGCCTCCTATACCAACTGCATCCGGGCTTTTACGGAATTGGCCCAGGGCGGCCAGGAGGCCTCCGGCGGATCTGCTTCCTCTCCCCTGCCTGCCCTGCTGGGCAGCGCCCTGGGCGGCAGCGGCAGCGTGGAGGATATCCTCCAGATCTTGCTTCGCTTGGGCGCTCAGACTGACCGGAGCACTGGCCTGACCCCAGAAGAGCAGGCCCAATACATCGTGGAGCACTCCTTTGACTCCTCTGCTCTGACATGGACCACCAACGCAGACGGCGAGCCCATCCTGCGCCTCCCCGAGGAACAGTGGTCCCTTATCCACTCCCTGGAGCTGAACCTGTTCTATGACGATGGCGAGGGCTTTATCGACCTGGGACTGGACAATGTGTACGACTTTGACCATGAGGGCAATCTGAAAGGGGCTCACGACAGCACCTGGCTGGCCATTGACGAACAGCCGGTAGCTTACTACCACACCGCCACTGTGGACGACGGCGACGCCTACTCCATTACCGGACGGGTACCGGTGATGCACAACGGCCAGTGCGCCGAGCTGATTCTGGTCTTCGATAACGATCATCCATACGGTTTTGTGGCCGGCGTACAGGCCATCTACACCCAGGGCGAGACCGAGACAATCGCCAAAAGCGCCGCCGGTTTGGAGCCTGGGGACACCCTGGAGTTCCTATGCGACTACTACGGCTACGATGGGAGCTATCAGAACAGCTACCTGCTCGGGAACCCCCTCACCGTCACGGAGGAACCCCTGACCATCAGCAACGTACCTCTGGAGGGCGGGACTCTGAAGGCCACCTATCTCCTCACCGACCTTTACAATCAGCCCTATTGGACCCCCTCCTTCTGACACGCAAAGCGCCGCCGGATTCCGGCGGCGCTTCCACTATGTGGGCCAAAAGATGGGCCAGGGCGGCAGGAATGGGGGCTTGGGTTCCTCTGGAGGGGGACTGACCTGGGGCGGACCTTGCTGGGGATAGGCTCCCAGAATGTGGATGAAGCGAATTTCCTGGTAGTGGTAGGTATCCAGGGGGCGGTAGTCCGCATCCTGGCTGTGAGCCGCCACCAGGATGTTTCCCAAGGTGGGCGGATCTCCAATCTCCACAATAATGGGGGTGTGTCCATAGCGGTCATTGGTAAAGCGCAGCTGTACAAAATCCCCGGGCAACAGCATTTCAGGGTTGGCTTCCAGCCCAACAGGGCCGGGAGAAGCCTCCTCTCGCGTCATAAAGTTGAAAAAATAGGGCACTCCTGTCCAGGCCGGAGCCTTATCATTCCCGTTGATGTAGTACCAGCCAAAGGTGGGGGTGTAGTTCATCACTCCGGTGCCTGCATAGAGACACTGAGAGGCGAAGTTGGTGCAGTCCCCTCCAATTTCCTCAAAGTCATAAAATCTGGGGTTCCGGCTATAGGCCCAACGGTGGGCGTACCACACGGCGGCCTGCCGGTCATAGGGCATCAGTTCAGGCATTACATGACCTCCATTCTCTCCCATTCTATGAGAGCGGAGACCCCTTTGCCCTTCAGGACAGGACCGCTTCGATCATTCCTCGGACCCAGTTCCACATGTGAGGAAATTCTGTCTTTACTGCAAACCAGACATCCTCTATGTGGTATCCATATCGCTGGAGGTAGGGAAAGACCCCCTTTGCCTCATTGGCGCCGACTGCAATATATCCGTGAGCGGTGCCGCCCACCGCCAGTCCCTGGGAAATCGCAAGGCCACCGATGGCCAGATAGTTGGAATAGGCTCCGCCGCCCACTGCCAACCATTGCCCTATCGCTCCGCCGCCCAGTGCAAAGCCGCCAACAGCCAGCCCGCCCAAGGCAAACAGCCCAAAGCCGACTCCACCCAACGCAAGCAGCATACCCACGCTGATTCCTCCCAGAGAGACCACTCCAAGAGAGCTGCCGCCGATGGCTACTACCCCGACAGCGCAGTTGCCGATGGCAAAAACCCCCTTCGCCAGCTGGGGCCCCAGCCCCCAACGGATATGAACAAGCGGCAGGCCAAACACCTTTATAGAGCTGACATACTCATAAACTGCGCCGCAGGAACGTACACCACACCCCTGTACTGCCGGCACTGCGTACTCCTCTTCCCTCTCCAGTCCCACCAGCGCGTCCAGCGACAGGTCAAAGAGCTTGGACAGCTCCACCAGCTTCTCCAGCTCTGGGGTGCTCTGCCCTATCTCCCACTTGGACACCGTCTGACGGGTCACGCCGACCCGACTGCCCAGCTCCTCCTGAGACCAACCCCGCTGCTTCCGCAGGGCCATCAACTGCTCCGCAAAACGCATAGAACAACCTCCTTTTCTGTCCCTACCATAGCAGAACCGCCCTCCCCCGTCAACCAAAAGCCCATGGAAATCTGTCAACCAAAGTTAACATCAGCCAGAACAGCCCTGCAGTAACAAGCCGCAGGGCTGTATTAATCAACAAAATCTAAGTTTTCTTTACCGATTGAATGGGCAGCCAGACCTGAAATTGCGATTCCTCTTCTCCGAGTTTGTTCAAATAGACCTCTACATCCGGGGCTTGCGCCCACTCGTAGCCCGAATCGGGCAGCCATTCAGTGACAATCCGCTTTTGCAGCGCCTGGATGGCAAAAGGCTGTTGCCCCGTCCTAGAGAACACCGCCCAAGTGGCGGCTGGGACAATCCACTCTTCCATCCCATCCGAGACAGGCGCGCTGGAGGCCACGGCGATAAAATATAAGTTCTCTTCCAGGTGGCAGGTAGAAACGCCAAACACGCCAGGATTCATTGGGTCCATCAGGGGAATCAGCTCGCCCAGCCTGTGCCCTATCTCTCCCCAGAATCTGGGCACCACCTGAAAGCTCTCTTCCTGATCCTTTGGGAGCGGCGTATGAAATCCCACTATACGAAATCCCACTATACGAAATCCCTCTCTCTGTACGATCTGGTACCCCATCTCAGTATCTTCTTTGAGTACAAATTTGAAACGGATACGTGGGAAGGATTTTAACTTTACACTACCTTGTTTTGCAAGCGATGGCGCCGTGCCATGGACCGCCTGAAAGGCCCGGTTGAAAGCGGTGGGCGAGTCATAGCCATACCGCAGGGCGACATCCAGCACCTTCTCTCCCGCCCGAAGGTCCGTTGCCGCCCGGGTCATACGCCGCCGGCGTATGTACTCCTTCAGAGGTACGCCGGCCAGATAAGAGAACATCCGCTGGAAGTGGTAGGATGAACAACCGGCCAGGTGCCCCAGCTCCTCCAGTTTAATATCTCCGTCCAGGTTTTCTTCCAGGTAGTCCAGTGCTTCGTTCCAATGATTCAGCCAATCCATTGATATCAACTCCTCTTCTCAAAGTATGGCCCTTCTCCTCTGTTCTGTCCTCGCTTTTTTGTTGCAAAAAAGCGAGCGCCAAAAAGGGGCAATGACGTAAGAAATCATTCTAAGCGAGGGTCGGCGTAGTGTTAAGCTGCGCCGACTTTCGTATTATTTTTGTCTTGGGCAGTTTGGGATTACTCCCGCGCTCCTTCAAAATCAAACGCACCAATGAAGTTATAGATGATTTCAATTTCCCGAATTTTCACCCGCTTCTGCTGTTCGTCGGTCGTGTAAGTTTCGGACACCCTGATTTGTTCCACGAACTTACGCAGGATGGAGGCGTCAAGCTGGGTCATGTCCGTGTACTTCTTCACCACAGAAATGAACTTCCTGACGTTGGATTTCTTCTGCTCCTGTTGCTTCACGTCCCGCCCCAGGGTTTCCACAACGTCCTTTAACTGTTCCTGCTCCTGTTCATAGTCACGGAACAGCTTGATAAACCGTTCATCGGACAGTTTGCCGGAAATATTGTCCTCAGAGAGCTTTTGTCAAGGGTAAATTATCATACATCATAGCCGCCCTTCAAAAGATGTGTCTTAAGTGAGTTTTTATGGAAGGCCGAAAGGGGTGTACTTTTGCAAAATTTAGGTGTATAATAGGTTTTACTATATAATATGAGCGAAAGGTGACGAAAAATGCCGCTAACTCATGTTTGTGAATGGGACTCGAAAACTGGATATCGACGCATTACTGTGGAAGAAGCATCTGCTAAATTTTCATCATGTACAGTTCCTGTTGAAAAAGGTTTCTTTGTGTGTGAATTATGCGCTCAAAAAATAGGTTTAACAAAGGCAAGAAAAGATGCTGGTACGCAGTATTTCTATCATAGCAGGGGTGAGCAAAACAAAACATGCGAAGACCGTCAACAGTCATATGAACGACCAATCGCTGCACTGAACGAGCATGTGATGCCTATTCGTATACAACTAAGTGGCAATACATTTTTTCTGCAACTTGGATTTTTTTCGCCTTACAAAGACAGCAAACAAGTCTTGGGCTGTCAGAAAATCAAAATTGCTACGGATTTCCACAAAACCTACGAATACTTATTTGATCGAATTAGTAGTACTGGTGTTACTTATTTGAATGTTGGCAATTACCCCAGCCGGGTCTATGGCATTGAGTATGTTCAGCCGTAAATAGGACTAAAGAAATTCTGGCCTACAAAGATTCCAGGCATCAATCCTAATGGAGCCTTATTTGATAAAGAGTCTGGAAAGCTACTCCAAACCGGCGGTAAGGCTTACGCTGGAAAAACGTATTACCTGATGCAAAGAGGAAGTATAGGTATCCATAAGATACCAAAATGGAACAGCGTAGTATCTGGAATAATCAGGTTGAGGTTTGTTGAAATAGTTTCCTCACCCAAAAAGCCAAGAGGAATGTATTTCCTTCTCTCGGAGGATGCACTTGGGATGATGATAAAAGATTTGGGATTGTATATTTCTCGGAAAACTGTCGGCGTGTCAGCAAGTTTCCGTGTTCCTGCATCAGAACTGTTTAACCTCATTTCACGAACTTTTTCAATCCTCTGCATGACTAATGGCATTTTCCTTAATTCTGCGGGGCTAACACCAACAAGCCATAAGCACCACCGCTTTTGGTTATTGATAAATTCCCTTGCACCAACTAATCTCTTGATATATTGCTTGGCATTTGGCTCCTTTTGCAGAAACTCATCCAATTCGGAATCTTCAATAATCAAATTTCCGCCATCGGTTGGTTGGCACCCTTTTGTAATCATAGGGACACTACAAAGGGGCTTCTTTCTGCTTTCAGTAAAAATTGTAGGTGCATCCATCAGGTAGGGGATGGTCGTACTCGATATTCTCCTTGATGATGTCTCGATAAATCTCAACGGTGCTCTGTGTGGCCGCTTCCGTTCCTTTCCAGCGGCGAAGCCACAGCTCCAGCCGTCCCAGCGTGAGGGGGTGAAAGGGAGGGAAAGAAATGGGTAATTGATAGGTCAGTAATTCTTGGGTCATTACTTTGTATATCTTTATTAAATTGCGTTGAATTTTCCAACGTAGGTAAATCCAATGCAGGCGGCGTCTGCGGCTGTTCATAGATCACATAGTCCGCGCCCCGCAACCGTCCCCGTTCGTCACGCTCCCGCGAACGGACGATGTACCCCGCCTGCTCCAACTCTCGGATAGCCTACCGGATGGCGTCGATCTTTTCCCGGTTGATAAGGGCCAGGCTCTTTAACGTGTAATCCCAATCTTCCAGGAGTGACAACATTTGCGACAGCAGGCCCTTGGCTTTCAGGGACAGGGACTTGTCCCGCAGGTGGTAGTTCGACATGACCGTGTAGCCATTGTTTCTCTCCACGCGGAATACTGGCATGGCTTTCCGCTCCTTTCGGTGTATGGACATGAAAAAACGCCGCAGACTTTTTCAAAATCTGCGGCGTTGGCCGGGACGCAGAAACGGGCGGTGTCTTGCCGACATCACCCGTTTTCTGTGCTGTTGTTCACTTGTTTGCGCCGCCCCGTTTTCCGCTGCCCTTAAAAAACATTGATCTTACTGGGTTTTCTCATGTTTTCTTATGGCAACGCCCTTAATCGGGGGAAGATCTTTCAGCTCTATGAAACGAATGATTTAGAACACACCCTGAGCCATCATAGCGTCAGCCACCTTCTGGAAACCTGCGATGTTCGCACCGGCTACCAGATTATAGCCCAGACCGTACTGCTCAGCAGCCTTGACAGATGCTTCGTGAATGCTGATCATGATGCCGTGAAGCTTCTCGTCCACCTCGGCAGAGCTCCAGGACAGGCGCTCGGAGTTCTGGCTCATCTCCAGAGCGGAGGTGGCCACGCCGCCGGCGTTAACCGCCTTGGAGGGGGCAACGATCATGTTCTTCTGCTCCATCAGGAACTTCAGAGCCTCGTTGGTGGTGGGCATATTGGCAACCTCAATGTAGTACTTGATGCCGTTGGCCACAATCTTCTCCGCCCACTCCATGGTCACGTCGTTCTGCGTAGCGGAGGGCATGATGATGTCCACCTTGCAGCCCCAGGGCTTCTCCTTGGCATAGAACTCGCAGCCAAACTTATCGGCGTAATCCTGGACGCGGTCACGGCCAGAGCCACGCATCTCTACCATGAAGTCAAACTTCTCCTGGGTGGTGATGCCATCGGGATCATAGATGTAACCGTCGGGGCCGGACAGGGTGACAACCTTGCCGCCCAGCTGAGCCACCTTCTGGCACAGACCCCAGGCCACGTTGCCGAAGCCGGAGATCGCTACGGTCTTGCCCTGGAAGGTATCCTTCTCGTGCTTCAGGACCTCATCGGCATAGTAGGCAGCGCCGAAGCCAGTGGCCTCGGGGCGCATCAAGGAGCCACCGAAGGCCATGCCCTTGCCGGTCAGAACACCATTCTCGAAGCAGCCCTTCACCCGGCGGTACTGGCCGTACAGATAGCCGATCTCACGGGCGCCCACGCCGATGTCGCCGGCAGGCACGTCCACGTCGGGGCCGATGTGGCGGTAAAGCTCGGTCATAAATGCCTGGCAGAAACGCATAACCTCTGCATCGCTCTTGCCGCGGGGATCAAAGTCAGAGCCGCCCTTGGCGCCGCCGATGGGCAGAGTGGTCAGGCTGTCCTTAAAGGTCTGCTCAAAGCCCAGGAACTTCATGATAGACAGGTTGACGGAGGAGTGGAAGCGCAGGCCGCCCTTGTAGGGGCCAATGGCGCCGTTGTACTGCACGCGGTAGCCGCGGTTGACGTGATAAGCGCCCTGATCGTCCATCCAGGTGACACGGAACTCAATGACCCGCTCGGGCTCGATCATACGCTCCAGCAGAGCGGCCTTCTCATACTCAGGATGGGCCTCGATCACAGGGTCCAGAGAGGACAGGACCTCCTCCACGGTCTGAAGAAACTCGGGCTCGTTGGCATTCTTCGCCTTGGTCTCGGCCAGCACTCTCTCAATGTACTTGTTCATGTCAATCTTCCTCCTGTTTATTGTAATGTACCAGGTTTGACAGACAGCCGTCATTTTTCGGAGAGGTTCCTTGGAACTTCTTTCCTGTCTGTCCTTTGCGTATGTCTATCATAACACAAAAATGGAAAGAGTAAAGCACAATTTTTGTGGGGGTCTCCACAATCAAAAGGCTGTGGTAAGAAAATATCTCCTTTTTTCTCTCTCCTAGCGGAAAAAGAGGCCATGAATACAGCCTCTTTTTCCAAAATGCAAGATTTCAGTCAAATGCCAGTCCCAAATACCCCACGGTCTCCCAGTCCCACGCCTTCTCCAATGCAGGGTCCAACCATTTCAGCATCCCGAATTTGCCTAAATTCTGGTTGACCCCTCTACTATACTCCTGGGACCGGGGCTCGCGGAGCTTCCACTGCCGGGCCGGGGCAATACGGGGAAGGTCCAACCAGAGCCGGGCTGTATCCTGGATCGTTTTCTGTTTGGGGTACAGAAGTTCCTTCAGGATCACCAGCTCCTCGTCTGCCCGCTCCGCACACAGGCACGCCTGACCTGTGGGAGTATCTCCCACAAACAGTCCGCCCTCCCCTAAGGCACAGCACCCCGCCTGGTAGGCCAGGGCCTCGGCGGGGTATACGATGTGGGGAATTTCCTCCAGAAGCTTCTCCCGCACCCGGCCGTACTCCTCCGGCGAGACGGGGCAGAAGGTATTCAGCGCCGGGAGGCAAATTTTTTCCAGCTCCTCCCAATACAGATGGGTGCCCAGAATGCGGAAGCACTCCCGGAAGCCGTTGGCCCCAAAAAAGTTGTGGAGGGAGGGCTCCGCCGGCACGGTGGTGACGGCAGGGATGTTCTGTTCGCGGAAGTACTCGTCCGCTCCGGGCAGCAACCTCCCTGCCAGTCCCCTCCCCCGGCAGTCCGGGTGGGTGGCCACAGCGTAGAGGTACGCCGCCCGGTACTCCCCCTGTCCGGGCACCGCGAAGGCGGTGTCAAACCAGGCGGTCATGGCCCGGACTGTGCCCTCCTCCTCTAGCACCAGCATCCGCTCCGGGCGGTAATAGGTCTGAAAAAAATTGTCAATATACGCTTTTGTATCTCCAAAGGCCAGACCCCACAGATCGTACAATACAGGAATATCCTCTGGAACAGATGCGCGAGTTATCCACATGCTGTATTCCTCCTCTTTCGCCCCCGGAGAGGCGCAGGAAATTTAAGATTTCTGAACGCTGGTTTAAATTGACACAGAACAAGCGCAGGAGTATAATAGCAGGTACTGATGGGATTTCCCATTCCAAAAATATACACAAAAAGGAGGCCCCACCCATGTCTGTCACCATGACACAAGCGGTCGAAGCGGTCAAATCCATGTTTGAGGAAAACGGATGGCGGTACAAATTTGACGAGGAGTCCATGATCTTCACCACCGGCTTTAATCTCAGCGAGACAAAGCTGGGCAGCACCAACATCAGCATTCTGATCCGCCCCGTCTATGATGATCCCGAGCACTGCTTCCGCATCAACAGCTATGCAGGAATTGGCCTGAAGGCGGACAGCGATAACATTCAGCAGGTCTGTGAATATATCACCCGGGCCAACTACGGCCTGAACTTTGGCAACTTTGAGTTGGATTTCAGCGACGGCGAGATTCGTTTCAAGGTGAGCTACAATGTGAAGGATGGCCTGGTGGGCTTTGACGCGCTGGACGACATGATTTCCCAGCCCGTGACCATGCTGAACCAGTATGGCAATGGACTGATGTCCGTCATCATGGGCATGATGTCCCCGGAAGAAGCCATCCGCAAGGCAGAGGAAGAAGAGTAACTCCTTCCTTCTCCCCACAGAGAAAGGTAGGGCTGGAGCGTCGCTCCAGCCCTTTTCCTGTTAATAACCGGGGTATATGTCGCTCTTCTTGGGCATGATGACGGCACAGATCAGATAGGCCCAAAAGCCTACAGAGAAGGTGAAAAAGCTGGCGATCACCCAACCCACCCGGACGAGGGTGGGATCCACGTCGAAGTACTCTGCCAGCCCGCCGCAAACGCCGCACAGCATCCGGCAGCCGTCCTCTGTGCGATACAGTTTCTTTTTATCCATGTATGTCCACTCCTTATCATTTCAGCTTGGGTTTACTTCTGACTACAGGATACACCAACCGGACTGAAAAATCCATGGGAAACAGATGAAAGAAATATTAAAATTTCATGGATGCAGCCGTCTGTACTCCGCCTTTACCCGGTCGATGGTCCTTCCGCCAATGCCGAAATTTTTGTCCGGCAGTTCCTTGATGGTCACAGCAAAAAACTCCTGAGGCACCTGCATGATTTCCGAGGCAGCCTTGGTCAGCTGCTGTATCAGCTGCTCCTTCTGTTCATCAGACAGAATCCCGCTCTCCACTGTAATATAAGGCATGTTCTCCTCCCCCTATTGCGTCTTCTCCACAGCGGCCACCAGGTCCCCATTTTCGTTGAAGTGGACGTGGCGGACCTGGCTTCCGGTTATCCTGACAATCTCATCCAAGCGCAGGCCCTCCGCGATGGACGCCACCAGAGAGAAGGCCACCCCATGCCGGCGCGCCCGACCGGTGCGGCCGATGCGGTGGATATAGTACTCGTTCTCGTCGGGGATATCATAGTTGAACACCGCATCCACATCGTCGATATCCAGCCCCCGGGCAGCCACGTCAGTTGCGGCCAGCACACGAATTTTCCCCTCCCGGAATTTTTGCAGGGTGCGTTCCCGGAACACCTGGGTGATATCTCCGTGGATGGCTTCACAGGATACCCCCCGCATCTCCAGCAGACCAACCAGCCGGTCCGTCATGTTCTTGGTATTGCAGAAGGCAATCACCCGCTCATACCCGCCCATGTGAAGCAGCCGGGCCATGGTGTCCGCCTTCTCATTTCGCTCCACGTCCAGACGGTACTGGGCGATATCAGGGCGGTTGTCCTCATCGGCCCTGACCGTAATCTCCACCGGCTCCCGCTGGTACACCCAGGAGATGTCCAGCACCTCCCGGGAAATGGTAGCGGAGAACATACCCAGGTTGCGCCGTTTTGGCATCTTGTCCAGGATGTGGGTTACGTCCCGGACAAAGCCCATGTCCAGCATCCGGTCTGCCTCGTCCAGTACTACAGTCTGCACTCTGTCCAGTTGAACGGTGTGCCGCTTCATATGATCCATCAGACGGCCTGGAGTGGCCACGACAATCTGGGGGTGCTTTTTCAATTGGTTGATCTGGGTATGGATGGGCTGCCCGCCGTAAAGACACACCACCCGCACCCCCTCTCGGAAGGCGCACAGATCCCGCAGCTCATCCCGAATCTGAATGGCCAGCTCCCGGGTGGGGGCCAGCACCAGCGCCTGAACCTCTCCGCTGTCCGGCTCTATATGCTCTACCATCGGAATGCCAAAGGCGAAGGTCTTTCCAGTGCCCGTGGGAGCCTTGGCAATCACATCCTTCCACTCCATAAAGCAGGGGATAGCGCCCACCTGCACAGGCGTAGCCTGAACATAGCCCTTCTGCTCAATGGCCCGCATCAGCGCCGGGGAGAGGCCCATCTCGTCATAGCGACCGGTCTCAGCCGCATTTTGTCCGTTGATTTCCATATCCTTCGTTCCCTTCCTGTCCTTCTCTCCCTCTATTATACTGCTTTTTCCCTTTTTGTCCATGCTTTTTTCGGAGAAAAAGAAGCCCGCCGGGGAATCCGACGGGCTGTAGGGTCATTCTGTCTCAATAGCGCTGACAGGGCAGCTCTCCGCGGCCTCTTGGGCCATGCCTTCCACCTCCGGGGGAATTTCGTCCCGGGCGGCTGCTGTTCCCTCGTCGGTCATGGTAAACACAGCGGGACACATACTGGCGCACAGGCCGCAACCGATACAGTTGCTGTTGACATGGGCATTCATAGGGAAATACCTCCTAACTGATATTCCTGAAGAGTATGCCCCAAACACGCCGTCTGTATTACTCATAGGTCCCCAAAAACAGGGGCACACCGGTATACAGGTCCACAATACCGTAGAGGAAGGGCCGGTCGAACACCAAAGTGATTCCGTCCGCCGGGGCGCCGCCGCCGCTGGCTGCCACCACTGTGGCTGCGGCTGCCTCGGTACCTTTCTCGTTGACCTCGATCTTGGCGGCGTGGATCACTTGGGAGATATAGTAGCCCTCGGGGGCGTCACCCAGTCGGGAGAAGTCTGCGTCCCCTGGCTGAAAGGCCTCTTCCAGCCCCAGCTCCGGCAGGATGCCGGTGAGCTCTCCCCGCCACTCCGCCGTAAATTTGGGCAGGCCCAGGTGGAGAAACAAGGTATCCTCCTGGCGGTTGCTGAGGAGCCGGGACAAAGCCTGTCCTTCCAGGGAGGACAGCCATTCCTCAAACGCCGGGGCATCCGGGTACAGGTCGGGCAACAGGGCAAAGAACGCCAGCCGCCCGTCGTCATAGGGCAGGACAACCCCCTGGGCCCCCTCCCCCTGGAGGTACGGGAATGTGTAGCTGCCCGCGTTGAGGAAATCCAGTTTCACCTTAGAGCCGTCCTCCCGAGTAAACTCCCGCGCCCCGGTGCTGTTTGGGCTGAAGGGATGCGCCCACTTGTTTTTCAGGTACAGGGCGTTTACCATCAGAGCGGCGGTGCTCTCGTCAAAGGGCTGGTTCACAATCTGGGGGATCATCTTGTTGGTATGCTGAGAGACCCAGGCGTTCAGGTCCCGGACAACCCCCTGACTGGACAGCTCCGCCTGGAACACTTGGGCGTCAAAGACACCCCGACAGGTCCCGATAAAGTCCTCCTGGATGCTCCAGTCTGGGTCCGTCCACAGGCTGTTGGCGATGGAGCACCGGGTAGAACCCCCCAGATTCTGATAGTCCTGCATCAGCTGGACACAGGCCCCGTTCAGCTCCTCCTGGGGCAGACCGCCCCCCAGCACCTCCAGGAACTGGGCCAGGGTGGTCCCGTCCGCCCCGTTGGCCGTCATGGACAGGGCCAGGGCCACAGACAGCGGGGAGAGCAGCGTCCCTTGGGGCTCCTCCCCCGCAGTCCGCGCTCGCTGAAGCAGGGAAAGCCCAAATTCCGCCAGAGCGGCATTGACCTCCTCCCGGCCCGCCGGGTTGGCGGTGATCTTGGGAGCACTGAGCTCCTTGGCCGACGAGGTGGCGCACCCGGGGAGCGAGGTGAGCAGCAGGGCGCAGCACAGGGCAAGAGACAAGATTCGTTTCATGAGAATTCCTCCTTTTCACGTTGACAGAACGGCGCCTTCTGTCCTCCTAGACGGAATTCCCCCGAAGATATGACAGGGACACAAAATTTTTTGCCCATCTCTCTCCATAAATGCAAAGTCTCCGCTATGGTGTAAATCCGAACCACCGGCAGAGCCGCTCCATCCACCGGCGCAGGGTCCGGAAGAGGGTCAGGGCCAGCACAAAGTTTCCTGCCCCGTGGAGCAAATCCATAGGGATTCCGGCCATCCACCAGGACAGGGCGAAGGCCCAGCCCCCCACCGCCCAGTAGGCCAGGGCGCACAGGGCTCCAAACAGCAGCCCGAAGGTGCCGGACAGCACCGCCCAGCCCAGGGGGTGCTCCATGGCGCGGAGCAGGCGGGCCAGGCAGAACAGCACCAGCCACACATAGAGATAACACAGGGACCAGGGCCCAATGCCCCACAGGGCCACATCCAGCAGGACATAGGTATAGATGGCGTACAGCCCTCGCCATCCCAGACAGACAGCAAAGACCATCACCAGCAGGGACACCGGCTCAATATTGGGCAGAGGGGCCATCGCCGTCTTGGCCCCGAAGAGCACTGCCCCCAGCAGGCCAAACAGGGCGGCCTGCCGCGCCGCGGACCGGCCCATCTCAGCCGATGGTATAGGTCCAGGTGAAGCGGTCCCCGTCCTGGATCGGTGTGGTATCCACCCCGGTCTGGGCGTCCTCTCCGTTGCAGCTCAGCTTCCACCAGCCCTTGTCCACATTGTAGTCCGCAGTCTCGCCGTCCACCGTCTCCACAAACAGTCCATAGGCGCTCTCACTGCCTGCAATCAGCCCCTCCTTCTGCAAGAGCACCCCCAAGTATTCCTCCTCTGTGTCATAGGAAAACTCCACTGAGGCGCCGTTCTTATGGATCACCTCCACAGCGATGTGCTTGTCCCCCACCTGGACAGCCGGCTGGTTGGAACGCCAGACCTGAAACAGCACCGCCGCCAGGGCGCAAAAGCACACCAGCGCCGCCAAAATCCCAAGGTTCTTTTTTTTCATAAAATTTTCTCTCCTTCCCATTCTGAAAGCGATAAAAGGTCCGGCCGCCTAATGAGCAGCCGGACCGGATCGTTCTGCTTATTCCTCGGGTACTTCCTCAGACTCCTCGTCATAGTCTTCAGCAGGGACCTCCAGCAGGGCGCGGATAGACAGAGAAATCTTCTTGTTCTCCATATCCACATCGGTGATCTTCACATCCACCTTGTCACCCTCAGCCAGCACATCGCCTGGCTTCTCGATGCGGTGGTCGGCAATCTGAGAGATGTGAATCAGGCCGTCCACACCGGGAACCACCTCAGCAAAGGCGCCGAAGGTCATCAGCTTGACGATGCGTACATTGGCCACATCGCCCACCTGATAGGTGCTGGTGAACACCGACCAGGGATCCTGGCTGTGGTCCTTCATGCCTAGGGAGATTTTCTCCTTCTCCTTGTCGGCGGAGATGACGTACACCTCTACGGCGTCCCCCACCTTCACCACCTCAGAGGGGTGCTTGATGCGGCTCCAGGACAGCTCAGAGATGTGGACCATACCGTCCACGCCGCCGATGTCCACAAAAGCGCCGTAAGAGGTCAAGGACTTGACGGTACCGGTATAGCGCTTGCCATCCTCAATTTCGGCCCAGACCTTCTCTGCGGCGGCGGCCCGCTCGGCACGGGACACCTTACTGATGGAGCCCACCACGCGGCGGCGGGCCCGATTGACCTCTGTGACCACCAGACGGACCTTCTGCTTCAGCAGCTCGCTCATGGCCCGGTTCCGGGGCAGACCGGTCTGGGAAGCAGGGACAAACACCCGCATTCCCTTGACGGAGACCACCACGCCGCCCTTGTTGTCCTCGGTGACGAAGCCCTCCAGAACGGTCTCGTTCTCCTTGGCGTCCTCCACCTCTTCCCAGCTCTTCAGCATGTCCAGGCGCTTTTTGGACAGACGGACCATGCAGTCCCGGTCGCTGACCTGAACCACACATGTCTCGATCTCCTCACCCACCTTCACAACATCCTCAGGCTTCACGTTGGGATCATCGCTGAGATCGGCAATCGAAATATAACCGGGATACTTAAAGCCCAGTTCCACCTCGATTTCGGTCGGTGTAATTTTAGAAACTGTTCCGGTAATCCTCTCCCCCGTATTTATAGACTTGTTGATCGATTCCTCCAACATCTCCTCAAAGGATTTGTCGATCTCCATGATTTCGTCGCTCATTTTGTTACAGACCTCCTTTATTATCCACGCGGGCGTGGAGGCGCCCGCCGTGATGCCGACCATCTCCGTCGTTGGAATTTGGCTCATGTCCAGCTCCGCCGCTCGCTCAATGAGCCAGACGCGGGGACAGACTTCTCTGCAAATCTCTGCAAGGCGCTTGGTATTGGAGCTGTTTCGGTCTCCAACAACCACCATTGTGCCGCAAATTTCGGCCAGCCGGTGGGCCTCCTCCTGACGTGTGGACGTCGCTCCACATATTGTATCAAAAAATTCCGGGTTTGTACACTCTTTTTTTGCTTTTTTCACGCAGCTTTCCCAAATTTTCTGCGTAGAGGTGGTTTGGCAGACAAAGGTGAGCGGCATTTTTGGTCGATTTTCGTCCTCTTTCAACCATTTTTCCAGTGTTTCCACCCCAGAAAGTACAACTGGATGGCTGCACCACCCCGCAATCGCCAGCACCTCCGGGTGGTCGGGGGTCCCCAGAATCACCGGCTGACGGCCACGCCGCTCTGCCTGAACTACCAGATTATGGATTCGCGTGACGTTGGGACAGGTCGCGTCCAGGATTTTCGTTCCCCGGCTCTTCAATGTCTCGTAGACCGCCTGTCCCTCCCCGTGGGAACGAATCAGCACCGTGCTGCCTGGGGGCGCCTCCTCTGGATTGCGCACCACCTCCATCCCCAGCCGGTCAATGACCTCCTGGTTGTGGATAATTGGGCCGAGCATAACACAGGGCTCCCCCTTGGCGGCCGCCTGCTCCGCCAACTCCACCGCCCGGCGGACGCCGTAACAGAAGCCGGCAGACCTGGCCAGTACCACCTTCACGACGCGGCCTCCTTCAGGGCGCGGACCCGGTCCATCAGCTCCTGGGTGATGGTTTCCAACTCCTCCGCGGTAGGCTTGCGCCCCTCAAATTTTGGATAATAGGGCTTACCGATCACCACCACATTCCGGGCAAATACCTTCTCCTTTTGCAGGATGTATACAGGGAGCAGCGGAGCTCCGGTCCGGGTTGCAAACATGGCCGCCCCTGTCTTGGCCTCCACATCCTCTCCGCCCCGAACTCGGGTCCCCTCGGGAAACATCAGCAGCTTATTTCCGTTTTTCAGCACACCCAGGGCGGTCTTCACCGCTTTCACGTCCGTCTTATCCCGGTCCACCCCGAAGACCCCCGCCTTCCCTAAAATCCAGCCGACAAAGGGCAGACGCATCAGCTGAATTTTTGCCATGGCCCGCATGGGATACCGCCATCCAAAGGCATACACCACATGAAAGGGGTCCCGATTGCTGGAGTGATTGGGGCAGATAACAGCGGGGCCTTCGGGAATATTCTCCCGCCCGACAGCCCGCACCGGACGAAGGATGTTATAAATTGGCCAGATCACCAGATACAGCAGATGGAACCAGAAGTCCATCCGCCGGTCCTCCCGGCTTTTCGCTTTTTCCTCGTTGTCTGTATTCACTGTGGAATCCGCTCCTTTACAATGGCCAGTAAGGCGGCCAAACTCTCCTCCAGATTTAAACGGGTGGTGTCCAGCAGCACGGCGTCCTCTGCCCGCTTCAACGGAGCGACGGCGCGGGTCTCATCCTGGCGGTCCCGCTCCTGAATATCCTGGAGAATTGACGCAAAGCTGGCTGGCTGTCCCTTCTGCTCCAGCTCCAGCAAACGGCGGCGGGCCCGGGCCTCCGGGGCGGCGGTGAGGAAAATCTTCACGTCTGCCTGGGGCAGCACCACCGTACCGATGTCCCGGCCGTCCATCACGATATCGTGGGCGCAGGACAGTCCCCGCTGATACTCCAGCAGAAAGGCCCGCACCGCCGGGATTGCAGACACCTTTGAGGCCGCGCCGGACACCTGGTGTTCCCGGATGGCCTCTGACACGTCCTCTTGGCCTAGGCACATGTGCTGCACGCCGTCCGGGCCGTAGCCCATCTGAATGTCCAGCCCCTCCAGCAGGGGCACCACCCCGGCCTCGTCCGCCGGGTCCAGGCCCGCCCGGAGAGCCGCCAAGGCCACAGTCCGGTAGATGGCTCCCGTGTCCACATAGAGATAACCCAACGCCTGGGCCAGCCGGCGGGCCAGGGTGCTCTTCCCCGCCCCAGCAGGGCCGTCGATGGCAATACTTCGATACTGTTCCATGATAACATCCGCTCCATGACCGTCTCTTCCGGCGAAAGAGACCTGTTTTCTCTCTTTACTCCTCCAGGGTCAGGATACAGTCGTGCCCGGAGTTGTCTGTGTCCTGGATAATCTCCACCAGGAGGTCAAAGAGGGTCTGCCCCCTCTCTCGCTCGCTCTGATTCCGAAAATACCCAAAATCCCGGCGGCTCTTTGCCGCGTTGACCCAGTGGATGTCCAGGGCCTCCCCGTACTCGTGAACCCCGAAGCCCCCCCGAAGCAGGTCGTTGAAGGCATCCAGGTTGTGCCCCGTTCTCCAGGTCAAATCCCGGGTGAGCAGGCGGTCCATTTCGTCATAAAACTCCTCCAGTGTGGAGAACTTCGCTCCGTCAATAATCAGCTTTCTCCGCTCCATACCGGTCTCCTCTCAGTCCTGCCGCTTCAAAAAATACTGTGTGGGCACCTGCTCGCACAGCCAGACCCCGTTTTCTGCACGGAAAAAGGGGATGCCGTCCCGGGCCATCGCCGCTGCGTCCAGGGTAATAACCAGGGGGGCGCCGTGGCGGCGGCCCACATCCATTGCAGTCTGAAAGGTCTCCGAAAGGTGAACGTACTGCCGGCTCATCCTTCGGATGCCCTCCCGCTGGATGGAGGGGAAAAACCGGGCGGCGGTCCCATGGTAGAGAAGCTGGGGTGGGACGGCCTGCCGCAGCTCCACATCCACCTGGAGCGAATGGCCCTGATTGGCACGAATTCTGGTATGGTCCTCGCTGAAGGCATACCGCTGTTTGTTGTTCTCCCGGACGATGCGCTCCAGCGTCTCCATATCGAGGCACCGCCCGGTGCGGTTCACCCCGTCCAGCAGCGCCTGTACATCGGCCCAGCCGTGCTCGTCCAGGGTAATCCCTGCCGCGCCCGGGTTGTGGCGCAAAACCAGGCTTAAAAACCGGCCCATCTTGATATCCGCGCTGCTCTGCTCCATACCGCACCTCTTCACATCCCAAAGGGACCGTCCTCTTGACCCTTTTCTTTCAAGAACCGGACGTCTGTCTGGCAAGAACAGCCTCCGCCGCGCTCTCTCCCGCCGCCCGGCCAGTGGCCCAGGCAATCTGAAGGTTAAAGCCCCCGGTGTAGGCGTCCACATCCAGGATTTCCCCTGCAAAGTATAATCCCTTTACAAGCTTGGAAGCCATCGTTTTGGGGTCCACCTCTGACACCTTTACCCCACCGGAGGTGACAATGGCCTCTTCCATGGGACGGGGACCGCTCACCGCCACAGAAAAGCGCTTCAGGCTCTCCAGCAGACGGCGGCGCTCCCCCTTGGTGACATCCCGGGCCTTCTTTTCCGGGGAAATGTCTGCCCGCTCCAGCATGGTCGGGATCATCAGCCGTGGGAGTAGCGCCCCCATGACATTGCCCATATCACGATTGCCATTGGCGGAGAACTCCCGCACCAGACGGGCGTCCAGGGTCTGCTCGTCCAAAGCGGGCTTCAAATCAATGGAGCAGGTATAAGAGATCTTCTCAAATTCCCCCATGTGGGCGCTAGCAGACAGCACCAAGGGGCCAGACAGGCCAAAGTGGGTAAACAGCAGCTCTCCCTGTTCCTGAAAAACTATTTTATTCCTTTGTCCCCGTACCGTCAAGACCACATTTCTCAGCGCCAGCCCCTGCATCGCCCCACAGCATGGGTCAGGGGACTCCAGAGGAACCAAAGAGGGCCGCAGGGGTGTAATGGTGTGCCCCAATTCCTCCGCCATCCGATGGCCGTCTCCAGTGGAGCCGGTGGCGGGATAGGACACCCCCCCTGTGGCAAGGATTACCGCTTGACAGGCAATTCCCCAGTCACCTTTTCCTGCTCCCCCCTCCACGCCAGTCACAGCCCCGTCCTGACAGCACAGCCGGGAAACCCGCTGCTGCTGCAAAATCGGAACGTTCAATCGGCGCAGCTCCCGCTGCAAGGCACGGATAATGTCAGCGCTTTTGTCTGACTGAGGGAACACCCGGTCTCCCCGCTCCACCTTTAAAGGAACCCCCAGCGCCTCAAAAAACTGCTCCACCCACGCAGGAGGTGTGCGTTGGATGGCGCTATACAGAAACCGGCTGTTCCGGGGGGTGTTGGCCAGCACCTCCTCCGGGGCACAGTGGTTGGTCACGTTACACCTGCCCTTTCCGGTGATGTAAAGCTTCCGCGGCGAGCTGTTGCGCTCCAGCAGCTGCACCTTCGCCCCCTGCCGGGCAGCGGCGATGGCGGCCATCATACCGGCTGCCCCGCCTCCGACCACAACCAGCGGGCCGGTCATTCGGGTACCTTCTCGTATACGCCGTACTCCTCCCAGATCTTCTCCAGTGACTGGAAGGTGCTTGCCAGTCCCCCCTTCTTCCGGCTCACCGCCACCAGCAGGGCGTTCACCAGAGACAGCGGGGCCACGAGGGAGTCCACAAAGGAGGCCATATCGCTCCGGGCCCGGAGGGTGTACTGAGAGATGGGCGCCAGGGGGGACGCCTCGCTGTCCGTAATCGCCACCGTCACCGCCCCCCGATCCCGGGCAAACTGCATAGCCCGGACCGTGCGGCTGGAGTACCGGGGAAAGCTGACGCCGATCACCACATCGCCATCCCCTACCCACAGCAGACGTTCAAAAATGCCGCTGGTGGTATTGGCGGAGACCTCCACCACATTTTCCAAGATCAAATTCAGGTAAAAGGTGAGAAAGGTGGAGAGGGCCGCCGAGGAGCGCACCCCAATGACATAGACCTTTCGGGCGGCGGCAATGGCCTCCACCGCCTTCTCAAAGCCGCTCCGGTCCAGCTCCTCCAGAGTCTGGCGGATCTTCTCAATGTCTGACTGGAGCACCACAGACAGCAGATCCTGCCCCCCCAGCCGGTCGTTTGCCACTTCCATACGCTGGATGGAGGTGAGGCGGCTGCGGATCATCTTTTGCAGGGAGCGCTGCATGTCAGGGTAGCCGTCGTACCCTAACTCGGCGGCAAAACGGACGACGGTGGACTCACTGACGCCCACCCGCTTCCCCAGGCGGCTGGCGGTCATAAAGGCCGCTTTATCATAGGATTCCAGGATAAAGCTGGCGATTTTCTTCTGCCCCTTGGAAAAGGTGTGTAGATTATCTTGAATTACAGCCAGGAGGTCCTGATTCATGTACAACTCACTTCCGTTTCTGTAGGCTGTCATCATGTTATCATACTCGTATCTCCCAAAAAAAGCAAGGGATTTTGCAAGAATTTTATCTCTTCTTGCAAAAACCCCTCTATTCCGCCGGTCCTGCCAAGGGCTCTCCTAGCGCCAGCAGCTCCTGCCGGGTCAGACGCCTCCACTCCCCCGGGCGGAGGGTCCGATCCAGGGAAAGGTTCCCCTCTCGAATCCGTTTCAGCCGCAGAACCTTCAGGCCCGCCTGATCGCACATCCGGCGCACCTGCCGGTTTTTTCCCTGATGAATCACAATGGACAGCTGCGTCACATTGCCTGTGACTCTTCCCCGTCGAACAGCCGCCGGGGCCAGCTGCTCCCCGTCCAGCACCATGGGCGCGGACAGCAGGGGCAGCGCCTTTCCCACATCCCCTGTCACCCACACCAGGTACTCCTTTTCCACCTGGTAACTGGGGTGGAGAAGTCGCTGGGTCAGTGCTCCGTCGTCCGTCATAAGAAGCAGCCCCTCCGAGTTCAAATCCAGCCGCCCCACCGGCCATACCCGGCCCCCGCAGCCTGCGACCAGCTGCGCCACGGTCCTCCGCCCCTTCTCGTCGGAGAGGGTGGTAACATACCCCTGGGGCTTATTCAGCATCAGATACATGCGGCTGTCCCCCGGTGTAAGAGGCCGCCCGTCCACCAGCACCCGATCCCGGTCCAGATCCGCTCGGTCCCCTAGACGCGCCCTGTGACCATTCACCGACACCCGACCGGCGGTAATCCACTCCTCCGCCGCCCGGCGGGAGGCCAGACCACAGGAGGAGATCAGCTTTTGTAAGCGCTCTTCCATTTCATCCCCTCTTTCCGGCATGGATTTCCCTTCGGCTGCCTCTACAGGCAGCTCAGCTCCTGAAGCCGCCCCTTCAGGCTCTCCCACAGTCCCAGAGGAGCAACCTGCACATCCTCAATGCTCCGGCCCGCCGTCAGCGGGGCCCGGCCCACCACGGTCTGCTCCTGGTAGTACACCACCTCTCCCAGGGGGGTTCCCTGGCGCACCGGCGCAGTCAGAGAAGCCCGGTTCATGACCAGCTCGCGCCGGACCTCCTCTCCCGGAGCCAGACACAGGGAGAAGTCCTCCTCTACCACAGCGGGGCAGAAGGAAATCAATCCCCCGGAGACCGGAAGGCGGCACAGGGTCTCTCCTGCACAAAGAAGGGACCGGGACTCAAATTCGGCAAAGCCGTAATCAAAAAGGGCAGCATGATCCGCCCAGTCGCTGGGATCGTTGAGGGTGACGCAGACCAAGGTCAGTCCGTCCCGCTCCGCTGCCGAAACCAAGGTCCGTCCCGCCTTTTCTGTAAAGCCCGTCTTCATGCCGATACAGCCCTGATACCGCCACAGCAGCTTGTTGTGGTTGGTGAAAATCCTGCCCCCCAAGGCAATGCTCTTGGTGGCCACAATTTTGGACAGGGTTTCGTTCTCCAGACAGGCCCGAGCCAGCAGCGCCATGTCCCAGGCGCTGGAGTGGTGGCCCTCCTCGTTCAGGCCGCTGGGGTTGGCAAAGGCACTGTCCTCCATTCCCAGCTGGGCCGCCTTCTCGTTCATCTGAACCACAAAGCTCTCTACCGTCCCCCCGCAGAAGCCGGCAACCGCCGTAGCAGCGTCGTTGCCCGAGCGAAGAAGCATTCCATACAGCAACGTCTCCAAGGTCACCTGCTCCCCCGCCTTCAGGTAGATGGAGGAGCCCTCCACCCCCGTCCAGGCCGGGTCGATGGTCACAACCTCATCCAGGGCGTGCCCCGACTCCAGAGCCACCAGAGCGGTCATCAGCTTGGTGATGCTGGCAATCAGACGGGGCTCATGGGCATTGGACTGGTAAAGCACCCGGCCGCTTCCAGCGTCCATCAGCACAGCAGAGGATGCAGAAGTGCCCACCCCATGGGCGGCAGGTACCGGAAGCCATACCAGAGCGGCGGCCAGGGCTACAGAAAAAATACGTTTCACATCAGTCACCTTCTCAAAAGGATTCAGTGACCTTAGTATCGAAAATTTCTGCCCCTTTCTTGCACGGGAATTTTTGTCTGTACGTGCAGGGTAACCCTCTACTCCGCAAAATCCCCCTCGGAGGCAGCGGCCTTTTTCGCCTTCTTCTCCTGCTGGCTCTCAATAAAGTCCGTCACCTTGTCCACCACCTCGGGAACTGTATCAATCACCCGGTCTACGGTGGTGGCAGGGGGAGGCGCAACCGGCAGCAGCTTCACCGAGCCCCCCTGGACAATGAGGAAAGCCACTGGCTCCAGCTTAGCGCCTGCGCCGCTGCCGCCGCCAAAGTTGTCCCTGCCGGAGGCATTCTTGGTGGAAAACTCGGTGCCCCCTCCTCCCACGCCGAAGGACAGCCGGGAAACGGGAATCATGGTGACTCCATCCGCCTGAATGGGGGCGCCGATGATGGTATTGGCGTCCGCCATAGCCTTGACATGCTCCATTGTGGCGCGCATCAGCTCACTGAGAGGACTTCTCTTCTCCTGTTCCATAAATCAGGCCGCCTTTCTCTGCTTCTGTTTTATTTTCTGCCCCCTTCGGACGGCCAAGGCCGCCCACAGGGTCCGAATGCCAAAGAACATACCCAGCCAGAGGACCTGCCAAATCTTCAGGGAGAGCGACGCTTTGGCATATATGGTCATCTCCGACGTCTGAAAGTCCACCGCCGTGCGGGCCCGTCCGTCCTTTACATGAAAGGCCCCCACCAAAGGGTACCACAGCGCGCCCAGAACGGCGGCGGCACGGCCATAGAGCAGAGCCGCATCCATGGGATCCTCTGCCCCTACAATCAGCTCCAACTCCAAAACATCCATCTGAAGCTTGCGGTAGAAGCACCCCGCCGCCTTCAGGAGGATGGGAAGCAGGGCCTGGGCATACTCCAGGCCCCCCCCTGCCCGCTGTACCAGGGTGGGGGGCTCTGCCGTTGGGGGTTTCGTTTTCTTTGGGGTCTGTGGTTTCTTCTTTTCCTTGGGAGGCCTCTCCTTTTTCTTCCATTTCCAGGGAAACACCTGGAGAA
This sequence comes from Lawsonibacter sp., assembly GCA_022791995.1. Lineage (GTDB taxonomy): Bacteria > Bacillota > Clostridia > Oscillospirales > Oscillospiraceae > Lawsonibacter. Next base: position 34,191 of record JAAWAD010000018.1, read on the forward strand.
AAACGGCCCCCAGCCGTATCCATGCAGTCAGACCAGCTTGACTGTACTCCACCTGCCCCCCCACACGGATCTGTCCAAGCAGGAACAGAACCAGGACCACTACAGCCAGAATATACAGGGCAGTCATGGCTCTCCCTCCGGGGCCTCGCCCGTCTCTGGCTGCACCGCCGGAGCCTCGGAGACAGTCTCTGCCTTCTCAGCAGGCGCCTCCTCCTGCTCCCGCAGGCGGGCCACCGCCGCCTCCAGCTCCAGGGTGAGCTGTCCCCCCTCCTGGGAGGCGCTGGGCAACTCAGGCAGCTCCTCCAGGCTGGTCAGCCCAAAGGAGCGGAGAAAATTTTTTGTGGTTCGGAACAGCACCGGACGGCCGGGAACGGCCAGCCGCCCCGACTCCTCAATCAGCTCCCGCTCCTGCAGCAGACCCACCGTGTAGGCGCTGTCCACCCCTCGCACCTGATCCACATAGGCCCGGGTCACCGGCTGGTAGTAGGCGATAATGGCCAGTACCTCCAGGGCAGGTTGGGACAGGCGGGCGGGCTTTCGGCTCTCCAGCGTTCTGCGGATATAGGGCGCGAACTCCGGGGCGGAGCAAAGTTGGTAGCTGGTATCCAACCGCACAAGGCGTATTCCCCGCCGGCCATAGCTGTATTTGTCCATCAGCTGCTGCGCCACTGCGTCCAGTGTGGGGCGGTCCACCTCCAATCCCAGGCACAGCCGCTCCACCGGCACCGGCTCTCCAGCGGCGAAGAGCACCCCCTCCAGGGCGGATTCCAGCTCTTTGATCTCCATGGACATACCCCCTTTCTGCTGTTAAGGCTCTATACGCTCTATTATATCAGAATCTTTTCCATTTGTCATTCTATTTTTCAAATTCCTCCGCCCAAAAACGCCACGGGAAGTCCACCGCCTCCTGCGCGTAGTCAATGCCGATGCGCTTGCCCGAAAACGTCCTTCTTGGAACGGGACCGCCGCAGACATACAGCGGCCCTGCCGCTGTCAAATCCAGACCGTTCTGAGCCCGGGTCAGCGCCAGTCCCTGGCACAGCTTGCCAGGACCATTCAAGAAATTCCTTTTTTGGGACGCGCTCATCTCATTTTGCTTGCATCCAAACCTGTTTTTTGCTATAATATTTCTGTTTGCGACGGGAACCGCCCCCCGGATCAGAACCGCACAGGGCTCCCCCTCGGGCTCGGTGACGAAGTTCAGACAGTGATACATCCCGTAAATCAGATAGATATAGGCCGTTCCTGGCGGGGCAAACAGAGTCTCTGTCCGGGCGGTACGTCGGTAATTGTAGGCGTGGCAGGCCTTGTCTATCCGCCCCACATAGGCCTCCGTCTCTGTGATGCGGCACGCCAGCTCTGTACCGTCCTCCAGCACCCGGACAAGCTGCTTGCCCAGCAGGTCCCTGGCTACTTCCACTGTATCCCGGTTATAAAATTTCTGTGTCAAAATGTCCATACCGCCCCTCCTTGTGGACATATTGTACCATTTTCCATTCAATCTTGCAATCTGGAGTTGATATCTATGTCCCCCAAGGCCATGCGTCTTCTGGCAAAGCCCATGCTGTTCATCGCTGCTATCATCTGGGGCTCCTCCTTTTTCATCATGAAGAACGCCCTGGACGTTGTTCCACCTTTCTATCTTTTGGCCATCCGCTTCACTGCCGGGGCGGTGCTGCTGGGACTGGCCTGCGGATGGCGGTGGAAGCGCTTCACCCCCGACTATCTGTGGCGGGGCGCCATCATCGGCGGTTTCCTGATTGCGGCCTACTCCATCCAGACCTTCGGCCTTTCCCTGACCACCCCCTCCAAAAATGCCTTTCTCACGGCGGTGTATTGTGTGATTGTCCCCTTCCTCACCTGGGCGGTGGTCCAGAAAAAGCCGGACCGGTACAACATCGCCGCCGCTCTGCTGTGCATCACCGGGGTTGGGCTGGTCTCACTCAACGAAGAGCTCACCATCAACGCCGGCGACCTGTTGACCCTGGTGTGCGCCATCTTCTACGCCAGCCACATTGTCGCTGTGGAGAAGGTCTCTCCCGGGAAGGATATCACCTTGCTCACCGTGTTTCAGTTCGCCTTTGCCGCCCTGTATGCCTGGCCCTGCGGAATGCTGACCGAAGTCTTTCCTGCCCAGGCCTTTTCCACCCCAGAGGTTGTCCTTTCCCTGGTCTATTTGTGTGTGGGACCCACAACTGTCGCACTCCTCTTCCAGAATGTGGGGCAAATTTGGTCCGATCCCGCCTCTGCCTCTGTGATTTTGTCCTTGGAGTCGATGTTCGGTGTGCTGTTTTCTGTCCTCTTCTATGGAGACCCGGTAACAGGCCGCCTTTTGGCCGGCTTCGCTCTGATTTTTCTGGCAGTCGTCTGCTCAGAGACAAAACTGTCCTTCCTGCACAAAAAGACCTGACACAGCTTTACGAACCGAATCATTCATGGTATAGTGTCTTATACCTATAGCAAGGCACATAAATCACCGCCAACCCACGGCTGTCCGTATTTGAATCACAACATATTATTGAGAAGGTGTACTATGGCAAAAAAACCATCGACAAAAAATCGGATCATCACGGCTGCCTGGCAGCTCTTCCGGGAAAAGGGCTATGACGAAACCACCATTGAGGATATCATTTCCCTCTCCGAAACCAGTAAAGGTACCTTTTATCATTACTTCAGCGGAAAGGACAGCCTGCTCAGCTCTCTGTCCGATCTGTTTGACTCCTATTATGAGGAACTGCTCCCCCAGCTGGACAGTGCCATGAACACAGTGGACAAGCTGGTAACGCTGTGCTGCAAGGCCCATCGGATGATCGGCGACAGCATCCAGCCGGAGCTGCTGGCCTCTCTCTACTCCTCCCAGGTGGTAACCAAGGGAGATAAACACCTGTTGAATCAAAACCGCTTCTACTATCACATGATCTACCAGCTGGCTGACGAGGGCATCCGCCGGGGAGACATCCGCTCCGACCTGTCCGTGCGGGAGATCGCCCGGATCTTTGCCATGTGCGAGCGGGCCATTGTCTATGATTACTGCATCAGTGGCGCAGCCTATGATTTGGGCGACTACACCGCCCAAATGATCCCTCTTCTACTGGAGGGCATCCGGGCCCCCGGCAAAAAAACAACCCCCTGAAGGGGCCTGGAGGCCTGCTTCAGGGGGAGTAGTAGGTACTTAGATGGAGACGGCTGTCTTACTTTTTGTCAGCAGCAATTCTCTTGGCATTGATCTGCTTCCACATGGCGGTATCCACGCCCTTCCAAGACAGCTTGTCGGGGTCATAGTAGGGATCCTTGCCAGCCTTCATCTGCTCCTGATAGTCCTTGTACATGGCAATGACCTTGGGAGACAGGGCCAGGACCACAACCATGTTGATCCAGGTGATGGAGCCCAGGGCCAGGTCGGCGATGTCCCAGGCCAGGCTGGCCTTAATGACGCCGTAGACAACAACCAGAACGATCATGGCAATGCGGAGGACCCAGGTAGCGGTCTTGCGGATGCCCTCCTTACCCTCGCCCTCGAAGACATAGATCATAGCGGTCTCCGCCTCGTAGTAGTAGCTGATCAGGCAGGTGAAGGAGAACAGGGCCAGCATGATGGCGATGAAGGTGGGGGCAACCACACCCATCACGGTGCTGGCGGCCAGCTGCACAAAGTAGACGCTGCCTGCATCCACGCCTGCCAGCTCAGATGCAAAACGCACGCTGGTGTAGCCGCCTGCGGTGTTGTAAGCGTCGGTGAGCAGGATCATCAGGCCAGAGGCGGTACACACGATGACGGTGTCCAGCCACACGCCGGCGGCGTTGGCCATGCCCTGCTTCACGGGGTGGCTGGTCTCAGCAGCGGCTGCGGGTGGCATGGATTCGCCCATACCAGAGGCAGAGGAGAAGGTGCCGCGCTTAACGCCCTGCTGAATGGCGATACCGATGGAGCCGCCCATCAGAGCGTTCTTTCCAAAGGCAGAGGTAATCACGGTGCTGATCATAGCGGGAACCTGACCAATGTTCATGACCACAATGACAATGGCAGCAATCAGGTAAATCACGACCATGGGAGGCACGATCAGAGAGGCCGCAGCGCCGATACGCTTCACGCCGCCGATGATGACCACAGCAATGATTGCCGCAATGGCAATCGAGGTGGCGATCATGGGGATACCCAAAGCATTCTGGAATCCGTCGGCAATGGTGTTGGTGGCAGCGGCGGGCATGAACGCACCGATGCCGATAAAGCTGACAAAGGCCAGGAAGATGCCGTAGGGCTTCCAGCCCAGGCCGCGCTCTGCGCAATACGGGCCGCCGCCGCGGTACTCGCCGTCAATCTTGGTCTTGTACAGAGAGGCCAGGACGCACTCGGCAAAACACACAGCGGAGTTGGTCATGCCGGCCAGAATCATCCAGAACAGAGCCCCAGGACCGCCGGCATAGATAGCCACAGCCACACCAGCCACGTTGCCGGTGCCCACACGCATGGCCATAGTCGTGCAGAAGGATGCAAAGGTAGAAATGCCGGATTCGGAGTCGCCCCTATCAAGGATGCGCTTCCACATATCACCAAAATGGACGAACTGGAAGAAGCCCAGCCGAATGGTGAAATACAGACCGCTGCCCACGATGAGGATCAGCATACCAACGCCCCAGATCGGGCCGTTCAGCGTGCCGACCAGCTTGCTGATACTGTCTAGCATTATGTTTTCTCCCCCTTTTTATTTGGCGCCCCAAGCGCCGTGTTGCTTTTTCACAAAAAACTTGTGAAAAAATGTACCTACATCCATCATTATAACCGATTTTCCTTTTGAAGTAAAGAGAGAATGTGTACTAGACTCCATTCTATTTTTTCATCTTCAAAGATTTCCAGCCAGAATTTTCAAAAAAACCGCCGAAAACAAACAAAAAGGAGCTGGCGTTTATGAATTTGAAGGATGCTATGCTGACACTTGCACTTTTTGAGGAGCGCAGCGTCACCTCCGCCGCCAAACGGATTGGTTACACCGAGTCGGGAGCCAGCCATATTATCAAAAAACTAGAGCAGGAGCTGGGTTTTTCCCTCTTTGTCCGCACTCGAAAAGGCCTGGTGCCCACCCCGAATGGGGAAAGGATGCTCCCTCACATCCGCCGGATTGTCACTGCTTATGAGTTCTACACCGAGGAGGCTTCTGCTATTCGGGGCGTGCAGGAGGGCCACATCGCCATCGCCTCCTACACCAGCGCCGCCATCCACTGGCTGCCCGCCGGACTGGAGCAGTTCCACGCCGCCTTCCCGAACATCACAGTGGAAATTCGAGAGGGAGATTTTAACGAAATTGAAAGCTGGCTGGAGGAGGGAGCGGTGGATCTGGCGATTACTGAGCAGAATCGGGAGAGCAAAATGGACTGGTTCCCGCTGAAATTGGACACTTACTTAGCTGTATGCTCCCCAGAGTCCCCTTATGCTCACGTGGACGTCTTTGACCTGCGGGAACTGGAACACACGCCCTGTGTCCTGGCCTACAGCGTGGACCCTGATCTGTATACCAACCTGAACCCCTTGGGGATTCGTCCAAATCAGATTATCTCCGCCCACAACGAGCTGACCATGATGTCCATTGTGGGTCAGAACCTGGCAGTTGCTGTCCTTCCTGAGCTGTTTCTCCGCGGCTACCAGGGGAACAACATCCTCCTCCCCACCTCTCCTCACTTCGAGCGGGAGCTGGGCATCCGGGTCCCCTCCCTAAAGGAGGCCTCCCCCGCCGCGCAGCACTTTTTCCAATGCCTGCGGGACACTATCCAGCAAATCGAGGACAAGACCGCCCCACCCTATACCTTCGGGTATTCCACCCACACCGTAAAGCTGTGACCCTCTATACAAAAAGAGGACCGCTGGATAACCAGCGGTCTTTGTTCGTTCAGATCAGACGTTTGGATTTCTCCGAGGAGACCACCACCGAGTGGATGACCGCATGGCGCAGTCCCCCCTCCTCCAATGCCTTTACCCCCTCAATGGCGGTGCCTCCCGGGGAACAGACCATGTCCTTCAGAGCGCCCGGGTGGAGCTCCCGCTCCTGGAGCAGCTTGGCGGTTCCCAGCACAGTCTGCATAGCCAGGTTCATGGCCTGAGGACGGGACAGCCCCTCCATCACACCGCCATCCGCCAATGCCTCAATAAACATAGCCGTGTAAGCGGGGCCGCTGCCGCTCAGCCCGGTGACTGCATCCATATGCCGCTCCTCAATCCACTCCACCACGCCTACTGCCTTCATCAGGGCCTCTGCCTGATCCCGCTCCTCAGAAGTGAAATCGGTATCGCTGCACAAGACCATAGCTCCCTCTCCCACCATCGCAGGGGTGTTCGGCATGATCCGCAGCACACGAAGGAAATGATTTCCACAAAACTCCTTCAGCTTTTGACTGGTCACGCCAGCCGCAATCGACATCAACGCCTTTCCCTTCAGCGCAGACCCTGCCTCCTTTAAGGCACTGGCGGCCATGTTGGGTTTTACCGCCAACAGCAGCATATCGCAGCTCCGACACAGCCTCCGCAGATCGTCCAGAACCGTTAAGCCGTTGTCTGCAGCCCGCTCTCTGGCGCGGGGACTGATGTCAAACATGGCGATTTCATCCGCCGTCAGCGCCTGCGCCCGTAAAATTGCGTCCACAATGGCCGTAGCCATATTTCCATATCCGATCAAGCCCAGCTTCTTTTCCATCCGATGAAATGCTCCCTTCTTCACGCAGGCCGCTCCAACGTCGGCTCAATGTGTTTCAAAATCATACCACTTTTTTTCAGAAAATGCAACCTTAGATTCGGGGCGCCCCTTTTAAGAACAGTGTTGCCAGATTTCGCCTTCAGCAGTTTATACAAAGCAAGTTGATATAACAACCATTACATGCTATAATCAGAATGACAAATCGATATTTATGGAGATGAGTAAATGAATATTGTCTCAAAGCGGAAAACTTTGCTCTTGTTGATCGCCATCCTGTTTCCGGTCGCAGCGGCGTTGCTCCTATGGTTCTTGCTGGCTCTATGGAGAACTGGATGTGTGGTTCGGGTGTCCTTCAATGGGCTGGACAATATGTTCCACATCCCCTATGAATACTATGCCCTGAATGACCGTGGGGCTATCCGTGTTCCCGGATTCCTGGCTAAAGCTGTCCTGGGATCAGACACAGAGAAGCGGACCATCTATGATGATTCCGAAACCGCCTACTGGTTTGTCACCCTGCAATACAGGAAAGACGAATTGGCTTCTGACAGAAAGCCACATCTGGACACCTCTTTTGGGGCAGGCTACTGGCTGGTCTATGACAACTGGACCCGCAGTACTCCGATACCGGGGGAGGAGGACCTTGCTCTTATGATCCGGGCGGCGGAAGCCCTCCATGACGGCGATTTAGACAACTGGGTCTGGCAGGGAGGCGGCGCCACAGGACTGGCCTCCTTTATGGTCATTCGCAACAGGGACCAATATTTGTTAGAGGAAAATGGGGAGCGATTACTCCTGCCTCTGGAGGACGGCGGCTTCCAGAAAATAATGAACTGCCCCACAGGGGGACATTTTGACTGCTGGTTTTTTAAATAGTCCTGATTCTTTTTCGTAAGCTGAATATACCTATATATTCTGATTTATCAGCGGGCAGTCATTCAGGGAGGTAACTGCTCGTTTTAGATATTTTGACGAACCACTTTGCAGGATAGCATTGAGCAACACCAATCTGAAAAGGGATTTTCAGGTCTCCTTTTTCGGATATGTACTGCGGAAAGCCGCACAGGAGCATTCGTCAAACGACATAAAGAGAGGAGCCGCCTTTGGGAGGAACTTCGTAAGGAAGTTCCTCCCAAAATGTTTGTGAAGTCAGCCGAGAGTGATTGAATTGCAAGGAAATCAATATATCGGAGGGCTAAACTATGGAAAAGTCGTTTTTTGAGCAAACGGACGGAACTTATCACCAAGAGGGGGATTATTCCCTCCCGAACCTCACAGTGCCGGAAAGCGTTTCCGCTGGTATCTGGGGCCAGCGCAGACGGAAGTATTTGAGAGAACACAGGAAAGCTCTTTACAACGCCTTACTACTCAGCGGGAAGCTGGATAGCCACCTGGCTGACATCAATCAGCAGGCGGAAGATATGTTTTCTCAGCTTGTAGATCAGATAGCGAATCAGGAAAACATTACAGAACAGCTTAAAGCTGATAGGCAGATGGAATGGGTAAGGCGTATGAACAATATTCGTAATCGAGTAACAGAAATTGTCAATACGATGTTCATTTTTGTCTGATCAGCACTACGGGACGCAAAGCAGCCTGCTTTGCGTCTCAATTTGTTTCACTGCTACTCTCTTGCATGATAGGACATTGTGACTATCATGCGAGGAACTTTTCTAAATTAGGAAATTCTTAATAAATTATCAGTCAAAATGTCAACGCCAATTTGAAATTGTAAGAAAACGCCGAAGAAATTTTGTAGTTTTTCGGCGGGGGGGGGTGTAACAAAACTAAGCGTTTCCTTGCTCAAAAAGAGTTTTCAAGATTTGCTGTTTCTGGCGAATGAATTCCTTGCGTTCCTTCTGGCTGTAAGACTCACCCTTGATGTTGATAACGTTGCAGTGTTGCAGGACACGATCCAGTATGGAGGATGCGATGGTGACTTCGGCTAAGTCCTCGTTCC
>JAAWAD010000019.1 GCA_022791995.1 Lawsonibacter sp.
CGTTAACGGCGACTCCACCAAGGTGGTCCAGGGCACCGCCGGCACCACCGAGGAGCAGATCCGCTACTCCTGGAACTACGCCATGCTGATTGCCAAGGGCCCCTGCCCCGAGGCCATGGTGAAAAGCCCCATCTACCGGGCCATGGAGACAGGCTCCATCGCCCGGGTGGAGGAGATTTCCCGCTGCGCCAGCGAGGTCCAGGACGCCCTGATCTCCATTCTCTCCGAGAAGCGGCTGTCCGTCCCCGAGCTGGGGCTGGAGGTCCCCGCCCGGAAGGGCTTCTCCATCATCGCCACCGCCAACACCCGGGACAAGGGGGTCAACGACATGTCCGCTGCCCTGAAGCGGCGGTTCAACATTGTGGTGCTGCCCGCCCCCGCGGACATGCAGACCGAGCTGGACATCGTCCAGACCCGGGTGGAGGAGCTGTCCTCCGGCCTGGACCTGACCGCCCGCCAGCCCGACATGGACACGGTGGAGAAGGTGGTCACCATCTTCCGGGAGCTGCGGGGTGGGGCCACCCTGGACGGCAAGCAGAAGCTGAAGACCACCTCCGGGGTGCTGTCCACCGCCGAGGCTATCTCTCTGCTGGCCAACTCCATGGCCCTGGCGGGCAGCTTCGGGGATGGAACCATCATGCCCGAGGACCTGGCCGCCGGCCTTCAGGGAGCGGTGGTGAAGGACGAGGAGAAGGATAAGTTGGCTTGGAAGGAGTACCTGGAGCACGTGATGAAAAAGCGGGGCTCGGCGTGGCTCCCCCTGTACCGGGCCTGCCGGGAGCTGAACGGCTGATGGGCGGCCCCGTTCTGTTCGGGGTGCGGCACCTGTCCCCCGCCGCCGCCCACGCCCTGCTCCAGGCCCTGGACGAGGCACGGCCCCGTCTGGTGCTGGTGGAGGGGCCCTGTGACCTGAACGACCAGATGCACTGGCTCTGCCACCAGGAGACCCAGTTCCCCGCCGCTATCCTGGCCTACACCAGCCAGCCCCCGGTGCGGACCATCCTCTACCCCCTGGCCGTCTACTCCCCGGAGCTCCAGGCCATCCTCTGGGCCCGCCAGCACGGGGTGGAGTGCCGCTTTATGGATCTGCCCTCCTCCGTCTTTCTGGCGTTTCGGGAGGCGGAGGCTGGCGGTATGCCCCAAGAGGCTCCCTCTGAAAGGGAGCCGTCACCGCCGCAGGCGGAGGCGGAGGAGGCCGGGTCCCACACCACCGAGAGCGTCTACCGGCGTCTGGAGACCCTCACCGGGGAGGAGCACGACGCCTTCTGGGAGCGGACCTTCGAGCAGCTGGAGGGTGCCGGGGAATACCAGCGGGCGGTCAACACCTTTGGCCGGGAGCTGCGCCGAGCCACCTGGGACAGTCCCCGCCGCCGGGCGGAGACCCTGGTGCGGGAGGCCCACATGAAGCGGGTCATCCAGCAGGCGGTGGACTCCGGGATTCCGGCGGAAAAAATTTTCTGCGTCTGCGGGGCCTTCCATGTGGCGGGGCTGGAGGAGGTCCCCCCCATGACCGACGAGGAGGAGGCCGCCCTGCCCCGGGCCGGCTGCGCCGCCACCCTGATGCCCTACTCCTACGCCCGGCTCACCGCCCGCTCCGGCTACGGGGCGGGAAACAAGGCCCCCGCCTACTTCGAGATTTTGTGGAAGGCCCGGCAGGACGGGGCCCTGGACCAGGCCCCCTACCGCTATCTGACCCGGCTGGCCGCCGCCCACCGGAGGGCGGGAAACCTGACCTCTGCCGCCGAGGTCATTGAGGCCGCCCGCCTGTCCCAGACCCTGGCCGGCCTGCGGGGCAGCCGGTACCCCACTCTGGCCGACCTGCGGGACGCCTCTGTGGCCACGATGGGCCACGGGCAGTTCTCAGAGCTGGCCCTGGCCGCCGCCGACACCGAGATCGGCACCAAAATCGGCTTCCTCCCCCAGGGGGTCAGCCGGACCTCCATCCAGGAGGACTTCTACCGCCAGATGAAGGAGCTGCGCCTGGAGAAATTCCGCACGGCCCAGGCCCAGCCGCTGGATCTGGACCTGCGGGAGAAGCTGACGGTCAAATCCCAGCAGGCCGCCCTGGCGGATCTGCGCCGGTCCTTCTTCCTGCACCGGCTGCGGGTGCTGAACATCCACTTCGGCCAGCTGCTCCCCTCCCGGCAGGAGGGGGCCGCCTGGGGGGAGTACTGGAGCCTTCAGTGGACGCCGGAGGCGGAAATTGAAATTGTGGAGTCCGCCCTGCTGGGGGACACCGTGGAGGGGGCCGCCGCCTTCGCGCTGAAGGAGCGGGCGGAGCAGAGCGCCTCCATCGCCCAGGCCGCCGCCATTTTTGAGGACGCCTTTCTGTGCGGGATGCCCGCCGCCGCCCGCCACGCCCTGTCGGTGCTCCAGGGGCTGAGTGTGGACGCCGCCGCCCTGGCCGATGTGGCCGAGACCGCCGCCCGCCTGTCCCAGGTGGTGCGCTATGGGGACCTGCGCCGCTTTGACCCCGCGCCGGTTATCCCCCTGGTGAAGCAGCTGTACCTGCGGGCCTGCCTCACCCTGGAGGGGGCCTGCGTCTGCGACGCCCAGGCCGCCCCCGCCGTCACCCAGGCCATGGACCGGCTCAACGCCCTTCAGCTGGCCCACGACTTTCTGGAGGAGGAGCAGTGGATTCCCCTGCTGGAGGAGGTCTCTGACCGGGACGACCTGAACACCCGTTGCTCCGGCTTTGCTATGGCCATCCTGCTGGAGCGGGGGAAGGCGGACGAGGCCCTGCTGGCCCGGGAGGTGGCCCGGCGGCTCTCCCCCGGCGTTCCTGCCGAGCTGGGGGCTGGCTGGTTCGAGGGGTTGGCCGCCAAAAACCGGTACGCCCTTATCGCCCGGCTGTCCCTGTGGCGGCACCTGGACGACTACCTGTCCGGTCTGGACGAGACCGACTTCCGCCGGGCCCTGGTCTTCCTGCGCCGGGCCTTCGCCGGCTTCACCCCGTCGGAGAAAAACGACATCGCCGAGAACCTGGGGGAAATCTGGGGGGTCAGTCCCCAGCAGGCGGCAGAGGCGCTGATGAGCGACACGACGGAAGCCGAACAGGCGGTGCTGGACAGCCTGTCCGATTTTGACTTTGACGATATCTGAGTCGCTGGGCTTCGCCCGGACCCACCAGGGCTTTGCCCTGGACCCGCCTGGGCTTCGCCCAGACCCACCGCCCTTTGAAAAGGGCGGCCCGAAACTTTCAATTTTTGAATGGAGAGACTTGCGGCTCCTACAGGTAAAATTGCGAGGTGGTCACATGACACAGACACAGCAGCTCGCCCGCTGGCGGCTGATTCTGGGCAGCGAGACCCAGGACGCCTTTGGGGGAATGGGAGGCGCCCCCCTGACCCAGGAGGAGGCCCTGATGGACGCCGCCCTGGGGGCTATCTACGGCGGCCCGGGGGAGTCCTTCGGCGGCGGCTCAGGCCGGGGGGCGGGAAAGGGGCCCTCCTCCCCTGTCATCTCCAAGTGGCTGGGGGACCTGCGCGCCCTCTTCGACAGCGAGACGGTGGCAGTGGTGCAGAACGACGCCATTGAGCGCAAGGGCCTGAAGCAGCTGCTGCTGGAGCCAGAGCTGCTGGAGGGGCTGGAGCCCGATTTGAATATGGCCTCCACCCTGCTGATGCTCAAGGACCAGATCCCCAAGAAGTCCAAGGAGTCGGCCCGGAATTTTATCCGCAAAATCGTCCAGGAGATCAACCGGATGCTGGAGAACGACGTGCGCCGGGCCGTGACCGCTGCCCTGAACCGCCGGGCCCACTCCCCGTTGCCCTCCGCCGCCGCCCTGGATTTTCCCTATACCATCCGGCGGAATCTGAAGAATTATAACCTGGAGTTGAAGGCCGTTATCCCGGAGCGGGTGTGGTTTTTCGACCGGGCCAGCCGGGTCAACCGCTGGAACGTGATTCTGGACATCGACCAGAGCGGTTCGATGGGCCAGTCCATCCTCTACTCCTCGGTGATGGCCTGCATTCTGGCCTCCATGTCGGCGGTGAACACCCATGTGGTGGCCTTCGACACCCAGATCATGGACCTGACCCCCCTGTGCGCCGACCCGGTGGACCTGCTGTTCGGCTTCCAGATGGGGGGCGGCACCGACATCGCCAAGTCCATCGCCTACTGCCAGGGACTGGTGGAGACCCCGGCCAGAACCCTGTTCTTCCTCATCTCTGACCTGGACGAGGGGGGTAACCGGGCCGCCCTGCTCCGGCGGCTGGAGGAGTTAAAGGAGTCGGGGGTCACGGTTGTCGTTCTGCTGGCCGTTGCCGACGGGGGCAAGCCCTATTACGACGCCACAACCGCCCAGCGGGTGGCCGCCATGGATATCCCCTGCTTCGCCTGTCCGCCGGAGAAGCTGCCCACCCTGCTGGAGCGGGCCCTCAAGGGCCAGAGCCTGGCCGAGCTGGCCCAGCCGTCATAGAAGCAGCAAAAGGACCGACTCCTCAGGAGCCGGTCCTTTTACCGGTCGCTGGCCAGCCAGCCCTCACCTCGAAAGATCCAGTCGTCCAGATCCCCCGCGGGGGGCGGCGGGCCGTTCGGCTTGGCGGAAATAAGGATGGGGTTGTCTTCCATGGTTCAATGCCTCCGGCTGCGAAATAGAATATACAGGTCAGTCTATGCAGGACGAGCCGGAATATGTGCCTGTTTTTTCAGACAATTTGCGGGAAAATCAGGGGGCGGGTATGACCCGCCCCTGCGCATGTCTGTAACATGGAAAGTTCTTTCGGTTCCTTTCAAAGCCCGGCCGGCGAGGCCGCTTTCAGATACACGTCTCCGTCTGGGCCGGCAGGACCCGAACCTGGCCGGCCTCGGCCCGGACCCGGAGGGCGTCCCCCTTTTTCAGCCGACCGGAGAGGAGCAGATCGGCGGCGGGATCCTCTACCAGGGCGGAGATGGCCCGGCGGAGGGGGCGCGCACCGTACTCCCGGTCGCTGCCCCGGACCGCCAGCAGGTCCACGGCCTGCTCCTCCACCTCCAGAGCCACGCCCAGCTTGTCCAGGCGGGCCTGTGTCTCCTCCAGCAGGAGGCGGGTGATGGCGCCCAGGGCGTGCTGGTCCAGAGGGTGGAAGACCAGGGCGGCGTCCAGTCGGTTGAGGAACTCCGGGGCGAAGGCGCTGCGGGCGTCGGCCAGGACGGCCTGCTCCTGCTCCTCCCGGGCGGCCTCTCCTCCGGCGGCGAAGCCCAGCCGCTTCCCGGCGGCGAAGTGGCGGGAACCCAGGTTGGAGGTCATCACCAGCACCGTGTTCCGAAAGTCGGTCTTCCGCCCCTGGGCATCGGTGAGCTCCCCCTCCTCCATCACCTGGAGGAGGAGGGACCACACGTCCCGATGGGCCTTCTCCAGCTCGTCCAGCAGGACCACCGACCAGGGGTTCCGGCGGACCCGCTCGGTGAGCTGGCCCCCCTCCTCATGGCCCACATACCCCGGGGGAGAGCCGATGAGGCGGGAGATGGTGTGGGCCTCCATATACTCGGACATGTCGAACCGGAGCAGGGCGTCCTGGCTTCCGAAGAGGGCGTCGGCCAGGGCCCGGCACAGCTGGGTCTTTCCCACTCCACTGGGCCCCAGCAGCAGGAAGCACCCCACTGGCCGGCGGGGGTCCTTCAGACCCAGGCGGCTGCGGCGGATGGCCCGTGTGACCTCCTCCACCGCCCGGTCCTGGCCCAGGAGGCGGCGGCGCAGGGCCCCGTCCAGGCCGGCCAGGGCCTGCCGGTCGGCCTCGTCCGGGTCGGATACCGGCACCCCCGTCCACTGGGACAGCACCGCCTGGATGTGGCTCTCCTCCACCCGGACGGGCCCTTGAAGGGTCTGGAGCTTCCGGCGGCCCTCCTCCAGCTGGCGGCGGAAGCTGCCCTCCGCGTCCCGGAGCATGGCCGCCTTTTCAAAGTCCTGGGCCTGGATGGCCTGGGACATCTGCCGCCCCGCCTGGACCGCCCGGCTCTCCAGGGCCCGCAGGTCGGGGGGCAGGCTCCGGCCGGACAGCCGGGCCCGGGAGGCCGCCTCGTCCACCAGGTCGATGGCCTTGTCCGGGAGGAACCGCTGGGGCAGATAGCGGATGGACAGATCCACCGCCGCCTCCAGGGCCTTGTCGCTGATGGTCAGACTGTGGTGGTTCTCATACCGGCTGCGCAGCCCCTTGAGGATGGCCAGGGCCTGGTCCCGGGTGGGCTCCCGGACAGTGACGGGCTGGAAGCGCCGCTCCAGGGCGGGGTCCTTTTCGATGTGGCGGCGGTACTCGTCGATGGTGGTGGCCCCGATGACCTGGATCTCCCCCCGGGCCAGGGCGGGCTTGAGGATGTTGGCCGCGTCGATGGCCCCCTCGGCGCTTCCCGCCCCCACGATGGTGTGCAGCTCGTCGATGAACAGGATGATGTTCCCCGCCCGGCGGACCTCCTGAAGAATGTGCTTGAGCTTTTCCTCGAACTCCCCCCGGTACTTGGTCCCCGCCACCATGGCCGACAGGTCCAGGGCGCACACCCGCCGGCCCAGCAGATGGGCCGGTGCGGTGCCGTCCGAGATGGCCAGAGCCAGTCCCTCGGCGATGGCGGTTTTGCCTACCCCCGGTTCCCCGATGAGGGCCGGGTTGTTTTTGGTCCGGCGGGAGAGAATCTGAATGACCCGCTCCAGCTCCTCCTCCCGGCCGATCACCGGGTCCAGATGGCCCAGAGCAGCCATTTTTGTCAGGTCCCGGGCGCACTGGTCCAGCTGCCGGGTGTCCGAGGGGGCGGGGCGGGGCTCTGGATCCCGGGGGCGGACCTTGGGGGCGGGCTCCTCCCCTCCCAGGGAGGCGTTTACCGTCCGGCGCAGCTCCTCCGGGTCCACGCCGCAGTCCCGGAGCAGGCGCACCGCGCCGCACGCCTTCTCCCCCAGCAGACCCAGCAGCAGGTGCTCGGAGTTCACCGCCCGCTGCCCCAGCCGGCGGCTGGCCTGGGTGGCCCCCCGGATGGCCTGGCAGCAGTTGGGGGTGAGCCCCTGGTGGAGGGACCGGGCGGGCACCCCGATGCCCACCCGCTGGGCGATGGCCCCCCGGAGCTGGGGCAGGCCCGCCCCGGCCCGGCGCAGGGCGGCAGCAGCCGGGCTGTACTCCTGTCCGGCCAGGCCCAGCAGCAGATGCTCGCTGCCCACATAGCTGTGGCCCAGACGGGCGGCGTTCTCCTGGGCCAGCCGGATAGCCCCCAGAGCGGTGGTGGTAAACTGGTTGTCAGACATGGCGTGTCACCTCAAGAATTCAAGCTTTTACCAGCATACCCTGGTTTCCCGAAGTTTAGCCAGCGTATGGAAAAGGAAGGCCTTATGGTCCTGTACAAAATTAGGCCCCTGCCCCGCCCAACTTTTTTGCGTCTGTCCAAAAATTTAGCATTGCATTTTTGAAAAGTTGTGGTAGAATGGTATCACATTCAAATGGAGGTGTACTTACCAATGGCCTATGTTATCAGTGATGCCTGCATCAGCTGTGGTTCCTGCGCGGATGCCTGCCCCGCCGGCGCCATCTCTCAGGGCGCTGACCACTATGTGATCGACGCCGGCGCCTGCCTGGACTGCGGCGCCTGCGCTGGCACCTGCCCCATGAGCGCCATCGCCGAGGGCTGATGCACGCAAAAAGCGGCGCCGGATTTTCCGGCGTCGTTTTTTCTACCCTATAATATGGTTTTAAAAACTATATTTGGTGATTTTGTACATTGATATTTGAGCCGCTTCGGGGTATACTGGTCTTATATGAATGGGGCGGCCCGCCTGCCGCCCTGGGAAAGGAGGCCGCTATGCACGCAAATCTTTCTTCCGCCCCGTCCGTTCTGGGCGCCGGGCGGCTCCGCCACGGAGAGGTCCGAGACCCTTACGACGGTCTGCGCCCCTGGTCCGCCATCACCCACGGCGTGGGGGCGGTGCTGGCAGTGGCCGGAACGGCCCTGCTACTGGCCCAGTCCGCCGGCAGAGGGCACTGGAACCTCTTCGCCCTGTTCGCGGTCTATGGCCTGTCCATGATCTGTCTGTATACCGCAAGCACCCTGTACCACTGTCTGAATACCTCTCTGTTCGGACGGATTGCCCTGCGGAAATACGACCACTGTTCCATCTATCTGCTGATTGCCGGCAGCTACACCCCGATTTGCCTCACCGCTCTGTCCGGGGGGCGGGGCCTGGCCCTTCTGGCGGCGGTGTGGACCCTGGCTGGCGCGGGGATTGTCCTTACCATTGCCAAGCTGTCCATCCCCCGGTGGCTCACCACCGGCATCTATCTGTTTATGGGCTGGCTGGCCATCTTTATGATTGGCCCCATCTATCAGACCCTCCCCGCCGCCGGCTTTGCCTGGCTGCTGGCCGGGGGATTGCTGTACACCGTGGGAGGGGTGCTCTACGGCATCAAATGGCCCGGTCGGGACAACCCCCGCTTTGGTTGCCACGAGATTTTCCACGTCTTCATCCTTCTGGGCAGCATCTGCCACTTTATCCTGATGGCCCAGGTGGTGGCCCGCATCTGACCGCGTCCCAGCGGGACGGCACAGGCTCTGGCCCTTTTTCGGGGCGGGAGCCTGCCCCTGTGGGGGCTTAAAAATTTTTTCTGTTTCTGAAAAAATTTCCTTGACATTGCCATCACTTTGTGTTATGATACGTTTCGGTCGAAATAAGCGGCCACTGCTTCCCGGACAGACAGCTCCGAACATGTACTTTTTCCTATGGGGGTATAGCTCAGCTGGGAGAGCGCTTGAATGGCATTCAAGAGGTCAGCGGTTCGATCCCGCTTATCTCCACCATCACGAGGAAAAGTGCCTTGAAAAGGCCCGTCCTTCAAAGGACGGGCCTTTTTCCTGTCCCCAAGGGGGCGTGCAGTCAGGAAAGTGGACAGCCCCGCTGGCGCCTTGCGCGCCGGCGGGGCTGTCCGTATGAAGAAAAGAAGAGGAGTCGTTGAGTTGGTTATCGCTGGACCCGGCCGGAGGCGTTGCCGGCGGCCAGGGCCTCCACCTCCTGCACGGAGACCAGGTTAAAGTCGTGGTCGATGCTGTGCTTCAGACAGGAGGCGGCCACCGCGAAGTTAATGGCCTTCTGGTCGTCATAGCCGGACATCAGGGAGTAGATCAGGCCACCGCCGAAGCTGTCGCCGCCGCCCACGCGGTCCACGATATGGACCCGGTAGGTGGGGGAGAAGGAGACCTGTCCCTTGCTGTACAGCATACCGGCCCAGTCGTTGTCCGAGGCGGAGAGGCTGCCCCGCAGGGTAATGGCCACCTTCTGGAAGCCGAAGCGCTCAGTCAGCTGCTGGGCCACGCTGATGTACCCCTCATGGCTGAGCTTGCCAGTGTTCAGGTCGGTGCCAGCCGCGGCAATGCCGAAGACGTCCTTGGCGTCCTCCTCGTTGGCGATGCAGACGTCCACATAGGGCATCAGCGTCTCCATAACGCGGCCGGCCTCCTCCTGGCTCCACAGCTTTTTGCGGTAGTTCAGATCGCAGCTGACGGTCACGCCCTGCTCCTTGGCGGCCTTGCAGGCCTCCAGGCAGATCTGGGGCAACTCGCCTCCCAGGGCCGGGGTGATGCCGGTCCAGTGGAACCAGTCCGCGCCGGAGAAGATGGCCTTCCAGTCGAATTCCCCGGCCTTTGCCGTGGCGATGGAGGAGCCGGCGCGGTCATAGATGACCTTGGAAGCCCGCTGAGAGGCCCCCTTCTCGGCAAAGTAAATGCCCAGGCGGCTGCCTCCCCGGAGGATCAGGCTGGTGTCCACGCCGTAGTGGCGCAGGGCGTTGACGGCGGCCTGCCCGATTTCGTGGCTGGGTACCTTGGTCACGAAGGCGGCGTCCATCCCGTAGTTGGCCAGAGAGACCGCCACGTTGGCCTCTCCGCCGGCATAGGTGGCCTCGAACTTGTCGGCCTGGACAAAGCGGAAGTAGTTTTCAGGGTTCAGGCGCATCATGATTTCGCCGAAGGTAATGGCTCGCTTCATAAGAAAGATTCCTCCCAAACGTATTATGTTCCGCCGCCCGGCGGGAAGGCGCTGGGGTCAGACCGACCGCGCCGCGGCCAGGAGGGCGCGGGCAGTCTGGGTGATTTTGTGGAACTCGCCGGCCTCAATCCAGGCCTTGTTGGCCAGATTGCCCCCCACGCCGGCGCCGCAAGTGCCGGCCCGCAGGAATTCAGCCACGTTGTCCTCGTTGATGCCCCCCACGGCCATCAGCTTCACATGGCTGATGGGGGCCCGCACCGCCTTGACATAGGCAGCGCCCAGAGAGCCCACCGGGAACAGCTTGACAAAGTCTGCGCCGGCATGGTGGGCGCTGAGGATCTCGGTGGGCGTCATCGCCCCGGGCATAGAGACCATGTTCAGCTCTCTGGTCCGACGGATGACCTCTGGATTGGCGTCGGGAGAGATGATGAACCGGGCTCCCGCCTGTGCCGCCTGCTCGGCCAGCTCCGGCGTGGTGACGGTGCCGGCCCCCACCAGCATTGTGTCCTTGTACTTGGCTCCGATTGCGGAGATGGCCTGGGCCGTAAGGGCGAAGGAGCTGGGGTCCTTCTGGTTGAAGGTGATCTCCATCAGCCGGATACCGCCCTCATACAGGGCATCGGCAACCTTCATGCACGCATCGGTTTTGATTCCCCGCACAATGGCAATGATTCGTTCCTGCTCGATCATGCGTATGGTCTGTTCTCTCATGACTGCCCTCCATGCTGTTATTTTCATAATATGAAAATGTATATCATATTATGATACTTGACATAGTTATACCTCTTTTCTTCCCCCGTGTCAATCCCCAAATACAAAGATTTGAAGGATTTTTTGGGGTTCGTCTTGCGCCGGGGGGAGTGGCTGTGATATGCTAGGAGAAATTGCTTCAAAGGAGGGGGATGGGAATGTCAGCTTCTCCCGGCTCGGTCCAGTCGGTCGAGCGTGTACTGGACCTGGTAGAGGCCCTGTCTGCCGTACCCCAGGGGATGGCGCTGTCGGAGCTGGCGGCTGCCACCGGCCTGCATGTCAGTACAGCCCACCGGCTGGTGGGTGCGCTGGTGGGGCGGGGCTACGCCTGCAAGGACAGAGAGAGCGGGAAATACCGCCTGACTCTGCGCCTGTTTGAGGTGGGAAGCCAGGTGTCCAAGCTGTTGAATCTGCACGCGGCGGTGCGGCCGCTGCTGGACAAGCTGGCCGCGGCCTGTCAGGAGGTGGTCCACCTGGCGGAGTGGGACGGTACAGAGATGGTCTATTTGTATAAGGTAGAGCCCTCCCGCCCCATGGTCCGCACAGGCTCCTATGTGGGCTGCCGCAATCCCATGTACTGCACCGGGGTGGGCAAAAGCGTGCTGGCCTTTCTGCCGGACGAGGAGGTGGCGAACATCTGGGCCAGCTCCAGAATCTGCGCCTATACTGAGCACACCATTACACAGCTGGACGCCCTGCGCGCCGATTTGGCCCAGGTGCGCCGCCGGGGCTATGCCATCGACGACGAGGAGCATGAGCCTGGCGTGCGGTGTATTGCGGTGCCGATTTTCGGCTGGTCCAGCCACCCTGTGGCAGCGGTGAGTGTGGCAGCGCCGGTGTTCCGTATGGGGGACGAGGTGCTTCAGACGCTTTTTGAACAAATGAAGCAGCTGGCCGTGGAGGCTGGCCAGCTGCTGGGCTGTGTGCCGGGGGAGGATGAAGAAAGGCGCCGCTGAAAAGCGGCGCCTGATCAAGCGTTTGGTGTTGTGGGGGGAAGGGTCTCTGCGTCGTCCGCCAGTGTGCGCACCAGCAGGCGCAGGCGGTAGGGACCGCCCACCATCATCTCCTGAAAGCCCTCCGGGTCGGCCCACTCGCAGTGGCGGGCGATGGTTCGGATGCGGCTTTTCAGGGCCTTTACGGTGATGTTGTTCTCCCTGGCGACTTCCTCCAAGGCGCTGTTGTACAGACAGGGCTCCTGAATAAACCGCTCCACCAAGGAGACCAGGGGATCATATCCCAGCTGCCTTCTGGTGATACCGCGGTTCAGCATCGCCTGCATGATCTTGTCCTGCATGATATACCTCCTCCTTTTTTGGAGCGGGCCCGCTCTCCTGCCCGGCCTGTCCGAAGCAAGCCGGCCCCAAAGCCCGCAGTGCTTCCTGCCGCCTTGGGGCTCCCCCTCCCTGAGACGGCCCTTTCTATGACCACGCAGCGCTGCCCTGGTCCTGTGTTCCTGGTACCAGCCGTGGGCTGTGTACTGGAGGCGGACGGCTGCGGAGTATGCGGTGCTTATCTGGTGCAGTGACAAAGTGGACAAACTGCCCGTTCGCGCCTGTATTATACCGCAAAAGACGCATTGTGTCAATGGCTGGAAATATGTGCCTGTTTTTTCCACGATTTCGACATTTTGTTGCATTTTTACCCCTTTTTATCAAAATTACACCTTTATTCCGCAGAAAATCATGCTCTTGCTCCGCCTGCCGTTTTGTGTTATGATAGGAAACAGCCAAATAAAATTGGGGAAATTCCCACGAAAATTTCAAAAAATCTGAGAACATGTGTAGAAAGGAACCCTGCTATGCCCATTTTAAAACGAATTCTGGCCGCCTGCCTGACGCTGGCCCTGGGGAGCGCTCTCCTGGCCGGCTGTTCCCAATCCCCGGCCGGCTCCTCCGCCGGCGGGAGTGCCTCCGGTTCCCAGGACCCGGGGAGCAGCTCCGCTGCCTCTGGAGAGGAGGGGATGGACCTGTCCGTCATCTCCGACCCCTACCTGGCGACCGCCGGCCTGGCGGGGGACACCGTTGTGGCCTATGTGGGGGAGTACCCCATCTCCGCTGGAGAAGTGCTCTACTGGCTGAATATCCAGCTCCAGAGCTACTCCAGCTACGGCATGGCGGATATCCCCTGGGAGGAGGAGCTGGACGGCCAGCCCCTGAAGCAGATTCTGCTGGACGGGGCCCTGGAGGCCGCCGCCTGCTACCGCCTCCTGCCGGAGATGGGGGCCGCCCAGGGGCTTACCCTGTCCCAGGAGGACCAGGACTACCCGGCCCAGGATATCGCCGCCATCACCCAGGAGCTGGGCAGTGAACAGGCCACCGAGCACCTGATGTGGGCGCAGCTACTTACCGGCCCCATGTATGAGCAGATCTACCACGCCGGTAGCATGTACACCCCCCTGATGGAGCACTTCTATGGGGAGAACAGCGGCAGCTGTCCCACCGACGCCGAGGTGCAGGCCTACCTTCAGGAGGAGGGCCGCTACTGGGTGAAGCACATCCTGCTGTCCAAGGTGGACACCGCCACCCGGGCCCCCCTGGAAGAGGCGGAGATCGCCGAAAACAAGGCTAAGGCGGAGGAGATGCTGGAGCAGATCCAAACAGCGGAGGATCCGGTGGACGTGTTCAACCGGCTGATGCGGGAGCACAGCCAGGACCCCGGTCTGGCCACGAACCCGGACGGCTACGTCACCGCCAAGGGGGAGATGGTCCCCGAGTTTGAGGAGGCCTCTCTGGCCCTGAAGGAGGGGGAGATCAGCGGCATTGTGGAGAGCGATCTGGGCTTCCATATCATCCTCCGCCTGCCGCTGGACCCCAACGACTACCGGGAGGAGCTGATGACCCAGCGGATGGATCAGCAGGTCCGTCAGTGGCTGGAGGAGCAGGGGACCCGCACCACTGACGCTTTCGGCCAGATTGACCCCGTCTCCTTCTGGGAGAAGGCCCGGCAGCTCCAGGCCGCCGCCCAGGCGGAAGTCCAGGCCATCCTGGAGGAGAAACAGGCCGAACAGCAAGCCAAGGACGACAGCTCCAGCAGCGTGGGGTAGAGGAGACTGCTCCGCCGTGCTTTACAGCCTGCCGCCGGAGCGCATAACATGTCCAATTTTGCGTTGACAGAGCCGCCAGTGGAGTGTATACTATGGAAAAAGGGGTGAGGCAAAGTGGCAAATGACGAACTGATCCTGAAAGTGCTCGCAGAGATGCAGTCCAAAATGACAGAGATGCAGGCAGAGATCCGTGAAATGAAGACTGGTATGCAAGAGATGAAATCTGACATGCAAGAGATGAAATCTGACATGCAAGAGATGAAATCCGACATCCAGGCGCTTCAGACCGAGGTACAAGAGATCCACGAACAGCTGGACGATCTGACAGAGGCCCATGAGGTGACGCGCGCCAGTGTAAACGCGATTCTGGATTGGACCGAGAAGGTCAGCGACGCGATTACGTTCCCCCTTCCGAAAATTTAAATGCAGCGCCGCCCCGTGTTGAACTGCCCCCCATTTGTTAGACAGTATGGTATACTAC
>JAAWAD010000002.1 GCA_022791995.1 Lawsonibacter sp.
GGTATCGGCCACGGTGCCGATGGTGATGAAGCACTTGGAGCCGTTGAGGACGTAGTGGTCGCCCTCCAGCACGGCGGAGGTCTGCTGGCCGGAGGCGTCGGTGCCGGCGTTGGGCTCGGTCAGGCCGAAGGCGCCTACCTTTTTGCCGGAGAGCAGGTCGGGCAGGTATTTCTTCTTCTGCTCCTCGGTGCCGTGCTCAAAGATGGGGGCGCAGCACAGACTGGTGTGGGCCGACACGATGACGGCGGTGGTGCCGCACACCTTGGCCAGCTCCTCCACGCACATGGCATAGGACAGCACGTCGCCGCCAGCGCCGCCGTACTCCTTGGGGAAGTAGATGCCCATCATGCCCAGCTTGGCCATCTTCTCCACGGTCTCCATGGGGAAGCGCTCCTCCTCGTCGATCTCCTCGGCCAGGGGCTTGACCTCGGTCTCGGCGAACTCGCGGTACATCTTGCGGACCATCTCTTGTTCCTTGGTCAGATGAAAATCCATTTTACAGTCCTCCTAGTTCATATTACTTGGATGCGCGGAAGTCTGCCGCAGGTCCCCCGGCAGAGGGGCGGGCGGCAGGGCGGGGGCGGCCCTCTTTGTTAGATTTTTAACAAAGAAAGCCCGTGAAAGGCGCGCTGTGAAGCCTTGATACCACAGCCGCGCCCCTTTGCTCCCACGGGGCAGGGAGCAAAATTTCTGTTCAAATTATACCGGGTTTCCTCGCCGGGTGCAAGGGGGACAGTCCTGGCAAATTATACAGTTTTTTCAAGCTCTTTTTGTACAAAAGAGCAAAACATGCGGATGTTGACCCGGAGTATGCAAATCTTGCCGGAATGCGGAGGAAGTTGGGAAAATGTTCTTCTTTTCCTTGTCTGTCAAGTCCCTTGACGGCGTATCATGAAGAGGAAAAAGCGCGCCGCCAGGTTCCCCCCGGCGGCGCATTCTGCCTGCGGCAGTTTATTTCTGGGTGTAATCGTAGAAGCCCTTGCCGGTCTTGCGGCCCAGCAGGCCGCCCCGGACCATCTTCCGCAGCAGCAGGGAGGCGCGGTACTTGGAGTCGCCTGTCTCGTTGTACAGGGTGTCCATGATGGCAAGGCAGACGTCCAGGCCCACCAGATCGCCCAGGGCCAGAGGACCCATCGGGTGATTGGCCCCCAGCTTCATGGCGGTGTCGATGCCCTCGGCAGAGGCAACCCCTGTGTACAGCAGATCCGCTGCCTCGTTAATCATGGGAATGAGAATCTTGTTGACCACAAAGCCGGGCGCCTCGGCAACCTCCACCGGCTCCTTGCCGATCTCCTTGGACAGGTTCCACACGAAATCAAAGGTCCCCTGGTCCGTGTTGGCCCCGCGGATGATCTCCACCAGCTTCATGTTGGGCACGGGGTTGAAGAAGTGCATCCCAATCACCGGGTGCTTCAGCCCCAGCGCCATCTCGGTGATGGACAGAGAGGAGGTGTTGGAGGCGAAGATTGTCCCCTCCTTGCACATCTCGTCCAGCTCGCCCAGAAGAGCCTTCTTCGTGACCATGTCTTCTTTCACGCACTCGATAATCAGATCGGCGTCAGCGGCGGCGGACTTCTCCTCCACCAGCACATGGGCCATCAGCTCGTCCTTTGCCGCCTGGTCCATCTTGCCCTTATCCACCCGCTTTTGCAGGGACTTGGACAGGTTGTCCTTGTGCCGCTGGGCGGACGCCACGCTGCTGGCGTACATCAGGGCGGTGTGGCCCTTGGCTGCGAAGACCTGGGCGATGCCGCTGCCCATGGTGCCGGCGCCGAAAATTGCAACTTTCATCGTTGTGTTCCTCCTAATATTTTGGTTTCTGCCGGACTCGCCGGCGGGACTGACCGGGCCTTCCCGGTCCCGCTCTTGCTCCACAGTATACCTGTTTTTCAGAAAAAAGGCAAGAGGGAGTCCGCGATTTTTCACCGCGGTTTTCCGTCAGGAGAAAAAGCCGTATCCGGTCTCCAGGCTGTGCAGGCCCCAGCAGCCCAGGGTGTCCGCGGCGCTCTCCAGCGTATTGCGCCGGGACCACCAGGTCCAGAATTCATAGGCGCCGTACAGCTCGGTCCCCGGGGCGTGGCCCGTGGCCTCTGGGGCGTAGAGGATAAACTGGGCCCCGGGCTCCAGGGCGGAGCCGTCCGCCCCGTCCAGGCCGTAGGGCTCGCTGGCGATATAGCGGACCCCCTCTTTCACCCACTCCTCCCCCACGGGATGGCCGGTGGTGAGGACCAGCTCCTCCAGGGCCAGGGACCAGGAGGCGGGGGTGAGCTGGACGGCGGGGCCGAAGGAGCCATGGAAGAGGCAGAGATACGTGGTGCCGCCGGGGTAGTCCTCCCCGGCGACGCCCATGTCGGCGTCGGTAAAGCTGCCGGTGAAGGCGCCGTCCGGGTCCAGATGAATCCAGGTGGACCAGGCCCCCACCCCGCTGGCAAAGTACAGGTCCAGGGGCTTCTCTATGGGCAGGGGCCCCGGCTCTCCGGGCTGGGCCGGCGGATAGGCCCGGGTCATGGTCTCCTGAAACGCCTCCAGATTCTCCAGCAGGGATTTCTCCGGGGCCCGGACGAAAACCTCTGGAAAGCTGTTCAGAAAGTCCAGGTCCTCCGTCAGGCCGGTCTGCGCCGCCAGCGCCCCGTCCCGCTCGTCCAGGCGCACGCTGTGGGCCAGCAGCCCGTTGATCTCCCCGGCAAAGGCGGCGATGGCTTCCGGGTCAAAGCCCCGGTGGAAGGGGGCGCCAAAGCTGAGGTCAAAGGAGACCTCTCCCCACTGCCCCGTCTCCTCGGGGAACAGATCGTCCGGCTCCCCGGAAAAGCGGCCGATGTGGTAGCTGTACAGAAAGTACCCCGGGTACTCGTTTTCCACACGGTAGTGCAGGATGTAGTCCTCTCCGTCCAGGGTACACAGATAGACCCCCGGGCTCTCCCGGTTGACCAGCACTCCGTTTTCAAAGAACTGCACCTCTGTGTCCCCCCAGGCGGTGCCCACCAGACGCACCTCCTCGGCAATGCCGTTGCCGTTCAGGTCCGGGGCGGGTACCGGACCCTGGGCCGGGGCGGCGGGAACATCAGGCCCGGCCTGGGAGACGCTGGCGCTCTGGGAGGAGGGGGCGGGCGGAGCCGCCTCCGGCGGCGCGGCCTGGCAGGCTGTCAGGGTAAGCAGACAGGCGGTACACAGCAGCGTCAGAAGCTGCCTGACATTTGGATTCATAGGCCGCCTCCCTGGATGCTGTGTCCTTGCTGGTATGCGGGGGCCTCCTGGACAAAGTATTCCAGGGGGAACACCCCCCAGCTGCACTGGAGGTGCTTCTCCCGCAGGACCCGGCGGGTGTCCTCCGGGGACAGTTCCAGCGTCTGGGCCAGCTCCTCCAGAGGCAGCGGGGCCAGAGCCTGGGGCCCCTGGCGGAAAAAGGCGTCCTGCTGCCCGACGATGGCCTGGGCGCATCGCAGCAGGGCGCTCTCCCGCTGGCTCACCGCCCACAGCACCTCCTCCGCCTGGCGCAGCTTGGGGGTCAGGTACTCCGTCACCTCCGGGTCGGACTGCTGGACCATCAGGCGCTGGTAGTAGGGGTCGATGCGGAAGGGGGGACGCTCCCGGCCCCGGCCCCCCACCAGCAGCTGGCCCGCCTCCTCGGTGACAAAGACGTCAGGCAGAAGGTAGGGGACGTGGCCCGGGGTCTGAAAGACCGCCCCCGGCCGGGGTTCCAGCTGACGGATGAGGGCATGGGCCTGCTGAACCATGGACAGAGGGACGGAGAGGGCGTCCGCAATGGCCTGGAGCTCGTTCCGGGCCAGGGCCTCCAGGTGGTCCCGGACGATGGCCAGGGCGGGGCCCTCCTCGTGGATGCGCCGCAGCTGAAGCTCCAGACACTGGGCCAGATCGGCCGCCCCCACCCCCGCCGGCTCCAGGGAGCGCAGAAGCGCCAGGGCCCGCTCCAGCCGGGGCAGCGGCAGACCGGACTGCCGGGACAGCTCCTCCAGGTCCAGGCGAAAATACCCGTTCTCGTCCAGACAGGCCGCCAGGTAGAGGACCGGATGGCTCTCCTCCTCTTCCAGGTCCAGCCGGTCCAGCTGCCGGGCCAGAAAGCGGTACAGCGTCTCCTCCAGACCGCCCGCCCCTCCGACCCAGACCCGGGGGTCCAGATCCTCCTCCCAGACCTGGTGAAGATACCGGTTCTGGTGGTCGTTGTCCTCCAGCCACCGCAGACGGTGCAGCAGCTCCTCCTCCTGGGAGCTGTCCGGCTCCGGCCCGGCGTACTCCAGCTCGACCAGGGGGTTCTCCTGGGCCAGCTCCCGGAGATAGGCCTCCAGCTCCGGCGTGCTCATTTGCAGCAGCTCCATGGCGCGTACTCCCTCCGCTTCCACAAAAATTTCCGATAGTATAGCACAAAAGGGTTTTTTTGTCTATTCCAAAGGGAAAAAAGCTCCCCGGAAATTTTCCTCCGGGGAGCCTGAAGGGGCCGGCTTAGAACAGACCGGTGATTTTTCCCGTCTCGTCCACGTCAATCTTCTCGGCGGCGGGGACCTTGGGCAGGCCGGGCATGGTCATGATGTCCCCCGTGAGGGCCACCAGGAAGCCCGCCCCGGCGCAGACCTTCAGATTCCGCACCGTGACCGTGAAGCCCCTGGGGGCCCCCAGCAGGGCCGGGTCGTCGGAAAAGCTGTACTGGGTCTTTGCCATACAGATGGGCAGCGAACCAAAGCCCAGCTCGGTGAGCTGCTGGGCCTGCTTTTTGGCGTTGGGGGTGAGGACCACGCCGTCCCCCCGGTAGATCTTCTGGACGATGTCCGTCAGCTTCTGCTCAATAGAGTCCTCGGTGTGATAAGAGAAGCGGAAATTCCCCTGGGTATCGCACAGGCGGACGACCTCCTCCGCCAGGGCCAGTCCACCCTCGCCCCCCTTGGCCCACACCTGGGACAGCGCCACATGGACCCCCAGCTCCCGGCACTTGGCCTCCACCAGCTCCAGCTCGGCCCGGGTGTCGGTGGGGAAGGCGTTGATGGCCACCACGCAGGGCAGGCCGAACACGTTTTTGATGTTGTCCACGTGCTGAAGCAGGTTGGGCAGACCCTGCTCCAGGGCCTCCAGGTTCTCCTGGTTCAGCTCGCCCTTGGCCGCTCCCCCGTGGTGCTTCAAGGCCCGGACCGTGGCTACAACCACCACCGCGTCGGGGGTCAGGCCGGCCATGCGGCACTTGATATCCAGGAATTTCTCCGCCCCCAGGTCGGCGCCGAAGCCCGCCTCGGTGATGGTGTAGTCCCCCAGGGCCAGGGCCATTCGGGTGGCGGTGACCGAGTTGCAGCCGTGGGCGATGTTGGCAAAGGGGCCGCCGTGGACGAAGGCGGGGGTCCCCTCCAGCGTCTGGACCAGGTTGGGCTTGAGCGCGTCCTTCAGCAGGGCGGCCATAGCCCCCTCTGCCTTCAGGTCGTGGGCGGTGACGGGTTGGCCCTGGAAGGTGTAGGCCACGATAATCCGGCCCAGGCGGCGCTTCAGGTCCGGGATGTCGCTGGACAGGCACAGCACAGCCATAATCTCGCTGGCAACCGTGATGTCAAAGCCGTCCTCCCGGGGGACCCCCTGCATCTTGCCCCCCAGACCGTCGATGATGTGGCGCAGCTGCCGGTCGTTCATGTCCACACAGCGCTTCCAGGTGATCTGCTTGACGTCAATGCCCAGGGCATTGCCCTGCTGGATGTGGTTGTCCAGCATGGCGGCCAGCAGGTTGTTGGCCGCGCCGATGGCGTGGAAATCCCCGGTGAAATGGAGGTTGATGTCCTCCATGGGCACCACCTGGGCATAGCCGCCCCCGGCCGCTCCGCCCTTGACCCCGAACACCGGGCCCAGCGAGGGCTCCCGCAGGGCGACCAGCGCGTTCTTTCCCAGCCGGCGCAGGCCGTCCGCCAGACCCACGGTGGTGGTGGTCTTCCCCTCGCCGGCGGGGGTGGGGGTGATGGCGGTGACCAGAATCAGCTTGCCCTGGGGGTGCTTGCTCTCCCGCAGCAGGGCGTAATCGACTTTGGCCTTGTAGTTTCCGTACTGCTCCAGATAGGCGCCGTCTATGCCGGCCGCGGCCGCAATCTCGGTGATGTGCCGGGGGGTGTGGGCCTGCGCGATCTCAATATCCGACTTGTAGTCCATGTGTCAGCCTCCTTTAAGTTACACGTAAGTGTGTGTTCGCCCCGTTTGCCCCCCTATTGTACCGCAAATTTCTCCGTTCGTACAGCCTTTTCCCGTTCTTTTTCAGCAGAGGGGGGCGGACAGGCCGGAAAACCCTTGCAAAAGCGGCCTTTCCGTGGTATATTGCAGAGACGACGCCGGAATACGCAGGAATGTGGAAGGATGTGGTTGGATGGAGCAATTTCTCTCCCCTGCCCAGATTGCGGCCAGGTACGCCGACGCGGGCAAGGCAAAGGCGGAGCGTCCGGCTGCGCTTCTGGCGGTGCTGGGGGTGTTGGCCGGGGCCCTGATTGCCCTGGGCTGCGCCGCTACCAACACTGCCGCCTATGGTGTGGAGGAGGTGTGGACCGCCCGGATGATCTGCGGCCTGCTGTTCCCCTTCGGCCTGGGCATGGTCATCGTGATGGGGGCCGAGCTGTTCACCGGCAACTGTCTGATGGTGATCTCGCTGCTGGACGGGAGGTGTACCCTGGGCGCCCTGCTGCGCAGCTGGGCCATTGTCTATCTGGCGAACTTCGCTGGGGCCCTGGCCGTGGCCGCCGGCTGCGCCTGGTTCGGCCAGCTGAACTACTCCGGCGGGGCCCTGGCCCTGTACACCATGCGCCTGGCGGCGGGCAAGTGCGCCATCCCCTTCCAGAACGGGGTTGTGCTGGGCATCCTGTGCAACCTGCTGGTGTGCCAGGGGGTGCTGATGGCTATGTCCGCCCGGGACACCGCCGGACGGCTGATGGGGGCCTTCCTGCCGGTGTGCTACTTCGTCCTGTGCGGCTTTGAGCACTGCGTGGCCAACATGTACTACATCGCCGCCGGCCTGATGGCCAGAATGGTCCCCGCCTATGCTCAGCTGGCCGCCCAGAACGGCCTGGACCTGTCGGGGCTGACCCTGTCCGGTTTCCTGCTGGGCAACCTGCTCCCCGTCACCCTGGGAAACCTTCTGGGCGGGGCCGGGCTGGGCTGGCTGATGTGGTTCTGCTACCTGAAAAAACGCGGGCCGGCCTCCGGCGAAGGAGTGGGACAGGAAAGGCCAGAAATTCCCAGGCAAACCTGAACAGCTTCTTTACTTGCAAAATCTCTTTTCGGGTATTATGTTGTTGTATAGAATGCTTCCGCCCTTCGGGCGGAATGGGAAGTGTGTGTATGAGATGAAACATAAAAAGCAAAAGCTGCTCCTGTGGCTGGGTATCCTGGGGGTTCTGCTGGTTGGGGTCTTCCTGACCGGCAGCCGGGGGGGCGGACACGGGGAATCCATCCAGACGGCCATGCGGGACGCCGTGCTCCACGACGTGAACCGGATCAGTCTGCTGGGCCTGAAGGACGTGAACCCGGGGCTGATCTCTGCCATGCTGGTGACCGCCGTGCTGCTGCTGGCCGCGGCCCTGCTCCGAGTGCTGGTCATTCCCCGGTTCCAGTATGTCCCCGGAAAGCTCCAGCTGGTGCTGGAGGAGGCGGTGGGCATGTTCGACCGGATGGCCAGGTCCAACAGCCCGCACCGGAACCGCTTTCTGGGGGCCTATCTCTTCGCGGCGGGGACCTACATCTTTGTGGGCACCCTCTTCGAACTCTTCGGCTTTCAGGCGGTGACGGCGGGGGGCGCCTCCATTGCCCTGCCGGCCCCCCTGTCCGACGTGAACGCCGCCATCTCCCTGGGCTGCCTGTCCTATCTGGTGATCCTCTCCGGCGGAGCGGCCGGGGCGGGATTCCACGGGGTTATGGCAACCCTGAAGGAGTTCTCCCTGCCCATCTCCATGAGCTTCCGCCTCTTCGGCGCGCTGCTCAGCGGGCTGCTGGTCACCGAGCTGGTGTACTACTATGTCCAGCTCAGCTTTCTGCTGCCGGTGGTGGTGGGGGTGCTGTTCACCCTGCTCCACGCCCTGATCCAAAGCTATGTGCTTACCATGCTGACCGCGCTGTTTTACGGCGAGGTGTCGGAACCCGCACCAAAAAAAGAGAAAAAAAAGAAAGGCCGCAGCGCTCAGGCCTGACGGCTGTCTTTGGAGGTTGTTGACAATGAATTTCAGAAAAAAATTCGTGTGGATGCTCCTTTTGACCCTGCTCCTCACGGCGGCTCTCGCCGTTCCCGCCTTTGCCGCCCCCGGTGAGCCCGAGGACGCTCCGGCCGCCGCCCAGAGCCAGGAGGAGAGCGGCATCGGCCTGAAGGCGGTCGCCGCCGGTCTGGCCATCGGCCTGGGCGCCGCCGGCGGCGCGGTGGGTATGGGCCTTGCCACCGCCAAGACGGCGGAGAGCATCTCCCGCCAGCCCGAGGCGGAGGGCAAAATCCGCACTACATTGATGCTGGGCCTGGTCTTTATTGAAACGGCGATTATTTATGCCCTGTTGGTGGTTATCCTGATTATATTCGTGCTGTAGCAGGGCACGCCCCGCCCCGCGGGGACAAAAGCAGAACAATAGGGATCGTGTGCGGCCCTGGCTGCACCAGGTAAGGCGGTGTAAGAGATGAATATTCCCCTGAATATTGACTGGCAGCAGATTTTGCTGCACCTTTTGAACTTTGCCGTGCTGGCCGGCGGGCTGTACTGGCTGCTATACAGCCCGGTGAAGGCGTTCCTGGCCAAGCGGGAGGCGTACTACCAGAATCTGGAGGAGGAGGCCCAGAAAAGGACCGAGGCCGCCGCCCGGATGGAGCAGGACTGCCGGCAGCAGATGGAGCTGCTGGAGGAGGAGATCCGGGTCCGTCGGGCAGAGGCCCAGTCGGAGCTGCGCCGCTCCATCCAGGCCCAGACCGAGGAGGCCAAGGAGCAGGCCGCCCGGATTCTGGCCGACGCTCGGGCCGCGGCCAGCCTGGAGCGGGACAAGATGATGCGCTCGGCCAACCAGGAGCTGTCCGCTATGGCCGCTGCCGCCGCCGAGAAAATGCTTCTTCAGGCGATGGCCCTGAAGGCGGAGGGCAACCCTTACGACCAGTTCCTCCGCATGACGGAAGGAGGCGGAACGGATGGAAGCAAGTGAGCGCACCGGGGAGAAGGCGGTCATCAAAAGCAAAACCCAGCCCACCCCGGAGCAGATGGAGCGGTTTGCCGCCTTTCTGGCC
This sequence comes from Lawsonibacter sp., assembly GCA_022791995.1. GTDB lineage: Bacteria > Bacillota > Clostridia > Oscillospirales > Oscillospiraceae > Lawsonibacter. The sequence goes on from JAAWAD010000002.1 coordinate 9,221, forward strand.
CAGAAGTACCAGCACCCTGTGCCGGTGGAGTGGAAGCAGGAGAGCGAGATGCCCGACGGCTTCCGGCTGGAGGTGGGCTCGGACGTCTATGACTGGTATCTGGAGAGCTGGCTGCGCCAGCTGAAGGAGCGGCTGGAGGGCCTGACCCCCGGCCAGAGCTCCGCCATCCCCCTGATCCGCCAGACCATGGAGAACTGGTCCCCCTCCACCCAGCCGGTGGAGCAGGGCGAGGTGCTCTCTGTAGGCGACGAGATCGCCCGGGTGAGCGGCCTGGAGCGGGCCTCCTTCGGGGAGATCCTCCTCTTCGCCTCCGGGGTGAAGGGGATGGTGCAGGAGCTGCGCCAGGACGAGATCGGCTGTATCCTCTTCGGCGACGACCGGGAGATTCAGGCGGGAAGCCGGGTCTACCGCACCGGTAAGACCGCCGGCGTCCCTGTGGGCGAGGAGTTTTTGGGCCGGGTGGTGGACGCCCTGGGCACCCCTATCGACGGCAAGGGGGAAATCCGAGCCACCGAGTACCGGCCCGTGGAGCAGCCCGCCCCCACCATTGTGGAGCGCCAGCCGGTGAACCGGCCCATGGAGACCGGCCTGCTGGCCATCGACTCCATGTTCCCCATCGGACGGGGCCAGCGGGAACTGATTATCGGGGACCGGCAGACCGGCAAAACGGCCATCGCCCTGGATACCATCCTGAACCAGAAGGGAAAGGACGTGGTGTGCATCTATGTGGCCATCGGACAGAAGGCCAGCTCTGTGGCCCGTCTGGTGGATACCCTGACCCAGCGGGAGGCCATGGATTACTCCATTGTGGTCAGTGCCCCCGCCAGCGCCCCCGCCTCCCTCCAGTACATCGCCCCCTACGCCGGCTGCGCGTTGGGAGAGTACTTTATGCACAAGGGCCGGGATGTGCTGATCGTCTACGACGACCTGTCCAAGCACGCCATCGCCTACCGGGCCCTGAGCCTGCTGCTGGGCCGCTCCCCCGGACGGGAGGCCTACCCCGGCGACGTGTTCTACCTCCACTCCCGCCTGCTGGAGCGCTCGGCCCACCTGTCCGACGCCCTGGGCGGGGGCAGCATGACCGCCCTGCCCATCGTGGAGACCCAGGCGGGCGACGTGGCCGCCTATATCCCCACCAACATCATCTCCATTACAGACGGCCAAATCTTCCTGGAGAACGACCTGTTCTATGCCGGACAGCGGCCGGCGGTGAACGTGGGCCTGTCCGTCTCCCGCGTGGGCGGCGACGCCCAGACCAAGGCCATGAAGACCGCCGCCGGGGCCATCCGACTGGACCTGGCCCAGTACCGGGAGATGGAGGTCTTTACCCAGTTTGCCAGCGACCTGGACGAGGCCACCCGCCGGCAGCTGATCTATGGCCAGGGGCTGATGCGCCTGATCCGGCAGCCCCAGTACCACCCCATGAGCCAGCACGAGCAGGTGCTGACCCTGCTGGCCGCCCTGCACCACGTGATGCAGGAGGTCCCCCTGGACCGGATGGAGGAGTTCCGCCAGGAGCTGGTGGACTATGCCCGGGAGCAGGAGCCCGAGCTGTGCCGGGAGATCGACCGGACAGGCCAGCTGAGCCAGGAGGACCGGCAGAAGCTGCTGGCCCTGTCCCAGTCCTTCCTGAAAAAATGGCAGGAAAAGTGTGGTGGCTGAGATGGCAAGCACCAAGGAGATCAAAAATCACATCAAAAGTGTGAAGGACACCCAGAAGATCACCAACGCCATGTACCTGATCGCCTCCACCAAGCTGCGCAAGGCGAAAAATGAGCTGGACCGGGTGCGCCCCTACTTTGAGGCCCTGCGCCAGGAGATCAAGCGCATCTTTCGCCTGGCCGGCATCTGGGTGGACAGCCGCTATTTTTTCCCCCTGAACAACGAGGGGCCCCTGGAGGGGACCTATGGCTGTCTGGTCATCACCGCCGACAAGGGACTGGCCGGGGCCTACAACAAAAATGTCCTCCGGGAGGCCGAGCGGCTTCTGGAGCAGCATAAGGATACAAAGCTGTTCGTGGTGGGCGAGTTTGGCCGGCGCTACTGCGGCCAGCACGGCATCCCCTTTGAACGCAGCTTTGTCTATACCGCCCAGAACCCTACCCTGGAGCGGGCCCGGGAGATCTGCGCCCTGCTGCTGGACCAGTATGACCGGGGCGAGCTGACCGAAATTTTCGTGATTTACACCGATATGGCCAACAGTCTGTCCGCCGTGGCCAAAACCACCCGCCTGCTGCCCTTTCACCGGGACTCCTTTGCCACACCGGACGCGGAGAAGCCGCAGGAGGTCCGCTTTGAGTTTATCCCCTCGGTGACAGCGGTGCTGGACCAGGAGGTGCAGAGCTATGTCTCCGGCTTTGTCTACGGCGCGCTCATCGACAGCTTTTGCAGCGAGCAGAACGCCCGCATGACCGCCATGGACGCCGCCAACCGGAACGCAGAGAACCTTTTGGCCGAGCTGTCCCTCCAGTATAACCGGGTGCGGCAGTCGGCCATTACCCAGGAAATTACCGAGCTGTCCTCCGGCGCCCGGGCCGGGCAGAGCTGAGAGGCAGCCTTGGAATGGTGCGCTTAGGAGGTTGCGTCATGGAAACAGGAATCATTACCCGGGTCTCCGGCCCGGTTGTGGATGTGCAGTTTGAGGGAGGCCGCCTGCCCCGGCTGCGGGAGGCCCTCTGGACCGAGGTGCAGGGGGAGCGGCGGATGATGGAGGCCGCCCAGCATATGGGGCGGGACACCGTCCGGTGCATCATGCTGGCCGCCAGCGAGGGCCTGGCCCGGGGAATGCCCGTGTGCGCCCCGGGGGAGACCATCCAGGTCGCGGTGGGCAAAAGTACCCTGGGCCGCATGTTCAACGTGCTGGGAGAGCCCATCGACGGCGGAGCCCCCTTGCCTCAGGACGTGCCCCGGCGGGGCATCTATCAGAGTCCCCCTGCCTTTGAGGACCAGCGCCCCGTTACCGACATCCTGGAGACGGGCATCAAGGTCATCGACCTGATGGAGCCCTACCCCAGAGGGGGCAAGATCGGTCTGTTCGGCGGCGCCGGCGTGGGCAAGACCGTGCTGATTCAGGAGCTGATCCACAATGTGGCTATGGAGCACGGCGGTTACTCCATCTTTACCGGCGTGGGTGAGCGCAGCCGGGAGGGCAACGACCTGTGGCGGGAGATGCGGGAGAGCGGCGTGGACGCTAAAACCGCCCTGGTCTTCGGCCAGATGAACGAGTCCCCCGGCGTCCGTATGCGGGTGGCCCTGGCCGGTCTGACCATGGCCGAGTATTTCCGGGACCAGGAGCACAAGGACGTGCTGCTGTTTATCGACAACATCTTCCGCTTTGTCCAGGCGGGCAGCGAGGTGTCCACCCTGCTGGGCCGGATCCCCTCCGCCGTGGGCTATCAGCCCACCCTGGCCAACGAGATGGGAGAGCTTCAGGAGCGGATTACCTCCACCAAAAGCGGCTCGGTGACGTCGGTCCAGGCCGTCTACGTCCCCGCCGACGACCTGACCGACCCGGCCACCGCCACCACCTTCACCCACCTGGACGCCACCACCGTGCTCAGCCGGAAAATCTCGGAGCAGGGCATCTACCCCGCCGTGGACCCCCTGGAGTCCTCCTCCCGCATTCTGGAGGCCGACATCGTGGGTCAGGAGCACTACCGCATCGCCCGCCGGGTCCAGGAGTTCTTGCAGAAGTACAGCGAGCTTCAGGATATCATCGCCATCCTGGGCATGGAGGAGCTGAGCGACGAGGACAGGACCGTGGTCCTGCGGGCCCGGAAAATCCAGCGCTTTTTGGCCCAGCCCACCCATGTGGCCGAGAAGTTTACCAACATCCCCGGCGTCTATGTCCCCCTGTCCGAGACTCTGCGGGGCTTCCGGGCCATCGTGGAGGGGGAGATGGACCAGTACCCCGAGGCCGCCTTCTACAATGTGGGCACCCTGGAGGATGTGGTGAAAAAGGCCGACCAGATGCGGGGCAGGTGAGGAGGATGGACAGCTTTTACCTGCGGATTCTCGCCTCTGACGAGCCCTTTTACCAGGGGGAGTGCCAGTCCCTGTCCCTCCCCATCCAGGGGGGACAGTACGGCGTGCTGGCCCACCACTGCAACACCATCGCCGCCGTCGTCCCCGGGATCCTGACCTATCAGCCCCCGGGAGAGCAGCCCAGAAAGGCCGTGATTTCCACCGGCCTGATGAAGGTGGAGAACAACCAGGTCCTGGTGCTGGCCGACACCATCGAACGGCCCGAGGAGCTGGACGAGAACCGAGCCTTCCGCGCCGCCCAGGCCGCCCGCGAGGCCCTGCTGAAAAAAAGCAGCCGGGTGGAGTACCGGATGGCCCAGTCCAATCTGGCCCGGGAGGTCAACCGCGTCCAGGCCAAGAAGAACCTGGAAAAATATCTGTGACAGAACAGCCGCCCGTCCCCATGCAGGGGACGGGCGGTTTGCTTCTTCAAAAAAGTGAAAGTTCTTTCGGTTCCTTTCTTACAAGAAAGGAACGCCCGGCCGGCGAGGCCAAACGGACGGGCTTCAGCACAGGCCCAGGAGATGGCGCAGCGCGCCAATCAGGTAGAGGGAGCCCCAGGCGCACACCGGCGTTTCGGGACCGGAGCGTGCGAGGACGGCCTCCAGCCCCGCCTGGGGAGAGGGGGCGGAAACGGCCTGAGCGCCCCGGCGCTGGAGGTGGGCGGCCAGGTCCCGGGCGGGCAGGGCACGGGGGCTGTCCGGGGTGACGGTGACAAAGCCCCGGGCCAGGGGGAGCAGAGACTCTGCCATAGAGGGGTAGTCCTTGTCCTCCAGGACCCCCGTGAGAAACCAGAACGTTTTGCCGGGGTACAGGGCCGCCAGACTTTGGGCCAGGGCAGCGGTGCAGGGAGGATTGTGGGCCCCGTCCAGCAGAAGGTCGGGGGCGCGGCGGACCAGCTCCAGCCGCCCGGGCCACCGGGCTTCAGCCAGTCCCGCCTGGACGGCCTGCTCCGGGATGGGCCAGCCCCGCGCCCGGAGAACCTGCACCGCGTCCAGTACGGCGGCGGCGTTCTGGAGCTGGTGCTCCCCCAGCAGAGAGAGCCGGTAAGGCCCCCGGCCCCGGTAGGTAAAGGCCGTCCCCTCCAGACCGGAGGACAGGACCTCCAGCGTCTCCGGAGCGGTGCATGTCAGCGGGATACCCCCGTCCCGGCAGACCTCCTCCACCACCGCCATTACCGCCGGGTCCTGGCGGCAGAGGACCGCCCGGCTCCCCGGCTTAAGGATGCCCGCCTTTTCCCGGGCAATCTGCGGCAGGGTGTCCCCCAGCTGCTGGGTGTGCTCCAGGCCGATGGTGGTGAGCACCGCGGCCTCTGGCGGGGGGATGACGTTGGTGGAGTCCAGCCGCCCCCCCAGGCCGGTCTCAAGTACCACGAGCTCACAACCCTCCCGCCGGAACCAGAGCATAGCAATGGCGGTCATCAGCTCGAACTCGGTCTCCTCCCGGGCGGCGGAGAGCACCTGGGCGGTCAGCTCCGCCAGCGCCTCCCCGGGGATGGGCTGTCCGTCCACCTGGAACCGCTCCCGGAAATCCCACAGATGGGGAGAGGTGTACAGCCCGGTGCGCAGGCCCGCCCGGGTGAGGATTCCGGACAGCATGGCGGCGGTGGAGCCCTTGCCGTTGCTGCCGGCAATGTGGACAAACTTCATCCCGGTCTGAGGGGTCCCCAGGCGGTCCAGAAGCGCCCGGGTGCGCGCCAGGCCCGGGGGCTGCCCCGTCCAGGCGCGCTGGTGGATGAGGGAGACGGCCTCCTGTTCGGTCATGGCGTTCTCCCTCCCGTCAGCGGCCGCCGGCATCCAGAATGCCGCTGCGGCGCAGCAGGTGCATCAGGGGCATACAGACCGCGGCCACCAGTACGGCGGTGACCGCCCCCGTCACATACCGGCCCGGGGTGATGAACAGGACGGGGGCGAAGGAGGTGCGGTAGAAGAGGCTGTCCAGCCACATCCCCACGGTGTTCCCCGTGGTGGTGAGGATTGCCCCCAGCACGCACACGGTGCAGCAGGCCGCAGGCCGCCGCTCCAGAGGCAGGCCGGTCCGCCGGAACCAGAGGGCGGCGCTTCCCACCACCAGAGCCCGGATGGCCGGGGGCCAGATCCACAGAAAGGTGGTGGGCACCAGGCCGTAGGGGCCGTTGACCTGCACGATGAACTCTCCCAGGACGGCCACCGCTGCCCCCTCCAGCGGGCCGAAGAGCATGGCCGCCAGCACAATGGGCAGCGAGGCAAAGTTGAACTTGAAGTAGGGGGTCTGGATGGACAGGGTCATCTTCAGCAGGACCATCATGGCGGTGAGCAGGGACAGGGCGCACAGGGTATGGAGGGTGCTTCGGGTTGTTTTCATAAAAATACGCTCCTTTCTTGGCGTGTTGCCACGAAAGGAGCCCACTCCTCCATGGCAGCGGATGCGGCACAGCACCGCGGGGAACGGAACTCCCCTTCGTCCGCCGGCAACCTCCCATCCGGCGGCACTTGACGCGCTGTACCTACTCTGTCAGGATATTCTCTTTTTGCTGGGCGGAAATCAGCTGTACCGTTTCAAAACGGCCTCGTAGACCTGGTCGGCCACCTTCCAGTACCGCTCCACCAGCGCGTCCGCCTGGGCGTTCAGACCCTCGGCATAGGCCCGGTCGGCCATGGGCTTGGTGTTGACCTTCAGATTGAGCCACGCGCCGTACAGGGCGCTCCAGCAGAAGATGACGCCCGTCCCCACGTCGGACAGCAGCATGGCGCTGCCCTTGTCCAGCAGGGCCTGGTGCAGCTCGATGGCCTGGCAGGACAGGCGCAGCAGCTCCATGGGGGGCTCGGCCGCCTGACGCAGGCAGCGCTCCAGCACCTCTCCCCGGGTGGGGTCGTCCTTGGGAATGGCATAGGCCCGGGACAGGGGCCGGAAGGCGGCGGCATCGGCCTCTACAAGGGAGAGCAGCTTTTCTTGCAGCACCTCCAGCTGAGCCAGAATGGCCGTTACCTCTTCCTCCGCGGCGGCGTACCGGGGGTTTCCCACCGTGTAGCGGCCCACCATGGAGCCCAGGGCCGCCCCCAGCGCCCCCACCAGGGCGGAGGCTCCGCCTCCCCCGGGAATGGGCGTTTTGGCGGCCAGCTGGCGGGTAAAGGCGGCGACGCTCTGTTCCGTCAGGTCCATATGACAACACTCCCCCTTCGATGGCCGGCGGACGTTTTTTGGGCCGGCGACAGCTGTGCCCCCTATTCTATCAGCACCTCCCCCCTTTTGCAAGATGGGCGGAGGATATTTTTTTTCTTTGGGGGACGGGAACGTGCAACTTTTCCAGGGTGCGCCGGGCGTAAGTGAAGGGGGGATATCGTGACAAAGGGGAAGCTTCCAGACAGGGAGCAGATTTTAAAGCGGATGTGGCGGCTGGCAAACGCCAAGGCGGAGGACGCCGTCCGGCTGGCCTGCTACCCCGAGGAGGAGCGGGAACGGCTGGACAAGCTGGACCTGGATGCCCTGACCGAGTTCAAGCGGGGGTCCAACGGGGTTATTGAGCTGAAGTTTGCTGACCGGGCCCGGCTGCTGGAGCGGCTGTTGGACGCCGCCGACCACAGCGGCGAGGAGCAGGTGGACCGGTTCCTCCAGGCCATGGAGGAAAAGGGGGGATAGCCGCGTGGAGCAGCTGAGGTTTTCACCCAAGCAGCGGCGGGTGCTCACCTGGTGGCGGCCCGGCTCCCCCGACCGGGACAGACAGGCCATCCTCTGCGACGGGGCGGTGCGCAGCGGCAAGACCCTGTGTACCGGGCTGTCCTTCTTCTGCTGGGCCATGCAGTCCTTTCACAAGCGGAATTTTGCCCTGTGCGGCAAGACCATCGTCTCGGTCCGGCGCAACCTGCTGGAGGAGCTGCTGCCCCTGCTGGAGCGTATGGGCTTTCGCTGGGAGCAGAAGCTGTCCCGCAACCTTCTGGTGGTCCGCCTGGGGAGCCGGCGCAACACCTTTTACCTCTTCGGCGGAAAGGATGAGGGCTCTGCCGCCCTGATTCAGGGGATGACCCTGGCCGGAGCCCTGCTGGATGAGGCCGCCCTGATGCCCCGCTCCTTTGTGGAGCAGACCATCGCCCGGTGCTCGGTGACGGGCAGCCGCCTTTGGTTCTCCTGCAACCCGGAGTCCCCCGCCCACTGGTTCTATCAGGAGTGGGTGGCCAAGGCGGAGGAGAAGCGGGTGCTGCGCCTCCACTTTACCATGGAGGACAACCCCGGCCTGTCCCGGGAGGCCCTGGAACGGTACCGAACCATGTTCCAGGGGGTCTTCTACCGGCGGTTCGTCCTGGGGGAGTGGGTGGCCGCCGAGGGGCTGGTCTATGACTTTTTTGACGAAAGTCTGGTCCAGGACCCGCCCCAGGAGGAATTGGAGGAGTGGTATATCTCCTGCGACTACGGCACTGTCAACCCCACCTCTATGGGCCTGTGGGGCAGACGGGGGGAGACCTGGTACCGGGTGGACGAGTTCTACTATGACGCCAGAGCCCGGCGGCGGCAGAAAACCGACGAGGAGTATGCCGACGACCTGGCCCGACTGGCCGGGGGTCGGAGTATCCGAGCCGTCGTCGCCGACCCCTCCGCCGCCAGCTTCCTTGAGACCCTGCGGCGCAGAGGCTGGCGGGTGCGCCGGGCGGAAAATGAGGTGCTCTCCGGCATTCGCCTGACCGCCAAGCTGCTGAAGGCGAGCCGACTGGTTATTTGCAGCGGGTGCAGGGACGCCATCCGGGAGTTCTCCCTGTACCGCTGGGAGGAGAAATCCGACGGCCAGGACCGGGTGCGGAAGGAACACGACCACGCCATGGACGAGATCCGCTACTTTGCCGCTACTGTGGCGGGAAAGGAGACCGAAGTCGGATTTTATGCCGGGTGTGTGGAGAGAAGGGCGTTTTAAATGGCCCGCGCTGAAATCAAAGATGAGGAGGAATCAGCCATGAAGTGGTGGAAGCAGAAGCGGCGGGAACCCCCCGTGCCGGTGGTGCAGGTGCGCTCGGTCCAGGGACAGCCCTTCGGGGCGCTGGACCGGTACGTCCCCCTGCGGCCGGGGGAGCTCCCCCTCTACCGGGCCATCCGGGAGGGGGTACCCATTGTGGACGCCGCCATCTGGAAGCTGGTGCGCCTGTGCGGCGGCGTATCCGCACGGGCCAGGGACTCCGCCGCCCAGGCGGGGCTGGAGCGGTTCCTGAAAACCGTGGACACCGGCTGGGGCCAGCGGGGGATTCAGTCCTTCCTGGACCGGTATCTGGACGACCTGTTTACCTGCGGCCGGGGATTGGGCGAGATCGTCCTGGATGGGGAGGGCAGGGACATCGCCGCCCTGCTGTGCGCCGACCCCGAGCAGGTGGAGGTGAAGGTGGGGGACAGCCCAATGGATTTTCGCCTGTGCCTGCGCAGAGCGGGGGCGCCGGAGGAGCTGCCCTGGCAGGCGCTGCTCCTCTTTACCCCGTTCCAGCCCACGGGGGACGCGCCCTACGGGGTCTCTCTCCTGCAGTCCATGCCCTTTCTGGCCGGTATCCTGATGAAAATTTTTCAGGCCACTGGCCAGAACTGGGAGCGGGCGGGGAATCTGCGCTTCGCCGTGGTGTGCCGCCCCGGCCAGGATGAGGAGGCCTTTGCCCAGGAGCGGTGCCGCCAGATTGCCGGCGAGTGGAGCGCCGCCATGCAGGCCGGCCGGGAGGGGGTGGTACGGGACTTTGTAGCCGTGGGTGACGTGGATATCAAGGTCATCGGCGCCGACAGCCCCGTTCTGGACTGCGAGGTGCCTGTGCGCCAGATTCTGGAGCAGCTGGTGGCCCGGACGGGGATTCCCCCCTTTATGCTGGGGCTGTCCTGGTCCTCCACCGAGCGAATGAGCACCCAGCAGGCCGACCTGCTGACCAGCGAGATTACCGCCATCCGCCGGAGCGTGGAGCCCGTGCTGCGCCGGGTGTGCGAGCTGTGGCTGGAGCTGCACGGCTTTGAGGGGCAGGCGGAGATCCTGTGGGAGGACATCAATTTGCAGGACGTTGTGGAGGAGGCCAGAGCGGCCCTTTACATGGCCCAGGCCCGCCGCCTGTCCGGCTCCGCCCGGACAGACGAGGCGGATCAGGCAGAGGAGGATAAGACATGAGAGTGACCAAGGAGTCCCAGGGGGGACAGGCCGCCGCCCTGAGCAAAGAGGATCTGGTACGCATCAATCTGCTGTCCCGGCGGGAGCTGACCGAGGAGGAGGTGTATACCTTTTCCGTGCGGCTGTGCGACAACGAGGTGGACCGGGACCTGGAGCGGTTCGCTCCCCAGACCCTGGAAGAGCTGGCCGGCCTGTTTGTGGGGAAAAGCGGCCTGTTTGACCACCAGTGGTCGGCCCGGGGCCAGGCCGCCCGCATCTATAAGACGGAGGTGGTGCGGGAGGCCAGGAGAGTGACCCGGGTGGGGGACGTCTACTGCTGGCTGAAGGGCTTCGCCTACATGCTGCGCACCGACAGCAACCGGGACCTGATTGCCGAAATTGAGGGGGGAATCAAAAAGGAGGTCAGCGTGGGCTGCGCCGTGGAACGGGCGGTGTGCTCCATCTGCGGCGGGGACCTGCGCCAGAGAGACTGCGGCCACGAGAAGGGGAAGGTGTACGATGGACGCCTGTGCTACGCCAGTCTGGAGGGGGCCAGCGACGCCTATGAGTTCTCCTTTGTGGCCGTGCCCGCCCAGCCTGCCGCCGGCGTGGTCAAAGGAAGAACGGACTTGAAGGCTCTGGCCGCCGCGTTCCCCGGCGGCGTCCAGCAGCTGGAGCAGCTGGAGGAGGAGGCCCGGCTGGGCCGGCAGTATCTGGACAGACTGCGCCAGGAGGTGGTCCGGCTGGGGCTGCTGGCCGGGGCGGGGCTGGACCGGGAGACCCTGAAGTCGGTCACCGGGAAGCTGTCCGGGCCGGAGCTGGCCGCCATGCGGGAGGCCTACAGCCGGCAGGCCGGAAGCCGCTACCCCCTGAAAATGCAGCTGGAATATGGGGAGAAAACCCTGGTCCGGCAGGAGCAGGACCAGGCGTTTTTGATTTGAATTTGTCCCAATTCTTTTTGTGTTCCCGCCCCGCAGGGGCGGGAATCACAGGGGTATTTTTTCAGAAAGAAATATACAAGCAAATTGGAAGTTGAATTTGAACAAAATGGAGGGCTTGAGGATGAAACAGGTTTCCTTTGAGGGCATCGGCAACGTGACGGCCACCTTTGCCGCCGGAGAGGGCGTGCGGGGCGGCCAGGTGGTCAAGCTGACCGAAAACGGTACGGTGGGCCCCTGCCAGGCGGGCGACGCCTTCTGCGGCGTGGCCCTGGAGCCCCGAAGAGGGGGCTGCGGGGTGCAGGTGAAGGGCTTTGTCTCCGTATCCTGCACCGGGACCCTGGCCCTGAGCTGGGCCAGTCTGTCAGCCGACGGCAAGGGCGGCGTGCAGGCCGCGGACAGCGCGGCGGCGGGCGTGTCTGCCCTGGTGGTCTGCGCGGAGGAGGGCAGCGCCGTTCTCTGCCTGTAATGCCTGGAATTGTGGAGCCGGTGTCCGTTCCCCAAAGGAGCGGACACAAAAACATCCTGCCGTTCTTTTTCAGGACGGCGATTGAAAGGAGCATGAACTATGGCATTTTCCTATCAGAATGTGAAGCTGGACAAGGGCATGTATCAGGAGGCGGGCAGCACCTTTACCCAGGTGCTGGAGCGCCAGGACCCCAGCGAGCAGTACAAGGGCACCAGCCTGGAGGGTATGGACGCCTTCCAGCGGCAGCTGAAGCGCTTTGACATCAAGGTCAAGGGGGCGGGCAGCGACGTGGTGGAGAAGTTCTTCCGCACCAGCGACTCCGCCGTCCTCTTCCCCGAGTACATCGCCCGCTCCGTCCGCCAGGGCATGGAGGGGGATATTCTCCCCCACATCACCGCCGCCGTCACCCAGTTTGAGGGGATGGACTACCGCTCCATCACCTCGGAGGCCGGCGGCGAGAACAAGGAACTGCGCCAGGTGGACGAGGGGGCGGTGATCCCCTCCACCACCATTCAGGTCCAGGCCAATCTGGTCAAGCTGCGCAAGCGGGGGCGGATGCTGGTGGCCTCCTATGAGGCGGTGCGCTTCCAGAAGCTGGACCTGTTTTCCGTCACCCTGCGGCAGATCGGCGCCCACATCGCCCGGGCCCACCTGGAGGACGCGGTGGAGGTGCTGCGCAGCGGAGACGGCAACGGCAACGCCGCTCCTGTGGACAAGACCGCCAAGGCCGGCGCCCTGACCTATGACGATCTGGTGGATTTCTGGGCCAGATTCGACCCCTACGAGATGAACGCCCTGCTGGTTTCGGGGGACGTGATGGTCAAGTTGCTCAAGCTGCCCGAGTTCCAGAATCCCCTGACCGGCCTGAACTTCCAGGGGACCGGCAAGCTGGCCACCCCCCTGGGGGCAACCCTGCTGCGGACCTCGGTGCTGCCCGCCGGCACTGCCATCGGTCTGGACAAAAACTTCGCCCTGGAGATGGTGCGCAGCGGCGACGTGATGGTGGAGTACGACAAGCTCATCGACCGGCAGCTGGAGCGGGCGGCGATTACCACCATCAGCGGCTTTGCCAAGGTGTTCCAGGCCGCCTCCCGGGTGCTGGAGGTCTGAGATGACGGCGGAGATCCTGGCCCTGTGCAGGGCCATGGGGGCCGGAGCGGATAGGGAGGAGTTGCTGCTCCCCCTGGTGCAGGCCGCCCAGCGGGAGCTGGCCGCCTGGCTGCGGCCCGGCGTGTCCCCCAGGGACTGTGGGCCCGCCTTCCCTCTGGCCGCCGCCATGGTGGCCATGGAGGGTCTGGAGCACAGCCTGGAGGGGGGACAGGCCCTCTCCTTCACGGCGGGGGACCTGTCCATTCGGACGGCGGGGGGTGCGGACGCCTCCCGCTCCGCCCAGGCCCGGAGGCTGCTGGCTCCCTGGCTGGGGGAGACCGGCTTCGCCTTTCGGGGGGTGAGAGGATGATGGACCAGGTGTGGCGGGCCATCCTGGCCCGGTACGGCCAGCCGGTGGCCATTTTGTCGGGAGAAAAAGACACGCCGGTGCGGGCCCTCCTCCAGCCCCTGCGGGAGAAGGGGGAGCAGACCGTCCCCTCCCCCCTGGGGATGCGCCGGGAGGACCGGTTCTTATACATGGGTCCCCCGGACGTCCCCCTGACCCCGCGGGAGACCGAGGTGGCGTGGCTGGGTCAGCGCTATGAGGTCCAGACCGCCCACCCGGTGATGGCAGGGAGCATCCACCACTGGTGGGCCGTGTTGCGGCCGGCGGACAGGAGGGAGGCGGGCGCATGAGCCTGGACAGCGTCCGGGAGCGGATGGCTGAATATCTGCGGGAGCAGGGGGTTCCAGCTGCGGCCGCCTGGCCGGGACAGGAGCGGCTGGCCCAGGGAGAGCCGGTGGCGGTGGTCTCCCTCCGGGAATGCGAGGCCGGCCCGGCCGGCTTTCAGGACTACCTGGGGGAGCGGCTGGACGAGAGAACCGGGCTGTGGGAGGAGCTCTATGGACGCAGAGTTACCCTCACCCTGGGTCTGGACCTGTACGCCCCGCCGGAGACCGAGGGGGAACGGCTCCAGCGCGCCTTTGACGCCCTGGCCCAGGCCCTGACCCGGGGTGGACCCGACGGCCTACATGTGCAGTCCTTTTCCTGCGGAGAGACCACCTATGACCGGGACAGCCGCCTTCTGAAGCGGCCCGCCCAGGCGGTGTGCGGCGCTTATCTCTACGCGGTGGCCCAGCCGGGCGAGGCCTTTCTGGATTTTGAATTACGGGGTGAATTGAAAATATGAATATGACAGTACATCAAAGACCGGGGGTCTACTCCTCCTATGACGCCTCCACCGTGGTCAGCGGAAGCGGCCAGGGCCGTCTGGTGGGACTGGCTGCGGCCAATTCCGCCGCGAAGCCCGGGGTGCTCCATACCGTGACCAGCTACGACGAAGCCGTCACCATTTTCGGCGCGGGCGGGGGACAGGACATGGCGGAGCTGATTCGCCTGGCCCTGAAAAACGGGGCCTCCGGCGTGGCGGCGGTGGCCGTGTCCGGCGAGATTGGCTATGAGGAGGCCTTCGCCCTGCTGGAGACGGCGGAGGCGGCGGTGGTCCTGTGCGACAGCACGGAGCTGACCGTGCAGCAGAAGCTGCGGGACAGCGTGACACACGCCTCTCAGGCCCGGCGGGAGCGGCTGGCCGTGGTGGCCGGGGCGGCCGGAGACGGAGTGAACGAGCTGATTGTCCGGGCCAAGGCCCTGAACCACGAGCGGGTGGTGCTGGCCGCCCCCTGCGGCGTGGACCGGACGGGAGAGAGCCTGTCGGGGGCGGTGGTGGCCGCCGCCGTGGCCGGGGCCATCGCCGGGGAGGCCGACCCCGCCGTCCCCCTGGGGGGCGCGGTGCTGTCCGGGCTGTACGGTTTGGACCGGCGCTTCGGCGACGAGGAGCTGGACCGGCTGATTCTGGGGGGCGTTACCCCGGTGGAGTGCGTGGGGGGCGTTACCAGCGTGGTCCGGGGAGTCACCACCCGCACCATGACCGGGGACACGGAGGACAGCACCTGGCGGGACCTGTCCACCATCCGGGTGGCCGACGATGTGATTCCCGCCCTGCGCAATGCCCTGCGGGCCAAATTCCGCCGGGCCAAGAACACGGAGCAGTGCCGCAGCGCCATCCGGGCCCAGGTGGTGCTGGAGCTGGAGAACAAGCTGGCCCGGGAGGTCATCACCGGCTATGAGAATGTGTCGGTGGCGGCGGACAGCCAGGACCCCACCCGGTGTCTGGTGGGCTTCTCCTTTACAGTGGCCCACGGGCTGAACCAGATCTGGCTGACCGCCCACATCACGGTGTAGCCCGTGAAGCAATTCGGCCTCCGCCCCCGGCGGGGCGGAGAAAATTCCTGTCAAAGGAGGTTGAAGGATGAGTATTGCAGGCTTTCCCACCAGCAGCGACATCTATCTGGAGGTGGACGGGACCCGGGTGGCGGTGGTCCAGAGCTACAGCGCCAGGGCAACCAAATCCAGCCTTTCTGTAGAGGCCTTCGGCGAGGCCGAGCCGGTGGCCACGGTGCCCGGCCAGGAACGGCACGTCATTGAGCTGACCCGGCTGTACGCCACGGACGAGGCCATCCGGGACGGGCTGAACTTCTACAAGCTGTCCGGCTTCTCTCTGGTCATCTGTAAGCCGGACCGGAAAATCATCTACGCCGACTGCCAGTGGAGCGCCATCCAGGAGAACGCCGAGCTGGGCAGCATGGTGCTGGAAAAGGTCACGCTGGTGGCCTCCCGGCGGATTGAGACGGGGGTGTGACCATGGGGGTGTCGATTCTGGCCGAGCGGGACCGGGTCAGCCTGGACAACGGCATGGACCTGCGCCTGCTGTCCGCTTTGGAGATCCTACAGGCCCGGCGGGAGGCGGAGGAGCTGGTCGGAGAGGACCGGGAGCGGGCCCTGTGCAGCAACGCCTGCCTGCTGGCCCGGGCCCTGGAGTATACCCAGGGGCACGGTCCGGTGTTCTCTGATGGAAGGGCGGTGCTGGCCGCCCTGACGGTGGAAGAGATCAGCGCCCTGGCCAGCCGGTGGGGGGAACTCCACCGCAGCTGCAACCCCGGTCTGACCGTGAGCGAGGAGGAGCTGGAAAACGTAAAAAAAAACTCCGAGCCGACCAGGCCGGACGGCTGCGGTGGCGGGTGCTGAGACAGTTCCAGGCCCTGCCCACCGAGCCCCGGGCCCGGGCCATGCGGGACCGGGACTATTTGTGGTGCCTGGCCAACGCCCTTCTGGACCGGGAGGAGGAGCAGGCCCGGCTGTGTCCCGCCTGCCGGAGCCGGATTGGAGAGCCCTTCTGTCCTGTCTGCGGACAGCCGGCCGGCCGCTGGGGGGAGAGCGGAGACAACGCCGCCTTTGACGAGGCCCGCTTTGCCCGCATGAGGGAGGGGGACAGACCATGACCGACTATCTGGAGCTGGCCTGGGCGGGGAGTGCATCGGCCCTGGCCCGGGCCCTGGAACGGCTGGAATTCGCCCTGCTGGCGGCGGAGGGGGGAGGCGAAGAGGCGGAGGAGCGCGTGTCCGCCTCCCTCCGGCAGGGGACGCAGGACCGGCAGCGGACACCGCCCCCGGTTCCCCCTGGAGAGGCGGGCGGGCCGGAAACAGTGCAGGAGCGCCCCGACGGCCAAGAACGGCAGAGGAGAACAAAGGCCCTTCCCGCGTTTCCCCCGGAGATGTCCCGTCTGGAGGGACAGGCCCAAGGAGAGGAGGGGGCGGGAGACCTCCCCCTTCTGGCCCAGGTGCGGCAGGGGGAGGCTGAGGCGGCGGAGACAGCGGCCCTCTGGAAAGAGGAGGAGCAAAAAACGGCCCGTCTTGCCTGGAGGGGCGGCGGTGAGGCCCCCAGGAGAGTCGGGCAGGGGACCGGGGGGTTCTCCGCCTTCGGCGGGACGGCGGGACGGGCAGAGGCTTGGCCGCCGGCGCTGGACAGCCCGCTCTGGAGCGGCCTTCCCGGCGGGCGGACAGGCGGGGAGCCGCTGGACCAGGCCGAGCAGGTGGATCTGGCCTTTCGCCGGGACAGCCGCCGGTACGACGGGGGCTTTTCCCTGTATTGACGCACCCGGACCCGCGGACAGAACCAAGAGAGGAGCAAAACCATGCGGCTATCACCCATGCGCTACAAGACCTATACCTGGCCCCACAACCCCAGGGTCTACTCCATCGACTATGAGCGGAAGATGGCGGTGAACAAGACCCCCTTCGGCCTGTTCCACCTCCAGGACCTGGGGCGGACCAACCGGATTATGGAGGGGGGCGGCGAGTTTGTGGGAGAGGGGGCCTACGCCCAGTTCGGCCAGCTGGCCAACGTCTTTTACGACAGCGGCCCCGGGCTGCTGATCCATCCCCTGTGGCAGGCGGCAAACGCCTACTTTGTCTCCCTGCGGCTGGAGCAGGAGCCCAGGCCCGACTATGTGCGCTACTCCTTTGCCTTCTGGGAGGATGACAGCTGGTACACCGGCGTGGCCAGCCAGACGGTGGGGAGCGCGGCAGACAGCGGCGGGACCCAGAGCTCCATGGCCCGGGAGGGGACCTATCACCGGGTGGCGAGGGGGGACACCCTGTGGGCCATCGCCCGGCAGTATGGGCAGAGCCTGGAGACCCTGATTGCCCTGAACCCCCAGATCCGCAACCCAAATTTGATTCGCATCGGGAACGAGGTGAGGGTGAAATGACAGGACAGGTGACTGACAGCCAGGGGCGCGGCTGGACGCTGCCCAACCCCTTGGTCTGGCGGATGGAGTACACCGCCGGGACGCCCTGCGACAGCTTTTGGCTGCGCTGCCCCTGGGACCCCGGGGCCTCTGCCCGGCCGGCGGACTGGATCCGCTTTTCCGCCGACCAGGGCGGGGAGCGGGTGTTCACCGGGGTGGTAGACGAGTGTCAGGTGGTTCAGGACGGCTCCGGCGGAACCCTGGAGCTGTCCGGCCGGGGAATGGCCGCGCTGCTGCTGGATAACGAGGCCCTGGGGCAGGATTACGTCACCGCCACCCAGGCGGACATCCTCCGGGACCATGTGACCCCCTACGGCATTGTGACCGCCCCTGGCGCCGCCCTGCCCCCCGTGGCCCGGTTCTCCACCGCCACGGGGAGCAGCGAGTGGTCGGTGGTCTACGACTACGCCCGGTTCTATGGGGGCGTCGCCCCCCGCTTCGACCGGCTGGGACGGCTGGTGCTTACCGGCTGGAGCGACAGCCGGGAGCGGGTGGTGGACAACAGCTCCTTTGTCACCCGGATGGCCCTTCGGACCCGGCGCTACGGCGTGCTGTCCCAGGTGCTGGTCCGGGACCGGTACAGCGGCCAGGTGCAGACGGTGGACAACGCCGCCTTTCTGGCCTCTGGGGGCCGGGCCCGCCGGGTGCTGACCATGCCGGGACGCAGCAGCTTTAAGACCATGCGGTACACCGGCCAGTTTCAGCTGGAAAAATCCGCCGTCCAGTTGGAGGTGGTGGAGATTACCGTGGCACAGACCTTCTGCGTCTGGCCCGGAGACCTGGTCCGGGTCCAACGCAGCGGCTGGGACAGGAACGGACAGTTCCGGGCGCTTCAGGTGACGGTGGGGATGGACGCCAGGGGCGACTGGACCCGGATGGAGCTGGCAAGGCCGGATTTTATTGTGTGAGAGGGGAAGCGTATGTGGACATCCAAGCGGAGCCGCCGGCCACAGGCCGGAGAGACGCAGGCGGACATGGGGGTAGTTACGCTGGGGGGAGACCCCGCCGGAGTGCTCCTGGGAGGCGAGCGGCGGTGGCTGCCTGTGTACAGCCCCGGGGGCTACAGCTGGCGGCCCGGCGCCGGGGACCGGGTGCTGGTGGTGAAGGCGGGGGGCGAGCGGGAATCCCCCTGCATCGTGGGGGCCGTCCAGCAGGGCGGAGACCTGCGCCCCGGGGAGGTACGCCTGGACGGCGGAGAGGGCTCTCTTTTTCTGGGGCAGGAGGCTCTGGAGCTGAAAAAAGGGGGGTGTACCCTTCGCCTGGAGGAGAAGGCGGGGGAGCTGTCCGGTGGCGGGAGTAGCCTTCGGGCGGGCAGCCGCCTGGAGTTGAACGGAGACATCTATGTGAACGGGCAGACCTTGAAAAGCTACATCAAGCAGCTGATTTTGGAGGTGCTGGCCGAGCTGAGCGGAGGCTGAGAGATGGAACTGAAGCTGGTGAATGGAGACTATGTGCCCGACGGGGCAGGGGGCCTGTGCCGCCTGTCCGGGGCGGAGGAGGTGCTGGGCCGGGTGCTCTACCGCCTTACCGCCCGGAGAGGGGGGCTGCCCTTCCTGCCCCGGCTGGGCAGCCGCCTCTACCTTCTCCTGGGGGAGAAGCCCTCCCGCCGGCAGGCGCTGGCCACCCAGTATGTGGCTGAGGCCCTGGAGGAGGAGCGGGAGCTGAAGCTGACCGGGGTGGAGCTGGAGCAACAGGGGGACCGGGGACGGCTGCGGGTCTTCCTGGAGTGGCAGGGAGGGCCCCTCTCGGTGACGGTGGGGCTGGGAGACGCGGGCGGGACAGCGGAGGGGCTGTCTTCCGCCCGGACGGAAGGAGGCGGCGGATATCAAAACCGTTGACGCGATTTATCAGGAGATGCTGGCCTGCTTCGGGGAGCAGACCGGCATGGAGCTGCGGGAGGGCTGTGACCTGTCCGCCCGGCTGTATGCCATGGCGGCCCAGGTGTACACCCTGTACGCCCAGGCGGCCTGGGTGGTCCGGCAGGCCTTCCCCCAGACGGCGGAGGGTGAGTATCTGGACCGCCACGCCCAGCTGCGGGGGCTGGAGCGGAAGCAGGGTGCGAAGGCGGAGGGGATGGTCCGCTTTTTTGCGGGGGAATCCGCCCTGGACAGTCGGGTTGTGCCCAGGGGTACGGTGTGCATGACGGCGGGGCTGGTCCGTTTCGAGACCGTGGAGGAGGGGATGCTGCCCCGGGGGACCCTCTTTGTGGATGTGCCCGTCCGAGCCGCGGCGGCGGGGACGGCGGGGAATGTTTCCGCGGGAGCAATCGTCTCTATGGCGGTGGCCCCGGTGGGAATTGCCTCCTGCACCAATCTGGAGCCCTTCGCCGGGGGTGGGGATCAGGAGGGAGACGAGGGCCTGCGCGCCCGGGTGCTGGACACCTTCAAGCGGCTGCCCAACGGGGCCAACAACGCCTTCTATGAGCAGGGGGCCCTCTCCTTTGACCAGGTGGCCGCCGCCGCCGTGGTCCCCCGGCCCCGGGGAATCGGCACAGTGGATGTGATTGTGGCCACACTGGCGGGAATGCCGGGCCAGGAGCTGCTGGACCAGCTGACCGACTACTTTCAGGAGCGGCGGGAGATCGCCGTGGAGGTGCTGGTGCGCCCCCCGAGGCCGGTGACAGTGGACCTGTCCGTTCAGGTGGCGTCCCAGGCGGGCCGGGACAGAGCCCAGGTGCTGGAGGCGGTGGAGACCGCCCTGCGGGGCTGGTTCAGCGGCGAGCGGCTGGGGCGGGACGTGCTGCGGGCGGAGCTGGGCAACCTGATTTATAGCTGCGACGGGGTGGCCAACTATACCATCGCCGCTCCCGCCGCCGATGTCCGGGTGGACCGGGATGTGCTGCCCGTGTTGGGCAGTCTGACCGTGGGGGAGATGGCATGAGCTATGGACAGTACCTGCGGGAGCTGCTGCGGCCCCTGCACATCTACGATTTGGAGGCCCCCTTCCACGGCGGGGAGCTGGACGCGGCCGGCAGGACCCTGGATCAGGTCCAGGCGGCCCTGGAGGAGACGGAGCGAGAGACCAGTCTGACCACGGCGGAGACCTGGGGCCTGGAGCGGACGGCGGAGCTGTTCGTCCGCCGCCCGGTGGCCGGCAGTCCCCGGGCCCTGGCCGCCGCCCTGGCCGCTCTGCTGCGCATCGGCGGGGACAGCTTCACCCTGCCGGCCATCAACGACACCCTGGCCGGCTGCGGCGTCCCCGCCCGGGCGGAGGAGATCGGGGTGGAGCAGGTGAGGATCTCTTTTCCCGGTCAGGCGGGCATCCCCAAGGGCTTTGAGGAGATGAAGCAGATCATCGAGGAGATCCTGCCCAGCCACTTGGGGATCGCGTACTGGTTCTGGTACCTCACCTGGGCGGAGCTGGAGGCGCGCTTTGACTGCTGGCAGGACATCGAGGACCTGCGCCTGTCCTGGGAGGAGCTGGAGGTCTGCATGGTCTGAGCGGCAAAAATTCCGGGCGGTTTTTTATGGATAAACTCCCTCCTTTGCGGAACACTACTCCCAAAGGAGGGGATTTTTATGCCCGAACCGCTGGACCGGGGGCCCCACCCCCGGCAGGAGCCACGGATTCCCCTGCCCCTCTCCCTGGAGAACCTGGAGCAGGTCTTTGAAAACTGCGACGACTTCAAAACCCGGGAGGTCTTCCTCCACGGGGACCCCTCCCGGCAGGTGACGGTGTGCTATGTGGACGGGCAGGCCCGGAGCGAGCGGCTCAACGACTATGTGCTCCGCCCCCTGGCCCAGGACCCTATGCTGGCCAGCGTGCCGGAGGGCCGGGTCTTCGAGCTGCTGGAGAAGGGGGCCCTCTACGCCCAGGCGGCCCAGCGCCAGACCGAGATGGACCCGGTGGTCCTGGCCCTGATTGACGGGGCCTGCGCCCTGTTTCTCCCGGGGCGGGCGGACGCCCTCACCGTCCCGGTGGCCACGGAGGAGAAGCGCTCGGTGGGGGAGCCGGAGAACGAGCCCGCCCTGAAGGGGGCCCGGGACTCCTTTGTGGAGAGCGTGCGCACCAACACCTCCCTGGTCCGCCGCCGCCTCCGGGCCCCGGAGCTGAAGGTGAAGGAGCACGTTGTGGGCCGGCAGTCCCTCACCCCGGTGGACGTGGTGTGGCTGGAGGGCATTGCGGACAAAGACACCGTGCGGCGTCTGGAGGAGCGGCTGGACCAGATCGACATCGACGGGGTGGAGGCCGCCGGAAACCTGGAGGAGTACCTGGCGGACACCCGCCGCTCCCCCTTCCCCCTGCTGCCCTACACCCAGCGCCCCGACCGGTTCTGCCAGGGCCTGCTGGAGGGACGGGTGGGCCTGCTGTGCGACGGCATCCCCCTGGGCTGGCTGGCCCCGGGAACCATCGACCAGTTCTTCAAGACGGGCCAGGACCGGGCCTATCACTGGATGGTGGCCTCCGCCCTCAGCCTGATCCGCTATCTCTGCGCCCTAATTACCCTGCTGCTGCCCGGACTGTATATCGCCCTGGTCACCTTTCACCCCGAGGCCATCCCAGTAAAGCTGGCCCTGTCCATCGTGGCCGCCAAGCAGGAGGTCCCCTTCTCTACCATCTTTGAGGTGCTTATCATGCTTCTGGCCTTCGAGGTGATTCAGGAGGCCGGCCTGCGTCTGCCCGGGCCCATCGGGGCCACGGTCTCCATCCTGGGGGGGCTGGTGGTGGGCAACGCGGCGGTGGACGCCCACATTGTCTCCCCCGCCGTCCTCATCGCCGTGGCCATCGCCGGGGTGGCGGGGTACACCCAGCCTTCCCAGGACTTCGGCAACGCCCTGCGCCTGTGGCGCTTCCTGCTGGCCATCCTGGCCAGCGCGGGGGGACTTCTGGGGCTGGCCCTGGGCTGCGCCAGCCTGCTCTACCACCTGGCGGGGCTGGAGACCTTCGGCGTGCCCTATCTGGCCCCCTTTACCACCGGGGCGGGGGCCCCCCGGGGCCATCCCAGCCTCTTCCGGCTGCCCCTGCCCGCCATGCGGTGGCGGGACGGGGCGGTCCACACCCGAAACAGGAGGAACCAGCGATGAAATTGCTTCCTGGTCTGCTGGCGGTCTGCCTGCTCCTCACCGGCTGCGGCGGCCTGCCCTACCCCAGAGAGATGGGGGATATGGCTCTGCTGCGCACCATGGGCGTGGACCGGGAGGCCCGGGGACTGACCGTCACCGTGTCCACCGGCCTGCGGGCCAGGGGCCTTCAGGGGGAGACGGAGGAGCCCCTGGTGCTGTCCGCCGCCCGGCCCTCTCTGGACGGGGCCTGTCTGGCCATGCAGGGGCAGAGCGACAGCTATGTATACTTCGGCTATGTGGACCAGCTGCTCCTAGGGGAGGAGCTGGCTCGGGAGAGCGTGCTGCCCGCCCTGGACTACTTCGCCCGGGACCGAGAGCTGGGCCTGGGGGCCCGGCTGTGGGTGGTCCGGGGGACCCGGGCGGAGACGGCGGTCCGGGCCGGCGAGGAGCGGGGGGTGGACCAGCGGCTGGAGACCCTGCGCACCGATGGAGAGATGGGGGCTGCCCTCCTCTCCCGGACGGCGGGGGAGGTGTACGCCGACCTGCTGGAGCGGGGCAGCGCCTATGTCCCCGCCCTGTCCCCCGCCGGAGAGGGTTCTGCCGCCCTGGAGGAGCGGGGCTACGCGGTGCTGCGGGGGGAGCGGCTGGTTGGCTTTCTGGACGGAGAGGCGGCCCGGGGGCTGGAGCTGCTGGTCAGCCAGCCCGAGCTGGACGTGATTGAGGCGGAGCTGGAAGAGAACCGGGCGGCGGTTCGGGTGACCGGAGCCCGCACGGTCTGCCGCCTGGCGTCCGGCGGAGAGGAGAGCGTGGAGCTGTCCCTGGTCTGCCGGGTGAGTGCCCAGCTCTCGGAGTACGACCGTCCCCTGGATGCCGGAGAGCGGGAGCGGGTGACCGCAATGTTGGAGGCCAGAGAGAGCGCCCGTATCCAGGCGGCGCTGGAGCAGCTCCAGGGCTGGGGAACGGACTGCGCCGGTCTGGGGCCCCGGGGAGCGCTGATCTCCCCCGGCCTCTGGCAGAGGACGGCGGACCGCTGGCCCCAGGCCTTTGCCCAGGCAGAAGTCCGGGTGCAGGTCCGGGTTTCCCTCCACACATAAGAACAAAGACAAGGAGACAAGTATGGGAAAGGATACCATTTCCACCACCCAGCTGATGGTGCTGGTCTGGGCCGGCGTGCTGGCCCCGGCGGCGGAGCAGCTGCCCGGCCTGCTTCTGCCCCAGGCGGGGCGGGGGGCCTGGCTGTCGGTGCTGGCCGCCACTCCCCTGGTGCTGGCGGCGGGCTGGCTGCTGCGCCGGGCCGGAGGGGAGGTCGGGCTGGCCCGGGGAATGACAGACCGCCTGGGCCGGACAGCGGGACGGGGGCTCCTCCTCCTGTATATGATATGGGGGGAGCTGCTGCTGGCCCTCCGCCTGCGGCTGTCCGCCCGGCGGCTGCTGGTCCTGGGCTGGCGGGACGGCGCTTTGTGGTTCTTCCTGCTGGGGGTGGCGGGCATGGCCCTGTGGATGGGGCGGGGGAGACTGTCCGCCTTTGCCCGAACGGGGCAGCTCTTTCTGGCGGCCCTGCTGGCCGCCGCCGGGGTGGTGCTGGGGCTGTCCCTGTCCCAGGCCAGGCTGGAGCGGCTGCTCCCCCTGAGCGGGCCGGGGGTGCTGTCCGCTCTGTCTGCCGCACTGCCCGCAGCCGGCGTGCTGGGCTGGGGACTGTTTGCCGCCTTCCTCGCCGACCGGACGGAAAAGGGCGGGCGAGGGTGGCACTGGGGCCTCTGGAGCGTGGGGGGATGTCTCCTCCTGGCCCTGGCCCAGGCGGTGATCCTGGGGAATCTGGGAGCGGTGCTGGCCGCCCGGCTGGACAACCCCTTCTTTGCTCTGGCCAAGAGCGTGGGGGTGGAGGGGGCCTTCCAGCGGGTGGAGGGCATCATCTCCTCTCTGTGGACCTTTGCCGATTTGGCCATGGCCGGGGTGCTCCTCTTTGCGCTGCGGGCGATGGCCGGGGAATTTTCCCCCGAAGGAGACGGAAAGAGGACCGCCTGGGCCGCTGGACTGCTGGCGCTGGTGCTGGCCGGCCTTCCGATTTGGGAGAGGGGGACGGTCGGAAAATGGGTTCCAGCCGGAAATCTGCTGCTGGGATTGGCTGTGCCCGCCCTGCTGGCGCTGCTTCCGGCCCCGCGGAAAAAGAGGTAGCCGGGTATATTTTGTGGTCTGTTAGCGAAAAAAGGGGCATATCTTGTAGCAAAAAAGAAAATCAAAAAAAGCCGAAAAAAACTTTGAAAAAAGGCTTGACAAAAGCTGGGGAGTTTGGTAAGATAACCAAGCTTCTGCGGCGGCGGTGTTCGCCGGGCGGAGTGAGACAGTCGAAAAGCGGCGGAAGAGTACAAAAGGAATTGAAAAATTTCAAAAAAAGTACTTGACAAAGCGAAGCGAATGTGATATCCTAGCGAAGTCGCTTGCGAGAAGAGCTGGAAAGGCTTGGAGCGCAAGAGGATGA
>JAAWAD010000096.1 GCA_022791995.1 Lawsonibacter sp.
CTATGTGGATATGATGCTTCTGCATCACCCCGACCGGAACGATGTGAAAGCGTATCAGGCTATGGAAAAGTTTGTAGAGGATGGAAAAATCCGCTCCTTGGGCCTCTCTAACTGGTATGTGAAGGAGCTGGAGGAATTTCTGCCGCAGGTGTTCATCACTCCGGCGCTGGTGCAGAATGAAATCCACCCCTATTATCAGGAGAATGAGGTAATTCCCTATATCCAAGAATTGGGTATCGTGGTCCAGGGCTGGTATCCCCTGGGAGGCCGGGGCCACACGGGGGAACTGCTGGGAGACGAGGTGATCTCCGGCATTGCAAAGGCCCACGGCGTATCCTCCGCCCAGGTGATTCTTCGGTGGAATCTGCAAAAGGGCGTGGTGGTCATTCCTGGCTCCAGCAATCCCGACCATATCAAGGAAAACACAGAGTTGTATGGTTTCGTGCTGACGGACGAGGAAATGGCGCAGATCAACGCTCTGGACCGGAATGAAAAGCACGATTGGTATTGAAAATATCTATGTCCATGCGCCTGTTTTGCGGCGCATGGATATAAATTTTTTCTCCTTCTCAGCTCCGTTTTGAGAGAGCAGTAAAATACTCTTTTAGAAAACACTCGCTAAGTGAGGGTGAATAGCCCAGGCCCAAATCTTATATTTCCCTTTGACAACAGTTTTAGAGGGAATTGCGCAGGACGTAACGGATATGTCACCTGCCATGAGGCTCATTTCCGGGTGGTGATGGAACGGAGGATGAAGCTGAACGCAGAGGATTCTGTGCAGCTGCGGAAAAAGCGGCTGAACAAAGTGGAGAAACGGATCAAAGAGCTGGACCAGATGTTTATCCGCCTCTATGAGGACAATGTGAAGGGCCGCATTTCGGGTGGCCGTTTTGCCATGATGAGCAAGACCTATGAGGACGAACAAGCGCAGTTGAAAGCCGAGGCGGATGCTCTGCGGCAGGAAATTGAGGCCCAGGCACAGAATGAGGTCGACCTGGAGTCCTTCGTCGAAAAGGTACGGAAATACTCGGATGTTCGCAACTCTGCCAGAAGCATTATTATCAAGGACAAAAAATTGCAATGATTTACAGCGCCAAGTACAATTATTACAAGTTTCCGGGCGGAGGGATTGAGAATGGAGAAAATCCCGTGGATGCTATGATTCGGGAAACTCGTGAAGAATTGGGTTTAGTCGTTCTGCCTGATACAGTCAAAGAATACGGATATGTGCATCGAATTCAAAGAAGTGATCGGGACGAAACGCGAAGGGACTGTTTGAACGGTAAATATGAATTTGTCAAGGGGGGATTTCGCCTTTTTGCGAAATCCCCCCTTGACAAATGTTTTCTTGAGAGAGCAGCACTGTGATTTCAGCCAGAGGTCACAGACGTGTCCTGAAGGGCCTCCTGTGCAATCTCAATAAAACGTTCTCCAAAGTGGGACAGGTATCGGTCCTTGCGGTGCCCGGCCACCAGACAGCTGAAGGTGGAGGGGTCGGTCAGAGGAAACAGGTCCACCCCTCCGGTGTGGGCCGCAGGGGCAGGCAGCGCGCGGAGGAAAAGCTCCGGGCAAATGGTAATTCCAATGCCTGCCTGCGCCATGGCCAAGGTGGTGACGGTGTTTTCTGTCTCCAAAATCAGCTTGGGCTTGAAGTAGTACCGGCTGAAATATTGATCGACAATGTTGCGAGTTCGGTTGCCCCGCTTAATCAGGACAAAGGGCTGCTGCTGGAAGGCCGCAATATCAGCCCCCTGGGCAAAGTGCTGCCGGACCTCCTCTGCCTGCGAGCCGAACAGAGACTGGGTAAAGCTTCGCGGAACCACCAGAACAAGGCGCTGTCGGGTCAGCGGGGTAACCTCCACACCCTCGATCATGATGGGCTGAAAGCAAATAATCAGGTCAACCCGGCCATGGGACAGCTCATCTTCCAGCTGAGTGGAGTTGCCTTCAAACAGAGAGAACTCCACCTGGGGAAATTCTGCCCGGAATTTTGGCAGGATCTCCGGCAACAGAGCCAACCCGCAGGTGTGGGAAACGCCAACCCGGAGCATTCCTAGGTAGTGCCGATTGATATCCCCCACCTTGGCCAGATACTGGCTGTGGAGCTCCAAGATTTGTGTGGCAGTGGATACCAGCAGATCCCCCGCATAGGTCAGGGATAACTTGGGGGAGCGGGTGAACAGCTTGACGTCCAATTCGCGCTCGATGTTGCTGATGTGGTTGGATAGAGACTGCTGAGAGATGTAAAGCCGCTCCGCTGCCCGGGTAATGTTCAGCTCTTCTGCAACCATCAAAAAATATTTCAAGTGTAAGAAATTCAACAGGAATCCACCTCTCTCTTTGTGTCATCCAATCAGTTAAGAGACACAAACTTATTGTATCACAGTTAAATAGCTGTAGCAACCCCAAACAAAAATGTGTACCGCATTTGAAAAAACTGGCCTGGACCTACCTGTCCTGTCTA
>JAAWAD010000020.1 GCA_022791995.1 Lawsonibacter sp.
AGGTGTCCTCGTCCATGACCACCAGACCGCCCGAGCCGATCATGGCCCCCAGCTTTTTCAGCGAGTCGAAATCCAGGGGCATGTCCAGGTGCTCCTCCGTCAGACAGCCGCCGGAGGGGCCGCCGATCTGCACCGCCTTGAACTGCTTGCCGTCCTTGATGCCGCCGCCAATGTCAAAGATGATCTCCCGCAGGGTGGTACCCATGGGGACCTCGATGAGGCCGGTGTTCACCACATTGCCGGTGAGGGCAAAGGCTTTGGTCCCCGGAGAGTTCTCTGTGCCGATGGACTTAAACCAGGCGGACCCTTTTCGGATAATCAGGGGCACAGCAGAGAAGGTCTCTACATTGTTTAGCACCGTGGGCTGAGCCCACAGGCCGTGCTCCACGGTCCGGGGAGGCTTCACCCGGGGCATTCCCCGGTTGCCCTCAATCGAGGCCGTCAGGGCAGAGCCCTCGCCGCAGACAAAGGCGCCAGCTCCACGGTTCACATGGAGATGGAAGGAGAATTCTGTCCCCAGAACTCGGTCCCCCAGCAGATTCATCTCCTCCGCCTTGGCAATGGCGGTTTTCAGGCGGGCTACCGCCAGAGGATACTCGGCCCGGACATAGATGTATCCCTCGTCGCTGCCGGCAGCCAGGGCCGCAATCAGCATCCCCTCAATGATGGAGTGGGGGTTGCCCTCCATAATGGAGCGGTCCATAAAGGCGCCGGGGTCCCCTTCGTCCCCGTTGCACACCACATATTTCTTGCCTCGGGGCTGTTTGCGCACACTGTCCCACTTCCGCCCGGCAGGGAAGCCGCCGCCGCCCCGTCCCCGGAGGCCCGAGTCCAGGATCTCCTTGCAGATATCCTCGTCGGTCATCTCAAACAGGGCCTTCTCAAAGGCCACATAGCCATCCCGGGCCAGATACTCGTCGATGTCCTCGGCGTCAGCGGCGCCGCAGTTCTCCAGAACAATGCGGTGCTGCCTGTGGTAGAAGGGGATATCGCTGTGTTTGGGGTAGGACACTCCATCCAGCTGATAGAGCAGCCGTGGGATGACCTCTCCCTTCACCACGGTCTTTTCAATGATCTCGTCGCAGTCCTCCAGCTGTACATGGGTATACAAAATTCCCTCCGGCTCAATCTGAACCAAAGGCCCCATCTCGCAAAAGCCGTGGCAGCCGCTCTTCTTCAGATAGACCCCGTCTCCCTTGGGCTGAGTCACATCCTCCTGCTCCCGCTCCTGGGTCAGGCCCACATAGACGTCCAGCCCCCGGCTGGTACAGGCCTCCTTGATGTAATCGTACAGCTTCAGCGCGCCGCCGGCGATACAGCCGGTGCCGGCACACAGCAGAATCTGCCGTTTCTGGAGAGACAGGTCCCGCTTGGCCTTCACCCGGCGGACCTCCAGCCGCTCCCGGTTCATTTCAGGCATGGGCCGCATCCTCCCTTCTCAGCTGCTCCAGCAGGTCAATGGCCAACTCCGGCGTCATTTTGGAGTGGACCTGGTCGTTCACCGTCACCACGGGTGCCAGGCCGCAGGCCCCAAGGCAGGCCACCGTCTCCAGGGTAAACAGGGCGTCAGCCGAGGTCTTCTGCTTCCCCTCCAGCTCCAGATACTCCCGGATGGCGTTGTAGATGGGCTGGGACTTGCGCACATGGCAGGCCGTGCCGTCACATACCTTGATGATGTACTTGCCCTTGGCCTCCAGGGAAAAATTTTCATAGAATGTGGCCACACTGTATACCTTGGCCACACCCACGTTCAGCTTCTCCGCGATGCGTTCCAGCACCTCCGGGCTCAGATATTTGTACTCCGCCTGGATGTCCTGCATGATGGCGATCATATTGTGAACCTGACAGCCGTAGCCGTCGATGATCTCCTCCACGCGCTCCATAGCGATTCCATTCGACATGGTGTGCAGTCTCCCCTTTCCTTCGTTCATGCTTTTTGACGTTTGGTGCAGGTGTCAGCTCATGGGCAGAAACCCGTGGTCCTCCAGGATTTCCATGGCCTTTTGGCCTGCGTTGAGGATCAAATCAGGACAGGTCTGGGGGATATTCCCCTTGTCCCCCATAAGAATGTCGTCGCAGTTGGGACTTCCGTAACTCTCCTCGAACCAGGAGAGAAACTCGGAAACCATCTCCTCCAGCTCTGGATGGGAGGCCTCTGCCGCGTCTCCACGGCCGGCAAACAGGCTGAGCATACACACGCCTCCGGTGAGAGCCCCGCAGTTTCGTCCGCAGCCCCCCAATCCCCCGGCCAGACCGGTCATGACCTTCACCAGGTTTGGTTCCTCCAGTGCCAGGGCATCCATCCCCAGCTGCATCATAATCTGGGAGCAATGAAATTTCTGGGCCAGAAGCTGGTTCACTTGTTCTTCAAGCATTTCATTCGCCTCCTTGTTTTCATGGCTTTGACAGGCAGAGAAATCGGGCAAACCCAGGAAAATTTCCAAAAAAGCAGGAAGAAAATCCCCGGGAGCCTGCACGGAATCCGCCCCTGTCCGTGTGTGATTTTAAGGGAAAGAGGCGAAAATGTCAAGAGCAGACGGGGCTTTTTTTATGGAATCCCGACAAAGCCGTTAAAAAATGTGCATAAATCTTTCCCGAGTTTTCCTCAATTTTTTCCTCGTTTTTCCTCATTTCATTTGCTTCACATCGTAGGATTCCAGTAAAAAACTTTGATTTTCCGGGCGTATGCCCTGTTTTTTGCAGTTTTATTCCCTTTGTACATTATTTAATGCAAGGATTTTTCCTTGCATTGACGAAAAGAAAACTCTCATATATAATACACGCACTGGCAGTTCAAAATTTCCCATGCTTACATATCGAATCGTCAGAGTTTTAAGGAGGCTTAACAATGAACCTAAGGAAAATGTGGCTGAACATCAATGGTGTGGACCGCGTCTTTACCTGCAATCCAGAGACCGACTCTCTGGCCGATGTTCTGCGCCGAATTGGCCTGACTGGCACAAAGGTAGGCTGCGGCACTGGCGTGTGCGGCTCCTGCTCCGTGATCCTGAACGGCGAGCTGGTCCGCTCCTGCACCCGGAAGGTCCGCGCCATCAAGGAGTACAGCACAGTTATCACCATTGAGGGCATCGGGACGCCCCAGCACCCCCACCCCATCCAAATCGCCTGGATGAACTGCGGCGCAGTGCAGTGCGGCTTTTGCACCCCGGGCTTTATCGTCTCCACCTATGCTCTGCTGATGCAGAACCCCAACCCCACCCGTCAGGAGGCCCGGGAGTGGTTCACCAAGCACAAGAACGTGTGCCGCTGCACCGGCTACAAGCAGATTATTGACGCTGTGATGGCCGCCGCCAAGGTGATGCGAGGCGAAGCCACAATCGAGGACATCCAGGTCAAGGTGCCCCAGGACGGGGAGTACTACGGCAAACCCCTGGTTCGGCCCACTGCAATGGCCAAGGTGTGCGGTCTGTACGACTATGGCGACGACCAGGAGCTCTCCTTCCCGGAGGGAACTCTGTTCGGCGCAGTGGTGCAGCCCCGCGTAACCCACCATGCCAAGATTCTGGCCATCCACACGGAAGAGGCCGAGAAGATGCCCGGCGTCTACAAGGTGGTCACTGCCGAGGCCCTGAAGGCCACCGGCGCCTCCAACGTCCTGGCCGAGGGACAGTTCCACGAGCGTTCCACCGTGCTGGAGTCCTCTCGCCGGGTCCTGTGTGACGAGAAAATTTTCCGCTATGGCGATGTAGTTGCCGTGGTCTGCGCCGATACCCGGGCCCATGCCAAGGCCGCTGCGGCCAAGGTCACAGTGGATATCGAGCAGCTGCCCGAATCCTTGAGCTACCTGGAGGCCGTCATGCCCGACGCCGCCCGGGTCCACGATGACACCCCCAATATCTACTGCGAACAGCCTCTGCTGAAGGGCGTCGGCCTGGAGGATCCCGCCAAGGTGCGCGAGATGATCGACAACGCCCCCAACGTGGTAGAGGGCTCCTTCCACTCCACCCGCCAGCCCCATATGTCCATTGAGGGCGACGTGATGCAGAGCTACTTTGACGAGGACGGCTTCCTCACCTTCCAGTGCAAGAGCCAGGGCGTCTTCTCCTCCATCAATCGTATCGGCAGCAGCCTGGGTGTTCCCACCAGCAAGATCCGCGTGCTGATGAACCCCACCGGCGCCAGCTTCGGCTGGTCCACCAACGCCAGCGACCTGGCCCTGTGCGGCGCCTGCACCGTGGTCACCGGCCGTCCGGTTTCCCTGTCCATGAGCTATGAGGAGCACCAGCACTTCTCTGGCAAGCGCGCCCCCGCCTATTCCAACGGCCGCCTGGCCTGCGACAATGACGGCAAGATCATCGCCGCGGAATATGACTTTGGCGTGGACCACGGCGCCTACTCCTGGGGCGGCGACGACCTGATTACCAAGGTTGTACGCCACGCCTACTTCCCCTACAGCGTCCCCCACGTGGCTGCGCTGGGCCGCATTGCCAACACCAACCATAACTTTGCCACTGCCTACCGCTCCTATGGCTCTCCCCAGGCCTATACCCACTCCGAGTCCATGATGGACATGATGGCCGAGAAGCTGGGCCTGGATCCCTTTGAGATCCGCTGGAGAAACATCGCACACGAGGGTGACACCACCACCGCCAGCTTTGACTATCCTCAGTACCCCATGGAGGAGATCATGAAGAAGGCCAAGCCCGTCTATGAAGAGATGGTGGCCCATGCCAAGCAGACCTCCACCCCGGAGAAGCTGCGGGCAGTCGGCGTGGCCTGGGGCGGCTTCAACGTCACCGAGGGCGCCACGGACGAGGCCTCCGCCGCGCTGGAGCTGAACCCCGACGGAACCATCACCAAGTACGACACCTACCAGGAGCTGGGCCAGGGCGGCGACATCGGCTCTCTGATGCTCACATTGGAGGCCCTGAAGCCCCTGGGCATTAAGCCTGAGCAGGTCCGCCTGGTACAGAATGACACCAAGATGTGCCCCG
Organism: Lawsonibacter sp.; assembly: GCA_022791995.1. Lineage (GTDB taxonomy): Bacteria > Bacillota > Clostridia > Oscillospirales > Oscillospiraceae > Lawsonibacter. The sequence goes on from JAAWAD010000020.1 coordinate 4,956, forward strand.
ACTCCGGCATGTCCGGCGCCAGCCGCACCCACTTTATGAGCGGCAACGCCACCATCGACGCAGCCAACAAGCTTATGGACGCCATGCGCAAGCCCGACGGCACCTACCGCACCTATGACGAGATGGTGGCCGAAGGTATTCCCACCAAGTATAAAGGCACCTTCTCCTGCACCACTGCGGCTCCCCGGGGCAAAAAGCTGTGCCGGATGGACCCCAATACCGGCGTAGGCAACCCCAACCCCTCCTACACCTACTGCTTCAACATCGCAGAGGTGGAGGTAGACGCCCAGACCGGCAAGGCCAGCTGCATCCGCTTTGCCTGCATCACCGATATCGGCAAGCCGGGCAACATCGCAGCTGTTCTGGGCCAGGCCTATGGCGGCATCTCCCACTCCATCGGCTTCGCTTTGTCGGAGGATTATGACGATGTGAAGAAGCACACCAACATCTACCGTTCCGGCGTTCCCTACTGCAACGACACCCCCGACGACATCAATGTCATCTTCTATGAGCGTCCCGACGAGATCGGCCCCTTCGGCTCCTCCGGTGCCTCCGAGGCCTTCCAGGCTTCCGGCCACATGGCCGTCATCAACGGCATCAAGCGGGCCTGCGGCGTGCGGATTTATGAGCTGCCCGCCCTGCCCGAGAAGATTAAGGCCGGCATGGACGCCATTGCCGCAGGCAAAGAGCCCTTCAAGCCCGAGAAGTACTTCCTGGGCGACGACCTGTACGAGCGCCTGGAGGACATCAAGGCGCATCCGGTCACCTTCGGCGGAGACAACTTCTTCGTGCCCCTGGATGACCCGAACGCCGAAAAGCCCTTTTAAGCTAAACCACCCCTTTGGCCTCTCCCCCTCCCCCCCTTTCGGGGGAGGGGAGGGCCCCTTATTGGCAGGAGGTTTCCTATGAACAGCTTTCGTGAACAACTGGCCAAACAATGTATGCAAGACGATCCGCCCCCCTGCGCCTCTGTCTGCCCCTTCGGTCTGGATATCCGCAGCTTTATCAGGCACCTGAAGCGGGGCGCCTTCGGCTCGGCCTTCCGCCTGTACCGGGATGCAGTCGCCTTCCCCGGCATCGTCAGCCAGCTGTGTGACCAGCCCTGCCAAGGGGCCTGCGTCTTTTCTGCTCAGGACGGCTCCATCGCCCTGCGGGATCTGGAGGCGGCTGCCATTGCACACACCGCAAACATCCAGCCCAACCGGTACAATCTGCCCAAGCGCCCCGCCAAAATCGCGGTCATTGGCGCTGGGCTCAGCGGACTGGCCTGTGCTCTGCGCCTGGCCTCGAAAAAGTATACTGTCGTTATTTTCGAGCGGGAAGATCGCACTGGCGGCTCCCTTTGGGACCTCCTGCCTGAGGAGATCTTTCGCCCGGAGCTGGAGCGCCAGTTTATGCACGAGACAGTGGAGCTCCACCTCTCTACCCCGATCACCGACTTGGCCCAGGTAGAGGCCGACGCCGTCTATGTAGCCACTGGCGTGGGAGGAGAGACCTTCGGACTCACACTGTCCGGCACCGGAGCCTGTGCCTCAACCCGGGAGGGCTTCTTCCTGGGGGGCGCTCTCGTCGGTCTGACTCCCATGGAGGCCATTGCCGACGGCCTTACCGCCGCCAAGGCGGTGGAGCGCTATCTAAAGGTAGGACAGATGAACGAGCCTCTCCGGGACCACTCCAGCCGCTTCCACCCGGACCCCAACCTGATCCCCTACCGAGCCCCGGGTCCTGTCCCCAGCCCGGAGGGCTATACCAAGCAGGCCGCGGTGGAAGAGGCCTCCCGCTGTCAGCAGTGTCAGTGCGACGCCTGCGTCAAGTACTGTGACCTGATGCGCAGCAGCCACAAGTACCCCAAGCGGGTGGAGGAGGAAGTGGCCACCACCATCGAACCGGTGAGTCTTTCTCGAAAGGCCCGCCTGGCCACCCGTCTGATTGCCACCTGCAACCACTGCGGGCTGTGCAAACAGGTATGCCCTGTCTCTTTGGATACTGGGGCCTATCTGCTGGACAGCCACCGGCGAATGGTGGAAGAGAAGGCCATGCCCTGGGCCTACCACGAGTTTTGGCTGCGGGACATGGAGTTCTCCAACACCGAGGCCTCCCTGGTTCTCAACCCCTCCAAAGCAAAGGCCCCCACGTACCTCTTCTTCCCGGGGTGCCGCCTGGGCGGCTCTGAGCCCGGGCTGGTGCAGAAAAGCTTTCAGGCCATTCTGGAGCGGCAGCCCCGGTCGGCCCTCTACCTGGGCTGCTGCGGGGCTCCGGCGGAGTGGGCGGGGCAGACCGGCCTCCACGAAAAAGCGATGCAGCAGCTGTGTGCCGTGTGGGAGTCCCTGGGCAGACCCAAGCTTGTCTTTGCCTGCCTGAACTGCCGCCAGCAGCTCCAGCGCCACCTGCCCCAGGCGGAGGGAATCTCCCTGTACGAGCTGCTGGAGCAGTGGGACTATCCAATCCCCAGGGCAGAAGGGATACAGAGTGTTGCCGTCTTCGACCCCTGCCCCAGCCGGGACTGGCCGCAGGCCCAGGAGGCAGTACGTTCCCTGGCCCGGAAGGCCAGCTTCCAGCTGGAGCCCCTGCGGATGGAGCGGGCGTATGCCCAGTGCTGCGGCTGGGGGGGACAGGTGGACATCGCCAACCCCAACTATGCGCAGGGGGTGACGCAGAACCGCATCGAGGCCAGCCCCCTGCCCTATCTGGTCTACTGTGCCAACTGCCAGGATGTCTTCCGCCGGCGGAACAAGGCGGCAGCCCACATTTTAAGCGCAGTGTTCCTCGACGGCGGCTTCTGGGAAAGAGAGGTCCCCACCGCCACCCAGAGCCGGGAAAACCGGCGGGCGCTAAAGCGGACGCTGCTGCTGCAATACGCACCTGAGGAGGCGGCATCTATGGAGACGGCAAGCCCCAGCGCTCCTTTGCTGATCGTACCAGAACTTCTGGAGAAAATGAACCGCAGCTACCTGCTGCGGGAGGACGCAGAGGCGGTAGTGGAGCAGTGCGAGCAAACTGGCCGATACCTGAACAACCTAGAGAAGGGAACCCGCATTGGACATGCCCCGGTAGGAAATCTGACTGTCTGGGTGGAGTACCGGAATCAGGAGGGCTGCCGGGAGCTGGTGAACATATACGCTCATCGGATGCAGATTTTGGAGGGATCGGGTGATGTCTGAGCTGATCTGCGGGACTTGCCAATGCCCGCTGGTGAAAAAACGAGTTGATTTTTCCTATTTGACCCACACTTTTTTTGCCGATGCCCTGCGGTGCCCCATATGCGGCCAGGTATACCTTTCCGAGGAACTGGTGAAAGGCCGGGTAGCCGAGGTGGAGATGGAGCTGGAGGACAAATAGAAAAGGAGAAAAGCCATGAGCAAACAGGGACAACCATCCAATTTTCTGGGCGTCACCCTCCGGGACCTGCGCCGGCAGCACGGGTTGACTTTACAGGAGATGTCAGAAAAGACCGGGCTGTCCACCGGCTTTCTCAGCAAGATTGAGCGAGGCCTGAGCCAGCCCTCCATCAGCAATCTGCACAAGATCTGTTATGTCCTGCGTATTACCATCAACGACCTTGCCGCTCCCAAGCCCATCCCCCAGGGACCCGCTCCCGAGGAGACCGCCCCCGAGGAGGCCGTCCCCCTGCTGACCACAAAAGCCCAGCGCTCCCTGATTTACAATCTGAACGACGTGGTCAAGCTGGAGTCCATCCTCTCCTCCAACCCCCGGTATAAGCTGGACGCCATGACGCTGACGGGAAGCCAGACGGAATATGTCTCCTACAAGCACCGGTATGACGAGCTTGGAATCGTCACCCAGGGCCAGATGGCCATTCACTTCGGCAGCGGACAGGAGTACGTCATGGAGGAGGGGGATGTGCTCCTGATACCCGCCGGCACCGAGCACACGGTCCACAAGCTTTCGGAGGAGGTGTGCGTCAGCTTCTGGTTCAAGCTGATGGAGGACGCCCCCCACCAGGAGCTGTAGCCGGACCCGCCGACTGACCCAAGGAAGGGAGGCCAAATATGAGGCCCTCGGTACTGGAGCGTTGGATTCAAGAGGAAACCGGCTGTGCCGCGCCTGCTCCGCTGGACCGGTGGCAGCTGGACCGGTTCCGGGATGTGCTGGACTATGCCAGAGCCCACAGCCGCTTTTATCAGGCCCGTTTGAAGGATGTGGATATCCCGTCCATCCGCACACGGGCAGACCTTGTGCAGCTCCCCTTCACCACAGCGGAGCAGCTGCGGGCCGCCCCCCAGGACTGGCTGTGCTGCGGCCAGTCTCAGGTGGAGCGGGTGGTCACGCTGAAGACCTCGGGCACCACCGGCAGCCCCAAGCGGATCTTCTTCCGCCGGGAGGACCAGGAGCGGACGGTGGAGTTCTTCGCCCATGGAATGGAGGAGTTGGTCTCCCCTGGCGACCGGGTGCTAATCTGTATGCCTGGCAGCCAGCCTGGCAGTGTGGGGGACCTGCTGCAAAGAGGCTTGGCCCGAATCGGCGTAGAGGCCGTCCAGGGGGGGCCCGTGGCCAGCCTTGCGGCCAGCTATGCCCTGCTGCGGGACTCTGGCTGCAACAGTCTGGTGGGTATCCCCATTCAGATGCTGGGCCTGGCGGAGTACCGCCTCCAGCTCCCCCCAAGCCAGAGAGTCTCCATCCAATCGGTACTGCTCAGCGCTGACGCCGCCCACCCCGCCCTGGTGGAACGGGTTCAAACCGGACTGGACTGTCAGGTGTTCAACCACTTTGGCATGACGGAGATGGGCTTCGGGGTTGCGGTGGAGTGCAGTGCCCACCACGGCTGCCATATCCGGGAGAACGACATCCTGGTGGAGGTGGTGGACCCCCAGACCGGCGTCCCTCTTCCCGACGGACAGATGGGGGAGTTCGTCTTCACAACCCTGCAGCGCCGGGCGATGCCCTTTCTCCGCTACCGGACAGGCGACATGGGAATGCTGCTGCCCGGGCGCTGCCCCTGCGGCAGCTTCCTCCGGCGTATGCTTCCCTGGGGGGGACGCCGGACTGGCGGCGGCAGGCTGTGGCAGTTGGACGGGATTCTGCTGGCCTGTCCAGACGTGGTGGACTACGCCCTGGAGGGGACGGCGCTCACCCTGTTTGGCGTAATCCCCCCCGACCTGGAAATCGTCCGCCACCGGCTGGCGGAGCTGCCCGGCCTTAAGGCGCTCTCCATCGCCGTCCAGACCATCTCCGGCTTTTCGGGCACCGGAATGCAGAAGAGAAGCTTACCAGAAGGAAGTGTTTGAACATGCACCGAACCGCCAGTGTCTGCCCTGTCTGTCTGAAGCGAATCCCCGCTGTGCGGACAGAGCGGAACGGCCATATGTACCAGGAAAAAACCTGCCCGGAGCATGGGACCTTTTCCACCGTCCTCTGGCGGGGAAGCGAGCCCCTGGAGCACTGGACCGGCCCCCGGGAAGAGACCGGCCTGGAGGAGGGCCTGCGCTGCCCCCAGGACTGCGGCCTGTGCGGCAAACATCTGCGGAAGACCTGCTGTACCCTGTTGGAGGTCACCGACCGGTGTAATCTGCACTGCAAATTCTGCTTTGCAGACAACGCCCAGACCAGGGACCCTTCCCTGGAACAGGTGAAGGGGTGGATCGACCACATTGCTGCCCTGACGGACGGGACCTTCCTTCAGCTCAGCGGCGGAGAACCCACCCTTCGGGACGACCTGCCTGAGATTGTGGCCTATGCCAGGCAGGCGGGCTGCCCCTATATCCAGGTGAACACCAACGGCCTGCGTCTGGCGGAGGACCCCGCCTATGTGAAAGCTTTGGCCCGAGCTGGACTGGATGTCGCCTTTCTGCAATTTGACGGGGTGACGGAGGGGGTATACCGCACCCTTCGGGGCCGGGACCTGCTGGCCATCAAGGAGGCGGCCATTCAGGCCTGCGGCGCGGCCCGTATCGGTGTAACCCTGGTGCCCACCCTGGTCCCCGGGGTGAATACAGAGCAGATTGGAGCCATCCTGCGCTATGGCATGGCCCGCACCCCGGCAGTGCGGGGGGTCCACTTCCAGCCGGTGAGCTACTTTGGCCGCATCCCACAGCGCCCTTCCGAGGCGCAGCGCTATACCATGGGCGAGCTGCTGGACGCGGTTGTGGACCAGACCGATGGCCTGGTCCCCCGAGAAAGCCTGGTTCCCTCCTCCTGCGACCACCCCCTGTGCGGTCTCCATGGGGACTATATTGTTCTGCCCGATGGGCTGGAGGCCCTGTCCAAACGGGGCAGCCAACCCGCCGCCTGCTGCTGCGGGGCCGACCCGGCGCAGCAGAACCGAGACTACATCGGCAAGCGGTGGTCCCGCTCCGACGCCCCCCTTGAGAAGAGCTGCTGCACCCCTGAAGCAGCTGACGGGCCGTCCTGCTGCTCTGCCACGGATCCAGATCTCCACTCTTTGGAGGGTTTTTTACAGTGGAAGCGGACCCACGGCTTCACCATCACCTCCATGAACTTTCAGGACGCGGGGAACCTGGACTTGGAGCGTCTGCGCCAGTGCAGCCTCCATGTATACCGCGGAGGAAAGCTTATCCCCTTCTGCGCCGCCTATCTGACGGCCTTCCCCGCATGAGCTGGTGGACCCCCCTGTTCTGCGGCTCCTGCCAGGGGGAAAAGCCCGGGGGGCTGGCCCTCACCGACCGGGGCGTGGAGCTGTGCCGCTTTACCGCGGAGAGCCGCCTGCTGGACGTGGCCAGCGGCAGCGGAGAGACCGTGCGGCATCTGCGGGCGCGGCTGGGATGTGAGATTCAGGGCCTGGACCGGGACCCGGCCTGTCAGAGCCCGGACGTGACCCGGGGCCGGGTAGAGCAGCTGCCCTGGGAGGACGGCGCCTTCCATGGGGTGTTGCTGGAGTGCGCCCTGTCCCAGATCGAAGTGCCGGAGCAGGCCCTGCGGGAATGCTTCCGGGTGCTCCGCCCCGGAGGACGGCTGCTTCTGACCGACCTGTATACCCGGGCGGGCCCAGGCGCCCAGACCCCTCTGGGACGGCTGGACAGCCGGGAGGGTGTGGAGAGACGCCTTCGGGACGCCGGCCTGGAGCCCATATGCTTTGAGGACCACACCCGGGCGCTGATCCAGCTGTGGGCCGGGGCTCTCATGTCCGGTACGGGCGAGGGCCTGGAAAAGGCTGCCCACGCTGTCCAAGGGGTCAAGTGGGGCTACTTCCTCTGCATCGGAGAAAAGGTTTGATTACGTCTTCGTTATGTGAAATGCAAAAGGACGGTGAGACGATTTGCGGACCCTATATCTTATCCGGCACGGCCGGCCGGTGAACGGCGATGCCCACACTTGCAGCTATTCCGAGGATGTTCCCCTGGATTCCGTCGGGGAGCAGCAGGCCCGGAATCTGGGGGACTGGGCCCGCACTGTCTCTCTCTGCGCCGTCTTTTCCAGCCCCCTGACCCGGTGCGTCCAGACGGCCCAGCACCTGGGGGCCCCTGTCCGAACGATAGAGGCGCTCCACGAGGTAGACACTGGACTCTGGACCGGCCTTTCCTTCCAGGAGATCTCCGCCCGCTTTCCAGAGGAGTACGCCCAGCGGGGCCGGCACCTGGGGACCACAGCTCCCCCAGGCGGAGAGAGCTTTGCCCAGGCGGGGGCCCGGATGGCCCGGGCTATCGCCCCTCTGTTGGAGCAGACAGAGGGAGACCTGGCCATTGTGGCCCACGGGGGGATCAACCGGGGATGGCTGTGCCGCCTGCTGGAACGTGACCCTGACGAGGTGATGTCCTTGCCCCAGCCCTGGGGCGGGATCAGCGCCGTCTCCATCAGCCCGGAGGGCCGGTATGCGGTACAGTGGGTGGGCCGGATGCCGGAGCGTCAGCCAAACCCCCTTCTGTTGGAGGCTCTGCTCCAGCGCTATCCCCCGCCGGAGGGTGTGCTGGCCCACGGGGAGGCCGTGGCCCGGCAGGCTCTGGAGCTGGCCGAACGGACAGAGCAGCCGGTAGACCGAAGGCTGTTGCATACCGCCTGCCTTCTCCACGATCTGGTCCGGGACCGGCCAAACCACCCCCAAGCCTGTGGAGAATTGTTGGCGCAGGAGGGCTATCCCGAGCTGGGGGCCATCGTCTCTCTCCACCACGATCTGCCCCAGGGGGCTGGCCCAGAGGCCAGCCTCCTCTACCTGGCGGATAAGCTGGTGCGGGGCGTCGAGCGCGTCACCCTGGCCCAGCGCTTTGAAGCCGCCCGGAGGAAATGCACCGCGCCGGAGGCCATCGCCGCCTGGGAGACCCGGTACCGCCGGGCTCGGGAAATTGCAGCAGAATTTCATCTGGAATGAGGAGGAATTACCATGTCACAGCTTGCAGGTCTGATCTTAGCCGCCGGAGTATCCTCCCGTATGGGAAAATTCAAACCCCTGCTGGATGTGGACGGCAGATCCATGATCCGCCGGGTGGCTGACCGGATGGCAGAGGCCGGGGCCAGCCCCATTCTGGTGGTGACGGGCTACCGGGCCCAGGAGCTGGAGGCCCACCTGGACGGCCTGGGCGTGGAATTCGTCCGCAACGCCCGCTACTACGAGACCCAGATGATGGACTCTCTGATACTTGGCCTGGAGCAGTTGGGGCCCGAGGTGGAGCGGGTGCTTCTCTCCCCTGCCGACATCCCTCTGGTCCAGAGGGACACCCTCCAGGCCCTGCTCCAGGCGGAGGGAAAGTTTATCTGCCCTGTCTGCCAGGGCGCCACAGGCCACCCGGTGGTGCTTCACCGGTCCCTCTTCTCCCGCCTGCGGGACTACTCTGGCGAAGGCGGCCTGCGGGGCGCGGTGGATGCCCTGGATGTCCCCATAACCCAGATAGAGGTAGAGGACCCGGGCACCGCCCTGGACAGCGACACCCGGGATGAATACGCCGCTCTGCTGAAATACCGCCGCCGCCAAACCAGCCTCCCCATGCCTCTTCAGCTGGATGTGCAGATTTGCCTTCAGGCAGAGACCTGCTTCTGGGATCCGGGCTGCGCTCAGTTCCTGGAGCTGATTGATACCACCGGCTCCATGCTGGGGGCCTGCCAGTGTATGCACATGTCCTACTCCAAGGGCTGGACGATGATCAATGAGCTGGAGCGGCAGCTGGGCTTCCCGGTGCTGATTCGCAGCCAGGGGGGAAGCAATGGCGGCGGCTCCAGCCTGACTGGCCAGGGCAAGGACCTTCTTACGGCCTACCGGGCCCTTCAGACAGATGTCCAGGCCTACAGCCAGGCGGCATTCAAGAAATATTTTTCGCAATTAGGGAGGTAAACGATCATGCGCAAGTTATTTGAACAGATGGAACAGCTCCTGTCCCAGGGCGAAAATCTGGTCCTGGTCACGGTGGTGGCCAGCAGCGGCTCTACCCCCCGGGGGGCGGGAGCCCATATGCTGGTGACCAGACAGGGCCGGGTGGCCGGCACCATCGGCGGCGGCGCAGTGGAGTTCCGCAGCGAGCAGATTGCCCTGGAGACCCTGAAGGCGGGGCAGTCCCGGGTGGAGAGCTTTCAGCTCCGGCCCAACGAGGTGCAGGATCTGGGCATGATCTGCGGTGGCAACGTCCAGGTCTGCTTCCGCTACCTGTCCGGCGGCGAGTCGTCGGATCTGGCCTGGGTACAGGAGGAGAAGGCCCGGCTGCTTCCCCCAGGGCGGGTCTATATTTTCGGCGGCGGCCATGTGGCCCAGGCCCTGGTCCCCGCCTTGGCAGCGGTGGAGTTCCGGTGCGTGGTGCTGGAGGACCGGGAGGACTTCTGTCGCCCTGCACTCTTCCCCGGCGCGGAGGAGACCCGCCTGATTCAAAACGACGATCCCGCGGCCTATGCGGGCATTACCGCGGAGGACTACGTCGCCATCATGACCCGGGGACACAAGGACGATCTGACCGTTCAGGTCCACGCTTTGAAGACTCCCGCCCGGTATATTGGCGTCATCGGCAGCCGGCGGAAGACGGCGGCGGTATTTTCCAAGCTGCGGGAAATGGGCTACACCGACGCCGACCTCCAGCGCATCACCACCCCCATCGGCCTGGATATCAAAGCGGAGACGCCGGCAGAGATTGCGGTAAGCATTGCCGCCCAGCTGATTCAGCTCCGGGCCGAAAGCAAGTAGGGGCGCCCGCGCCGCCCCGCCGAAAAGGAGAAATGTGGTATGGAAGACCAGTTTGGCCGCAGTGTGGACTATCTCCGCCTGTCCGTCACCGATCTGTGCAACTACCGGTGTCAGTACTGTATGCCGGCAGAGGGGGTGTGCAAACTAGCCCACGAGGATATCCTCACCGTGGAGGCGTGCATCGAGATTGCCCAGGCGGCGGCGGCCTGCGGGGTGAAGAAAATCCGCCTCACCGGTGGGGAGCCTCTGGTGCGCCGGGGCATCCTGGACATCTGCCGGGGGCTTGGAGCCATCCCCGGGATCGAGGAGCTGTGCCTGACCACCAACGGGACCATGCTGCCTCAAATGGCTGTCCCGCTGCGGGAGGCCGGGGTGGACCGGCTGAACATCAGCCTGGACACTCTGCGGCCTGACCGGTTCCAGACCATGACCCGGACCGGACAGCTCCAGCAGACCCTGGACGGCATCGCCGCCGCCCAGGCCGCCGGATTCACCCGCCTGAAGCTGAACACGGTCCTTATCGGCGGCTTCAACGACGACGAGATCGGGGATTTCCTGGCTTTGACCCGGGACCACTCCTGGGAGGTCCGCTTTATTGAGCTGATGCCCATGGGTCCCTGCGCGGCGTGGGACAGGGGCTGCTTCCTCTCCAGCCAGACCGTCCTGGAGCGCTTCCCCACGCTGGAGCCCCTGGAGGCCCAGGGGGTGGCCCGGCGGTACCGCCTGCCGGGGGCCCGGGGGACGGTTGGCTTTATCGCCCCCCTGAGCCACACCTTCTGCGCCCAGTGCCGGCGTATCCGGGTGACGGCGGACGGCAGGCTGAAAAGCTGCCTCCACAGCCGGGAGGAGATCGACCTCCGGGGCCTCCACGGCCCTGCCCTGGAGGAAGCCATCCGCCGGGGCATCGCCTGCAAGCCCCAGGAGCATCACCTGACCGACCGCCCCAGCGACACCCCCAGGAGCATGAACCAGATTGGAGGCTAAAACATGGCAGAGCTGACCCACTTCAACCCCCAGGGCCGGGCCCGGATGGTGAACGTGACCAAGAAGGCCGTCACCCACCGCGTTGCCGTGGCCGCCGGGGAAATTCAGATGGCCCGGGAGACCCTTGAAAAAATCCGGGCTGGTACCATAAAAAAGGGGGACGTACTGGCAGTGGCCCAAGTGGCGGGCATCCAGGCTGCCAAGCACACCTGGGAACTGATTCCTATGTGCCATCCCCTGCCTCTCACCGGCATTGACATCGCCTTCTCCCTGGAGGAGAACCCCTGCAGGGTGGAGATTACCGCCACTGTCACCTGCACCGGGGTCACCGGGGTGGAGATGGAGGCCCTCACCGCTGTCTCCGCCGCCGCTCTGACCATCTATGACATGTGCAAGGCGGTCCAGAAGGACATGCGCATAGAGCATATCCGCCTGCTGTCCAAGTCTGGCGGCAAGAGCGGAGACTATGTAATCAAGGAGTGAATCCTATGGCAAGTGTTATTTCGGTCAACATCAGCGAGAAAAAGGGGGAGCAGAAGCACCCCGTCCCGGAGATCCGCCTGAAGCTTCGCCACGGCATCCTGGGGGACGCCCACGCCGGAGACTGGCACCGGCAGATCAGCCTGCTGGCGGAGGAGAGCGTGGATACCATGCGTGCCGCCTGTCCCATCCCTCTGGACAGCGGGGTCTTTGCCGAAAATATCAATACTCGGGGTCTGGACCTGAAGGGTCTTCCAGTGGGGACCCACCTGCGTATCGGGGAAACCGAGGTGGAGGTCACCCAGATTGGCAAGGAGTGTCACAGTGACTGCGCCATCAAGCAGGCGGTGGGCAAATGTGTCATGCCCACTGAGGGCATCTTCGCCGTAGTGGTCCGGGAGGGCACCGTCCGGGCGGGAGACGAAATTGAGGTGCTGTAGCCCCACATTCCCGAACAAAACATTGAGGAAAACCGGAGGCAGCCGATATGAAGCTGATTAAAACCGAGGACGCTGTGGGCCACGTCCTCTGCCACGATATGACCCAGATCATCAAGGACCAGTACAAGGACGCCCGCTTCCGCAAGGGCCACGTCGTCACCCGGGAGGATATCCCCGTGCTGCTGTCCATGGGCAAGGAGCACCTGTACGTGTGGGAGATGACCCCGGGGATGCTCCACGAGGACGAGGGGGTTGCCCGGCTGGCCGCTCTGTGCCGCAATGAAAATATGACCCTCTCCGACCCCAAGGAGGGAAAAATTGAAGTCTTTTCCGACTGTGACGGTCTATTTCTGGTGGACTCCCAGCGGCTTACATCCGTCAATTCCGTGGGAGACGTGATGATCGCCACCCGCCACGGGAACACAGCGGTCCACAAGGGGGACAAGCTGGCAGGCACCCGGGTCATCCCCCTCATCATTCCCGAGGAAATTCTGCAACGAGCCGAGGCGGCGGCAGAGGGGAAACCTCTGCTGTCCCTTCACCCCTGGAAACGGAAAACCGCCGCTGTCATCACCACCGGCAGCGAGGTGGCCAAGGGCCTGATTCAGGACACCTTCACCCCCGTGGTGGAGGAGAAGCTGGCCGCCTATGGGGTAGAGGTCACCCGGCGCCGTATGCCGGGGGACAACATGCAGGATATCACCCGGGAAATCCTGGAGGCCCGGAAGGCAGGGGTGGACATGATCCTCTGCACCGGCGGGATGAGCGTGGACCCGGACGACAACACCCCCGGTGCAATCAAGGCCTCTGGGGCGCGTATCATCTCCTATGGCGCCCCTGTCCTGCCCGGAGCCATGTTCCTTTTGAGCTGCTTCGATGACGGCACCCCTGTCATGGGTCTGCCCGGCTGCGTCATGTACGCTGGAGCCACCATCTTTGATTTGGTCCTGCCCAAAATTGTGGCCGATGTGCCCATTACCCAGGCCGATCTGGCCTCCCTGGGGGAGGGAGGCCTGTGCCTGGGCTGTAAGCCCTGCCGGTATCCCATCTGCCCCTTTGGGAAATAACCTGGAAAGGCGGCACGCCGAGCCGCCCCGCCCTACACAGAAATATGGAACCGCTGTGCAGGGCGGGGCGACTCCGACGTGCCTCTTTTATAGTTTCGTTATTCTAAAGCCAGAATAATGAAACAAAAAGAAAGGAAGTCTCACACATGAAAAAGCTTTTCACCCTCACTCTGGCCCTGGCCATGACACTGTCTCTGGCCGCCTGCGGCTCCAAGCCCCAGAACTCGCCGGCCCAGCCCGGCGCCGGAAGTGCCTCCAGTACCCCTGGCACCTCTGCCTCTCAACCTGAGCCCACCGCCGACCCGGTGGAGATCTTTGTCTTTGCCGCCGCCTCTATGACGGAAACCTTGAATGAGATCATTGAGGTCTATAAAACAGAGGCCCCCAACGTGACTGTTACCCCCACCTATGACTCCTCGGGCACCCTCCTCACCCAGATCCAGGAGGGTGCGGAGTGCGACCTGTTTCTCTCCGCCGCCCAGAAGCAGATGAACACCTTAGAGAAGGAAAGCGCTCTGCTGGAGGGTACCCGTCTGGACCTGCTGGAAAACAAGGTGACCTTGGCCGTCCCCGAAGGCAACTCAAAGGGCATCGAGAGCTTTGACCAGCTGGCCGGGCTGCTGAAGTCTGGCGGCGTTCTGCTGGCTATGGGCAACAGCGATGTGCCGGTGGGACAGTACACCCAGAAAATTTTTGACTACTATCAGCTGGACGAGGGGGCAATGGCCGCTGCCGGCGTACTCACCTATGGCTCCAACGTGAAGGAGGTTACCACCCAGATTTCTGAGGCCACAGTGGACTGCGGCCTCATTTATGGCACCGACGCTGCCTCCGCCAACCTGACTGTGGTAGACAGCGCCACCGCCGAGATGTGCGGACAGGTCATCTACCCTGCCGCCGTTCTGGCGGACAGTAAGCATCCCGATGAGACAAAGGCCTTCCTGGATTACCTCCAAACCGACGCTTGCGGACAAATTTTTGAACGTGTTGGCTTTTCTCCTCTGTTCTGATGTGATATAATAAAAAAAGTATCCCCGCCTGCCCGGCGGGGACACCAAACAGAAAGAGGTTTCGCAATGGACTGGTATCCTCTGTTCAACTCCCTGCGCATCGCAGCCATCTCTACCGTGGCTGTCTTCTTCCTGGGCATCTGCGCCGCCCACTGGATTGCCAAGCTGCCCCGGCTGGCAAAGGGCACGCTTGACGTGGTCCTCACCCTGCCTCTGGTCCTTCCTCCCACAGTCGTCGGCTGGCTGCTCCTTCTCCTTCTGGGGCCCAAGCGGCCTCTGGGCGCCTGGGTCCAAAGCCTGTTCGGCTTCCGCCTGGTTATGACCTGGTGGTCGGCTGTTTTCGCTACTGTGGTGGTCTCCTTCCCATTGATGTACCGCACCGCCCGGGGGGCCTTTGAGAGCTTCGATAAAAATCTGGCCGACGCCGGCCGGACGCTGGGCCGGTCCAACACTTGGGTCTTCTGGCGGGTCCAGATGTCCTGCTGCCGGCAGGGGATCCTCGCCGGAACTGTACTGGCCTTTGCCAGGGCTCTGGGGGAGTATGGCGCCACCTCGATGGTTGCGGGCTACACCCCGGGCCGGACCGCCACAATCTCCACAACCGTCTATCAGCTGTGGCGTACCGATGACGACACCGGCGCTCTGCGGTGGGTTTTGGTCAACATCGCCATCTCCGCCATCTTCCTGCTCATAATCAGTCTACTGGAGACCCGGCAGAAAGAGGGGAGGTAATGGAGCTGTCTCTATCTGTCAAAATTCAAAAGAGGCTGGGGAAATTTCAGCTCCAGGTCCAGTTTGAGGCAGAGGACGAGCGCTTGGCTCTGCTGGGGGCCTCAGGCTGCGGAAAGTCCCTCACCCTGCGGTGCATCGCCGGCATCCTCACCCCGGACGAGGGCTGTATTGTGTTGGACGGCCAGGTTCTCTTCGACAGCGCCGCGAAGGTCAACCTTCCGCCCCAGCGCCGCCGGGTCGGCTACCTGTTCCAGCAGTATGCTCTCTTCCCTCATATGACTGTCCAGCAGAATATCGCCGCCGCTGCCCGGGAGCAAGCGCACCGCAAGGAGACAGTTGCCCGTCTTCTCCATCGCCTTCAGCTGGAGGAGGTTGCTGGAAACCGACCAGGGCAGCTGTCCGGCGGCCAGCAGCAGCGGACCGCTCTGGCCCGGATTCTGGCCTCAGACCCTCGGATTCTCCTGCTGGACGAGCCCTTTTCCGCGCTGGACAGCTACTTGAAATACCAGCTGGAGCTGGAGCTGGCAGAAATCCTAGAGAGCTTCTCGGGCTCTATCCTGTGGGTGTCTCACGACCGGGACGAGGTCTTCCGCAACTGCCAGCGGGTATGTGTCATAGACCGGGGAAAATCCAGCCCAGTGCAGAGTCTGTCTCAGTTGTTCCACACCCCGGATACGGAGGCCGCTGCCCGCCTGTCCGGCTGTAAAAACTTCGCCGATGCCCTCCCCCAGGGGAAGCAGGTCCTTCTTCCCGCCTGGAACCTGACTTTGGACTGCGACCGCTTTGTATCCCCCCAGGTCACGCGCATGGGTGTGAGGGCCCACTTCGTCTGCCCCGCCCAGGGCCCGGGGGAGAACGCCTTCTTCTGCCGGACCGTCCGGGTGGTGGAGGACGTGTTTTCCACCATTGTCCTCCTCCTGCCGGAAGGGAGCGTCTCCGGCGCACCCCTGCTGCGCATGGAGCTGGAGAAGATGGCCTGGCGGGCGCTGGAGGAGCGGGACCGGCTGTGGGTCTCCATCGCCCCCCGGGACATTCTGCTCTTTTCGGAATAGGACAGGTTAAGCCCTGGATAGACAAAAACGGGCCGCCAAAGGCCGCGGCCCCTACAAGGAGGTATCGTTATGTTCCATGCCGCCGTTGTAACGGTCAGCGACCGCAGCTTCCAAGGGGAACGCCCCGACGGGGGCGGGCCCCTGGTGTCGGCGATGCTGGAGGGGGCGGGCTACTGCGTGGTCCGCACCGCCATTGTCCCCGACGAGCAGCCCCAGATTGAAGCCGTCCTGCGGGAGATTGCCGACGCCGGGCAGGTCCAGCTGCTTGTGACCACCGGGGGCACTGGCTTTGCCCCCCGAGACGTGACCCCGGAGGCCACCCTAGCCGTCTGCCAGCGCATGACTCCCGGTATCCCGGAGGCAATGCGGCAGGCCTCTATGCAGGTCACCAACCGGGCCATGCTCTCCCGGGCCCAGGCGGGTATTCGGGGGGGAACGCTGATTGTCAACCTCCCCGGCTCCCCTAAGGCCATTCGAGAAAATCTGGAGGCAGTGCTGCCCGCCCTTGCCCACGGGCTGGAGATGCTATCCGGCCAGCCGGCTAACTGCGCCAAGCTGGACAGCTGAACAGCTGGCACATTTCCCACAATGATGTAAGGAGGAATCTTCTATGATGATCGCTGCCGCCGTCAACGAGGCACGCATGGACGCCCTGATCCCCGAGGTAATGGACGAGGCCGCCGGCGTACTCCTCTTTGACGCAGAGGACCCCAGCATTGCTCCCCGTTTTGCTACCCAGAACACCGCCCAGGCCCTGACAGAGGCAGAATGTGAAGCCCTGCTGTGCGGATTTATCTACGACTCCCAGTTCTTCGAGACCGTCGCCCAAGCTGGCATTACCCGATACTTTGCCGCCAATATGACCGTGGAAGAGGCCGTTAAGGCCATGGACTCCTACCAGCTGAAGATGATCCCCGACTATGTGGGCGGTCCAGGCTGCTCCGACCATGGACACGGACACGAGTACAAAGACTGTGACGGGGACTGCGGCCACTGCACCTCAGACTGCACCGGCTGACCCTTCCCGCCGGACAAATCGCCCACCTGGCCGGCGGGAAAAATCCCTGTGATTTCCGCCCCGGCCGGGGCGGGAACGCGAAAAAGAATCGGGATAAAAATATTCCTTGCAGAACTGGCGGAATTGTGTTAATCTGAGATAGAATTTTCCCGGGGACCGGGAGTCCCACACCGCTGCCAGAAAGGGGGGCACTCTCATGCCCATCAAAATCCCCGACTCTCTGCCCGCACGGACCACCCTGGAGGGCGAAAACATCTTTGTGATGACAGAGCACCGGGCCGTTCACCAGGATATGCGCCCGCTGAACCTGCTGATTTTAAATCTGATGCCCACCAAGATTGTCACCGAGACCCAGCTGCTGCGCAAGCTGTCCAACTCCCCCCTTCAGGTGGAGGTGGAACTGCTGCGCACCTCCAGCCACGTCTCCCAGAACATTGACGCCGGCCACCTGTCCTCTTTCTACACCACCTTTGACCAAATTCAAGGGAAAAAATACGATGGTATGATTATCACCGGCGCCCCAGTGGAGAACCTGGACTTCACCGATGTGGACTACTGGCCCGAGCTGTGCCAGATCATGGACTGGACCAGCACCCACGTTCACTCCACCCTGCACATCTGCTGGGGGGCCCAAGCCGGGCTGTACCACCACTACGGAATCCCCAAATACTCTCTGCCCAAAAAGCTCTCGGGCATCTTCCCCCACACCGTGGTTCGGAAGCAGTCCCCCCTGTTCCGGGGCTTTGACGATGTGTTCTATGTCCCCCACTCCCGCTACACCGCCAACCGCGAAGAGGACATCGCCGCCCGACCAGAGCTGGAGCTGCTGGCTGTCTCGCCGGAGGCGGGTGTGTTTGCGGTGAAGAGTCAGGACAACCGCCGCTTCTTCATCACCGGGCACCCAGAGTACGACCCGGACACCCTGGCCAACGAGTACTTCCGGGACATGGACCGGGGGCTTCAGCCCGACGTTCCTGCCCATTATTTCCCGAACAACGACCCCACCCAGCCCCCCATTGTCCGCTGGCGCTCCGCCGCCCAGCTGTTTTACACCAACTGGCTGAACTACTATGTCTATCAGACCACCCCCTACGACCTCACAAAAATCTGAACATAGACCCAAAACAGCCACGCTCAGAGGGTGGGGCAACGAAACCAGAATGAAGAGGAGTAACACCATGAAGATTGGATTTGGAAGCGACCACGCCGCCATTGAACTGAAAAACTGCCTGCTGGAGCATATGAAGGAGCGGGGCTTCGAGTGTGTGGACTTCGGGGCCTTCCATCCCGAGGAGAAGGTGGATTACCCCGTTCCCGGTCGGGCAGTAGCAGAGGCCATCCGCGCAGGCGAGATTGATAAGGGGGTTCTGGTGTGCGGCACCGGTGTGGGCATCTCTCTGGCGGCCAACAAGGTCCCGGGCATCCGGGCCGGCGTATGCAGCGAGCCCTACACCGCCCGGATGATTGCCGAGCACAATAACTGCCAGATTGTAGCCATGGGCGCCCGTGTGGTGGGCACCGAGCTGGGCAAGATGATCTGTGACGCCTTTTTTGACGCCCAATTCCTGGGCGGACGTCACGCCCGCCGCGTAGACCTGATTACCCAGATTGAGTCGGACTATCACGCCCAGCCGTGACAGGGATCACTTTGAAGTTAGCACTCCAGCACTCCATTTGTGAACACATCGTAAACATTTTTAAAATCACCCCCAATTTTTTGAATTTGGGGGTTGATTTTTTTCCTGAGAAGGGGTATTATCATACCAGTAGTTGGCACTCAGCAATTTCGAGTGCTAACCTCTCAGATTTGATGTTCAACCAATCTAACATAAGGAGGAACCTGTTATGAAACTCAAACCCCTGGCTGACCGCGTCATTGTCAAACTGGTGGAGGCTGAGGAGACCACCAAGGGCGGCATCATCCTCACCGGCGCCGCAAAGGAGAAACCCGAGGTGGCCGAGGTCATCGCGGTCGGCCCCGGCGGCATGGTGGACGGCAAAGAAGTCGTTATGACCGTGAAGGTGGGCGACAAGGTCATCACCAGCAAATATTCCGGCACCCAGGTCAAACTGGACGGCGAAGAGGTCACCATCGTTCGCCAGAATGATATCCTGGCAGTTGTGGAGTAAAAGTCGCCTCCCTCTTTGAGGGAAGCGGCATGGCAAAGCCGTGACGGAGGGAGCCTGTTGACCGAAAAGCTCCCTCAGCCACCGCCAAAGGCGGTGACAGCTCCCTCAGAGAGGGGGCCTTACAAAATGAAATTTTGGAGGTAATGCTTTATGGCTAAAATTATTTGCTACGGCGAGGAGGCCCGCAAGGCCCTGGAGAAGGGCGTCAACCAGCTGGCCGACACCGTAAAGATCACACTGGGCCCCAAGGGCCGAAACGTGGTGCTGGACAAGAAGTTCGGCGCTCCCCTCATCACCAACGATGGCGTGACCATCGCCAAGGAGATCGAGCTGGAGGACCCCTTTGAGAACATGGGCGCCCAGCTGGTGAAGGAGGTCTCCACCAAGACCAACGACGTGGCCGGCGACGGCACCACCACTGCCACC
>JAAWAD010000003.1 GCA_022791995.1 Lawsonibacter sp.
GCTCCGTGGTGTGGCCAAGACCGAGATCGAGCGCGGCCAGGTGCTGTGCAAGCCCGGCTCCATTCATCCCCACACCAAGTTCGTGGGCCAGGTGTACGTCCTGTCCAAGGACGAGGGCGGACGCCACACCCCCTTCTTCAACAACTATCGTCCCCAGTTCTACTTCCGTACCACCGACGTGACCGGCGTTATCACCCTGCCCGAGGGCACTGATATGTGTATGCCTGGCGACAACGTGGACATGAAGGTTGAGCTGATTACCCCCATCGCCATTGAGAAGGGCCTGCGCTTCGCCATCCGTGAGGGCGGTCGTACCGTGGGTTCCGGCGTCGTCATCGAGATCGACGAGTAATTCCCTTCTTCCAAGTGTTTAGGACGGGCCTCTGCAAAGGGGCCCGTCTTCTCTTTTCTCGCAGAAATGATAATATGGAGGTTGCATGTGCGAAATACTGCTTTGTTTATTGCAATGAGTCTGGATGGATACCTTGCGGACGCCCAGGGTGGGGTGTCTTGGCTTCAGGGGCAAGATGCAGGAGAAGAGGCACCAGATTTCTACTCCGCCTTTTTCCATACTGTGGACACCGTTGTAATGGGCTGGAACACTTACCACCAAGTTGTAACAGAATTGTCCCCTGAACAATGGCCGTATACCGGGCTGAAAACCTGGGTCATCACACACCGGGACCTCCCTTCTACAGAAGAAATTCATTTTACAGCGGAGTCCCCCTGCGCTCTGGTACAGCGTTTACGCGTGGAAACTGGAAAAGCAATCTGGATCTGTGGCGGAGCCGGTATCGTCCACCCTCTTATAGATGAGGATCTAATCGACACTTATGCCATCTCTATCATCCCCACACTTCTAGGAAGCGGCATCCCTCTCTTCCCCTCCTCTGGACGGGAGCACCCACTGAAGTTGCTGAGAAGCCAGAGCGGGAATGGCATTACAGAACTCACCTACACACGGAGATAAGCGACACATTTTCCGTCCTCTTCGTCAAATTTGCACAAAAAATGCCACACCCCTTCAGGTAAAATATAGATTGTAAAAACGAGCTGCAAGGATTATAATGGTCTTCACAGATTACAAATGTAACCTGTGAATGAATTGTGAAATTCCTCCTCTTGCAGATTTTATCATTTACATAACCGCAAATTTGTGATACACTTTAGAACAGTCCAAAATTCAGGGCATCCCCCTGCGCCCAGAGCAGAAAGAGAAGGCGGAGGCGCGTACATGATACGGTTTATTGACGTATATAAGGAATATGACAACGGGACCAAGGCTCTCAAGGGTATCAACCTCCGGGTTGACGATGGAGAATTCGTCTTTTTGGTGGGCCCCTCTGGCTCCGGCAAATCCACTGTCATCAAGCTGATTACAGCGGAGATTGCCCTGACCGAGGGCCAGCTGATGGTCAACGGATTCAATCTGAACAACATCAGCCCCCGGCAGGTCCCGGTGATGCGCCGGACTCTGGGCATTATTTTCCAGGACTTCCGGCTGATCGACAAGAAGACAGTAGCGGAAAACCTCTCCTTCGCCATGCGGGCTATCGGAGCCTCCAGCCGGGAGGTACGCAAACGTATCCCCTATGTGCTGAAGCTGGTGGGCCTGGAAGCCAAAGCGGACCGATACCCCGGGCAGCTGTCTGGCGGTGAGCAGCAGCGGGTGGCCATTGCACGGGCGCTGGTGAACAACCCCAGCATGATTATTGCCGATGAGCCCACCGGGAACCTGGATCCCCAGCGCTCCCTGGAGATTATGATGCTCCTGGAGCGCATCAACGAGCTGGGCACCACCGTCCTGGTGGTCACACACGAAAAGGCGCTGGTCAACCGCTTTGCCAAGCGGGTGATTGCCATTGAAAATGGCCGGATTATCAGCGATGAGACAGGTGGTTACTACAATGGCCAGAAAATTTGACGCAGGCTACTATTTCAGCGAGGGCTTTCATTCCATCTTCACCCATGGCTTTATGTCCTTTGCCGCTGTGTGTATGATTATGGCTTGCCTTTTGATTATGGGTTCCTTCACCCTAGTGGCGGTGAATCTGGACCATATGCTGTCCGATCTGGAGGCAGAGAACGAATTTATTGCCTATGTGGATGAGAGCTACTCTGAGGCAGACGCCTGGGCCATTGGGGATACCTTACGGGCTATCCCCAATGTATCCAAGGTCACCTTTGTTACCCGGCAGCAGGCCCTGGACGACTTCCGGGAGGGCCGCGCCTCCAATCCCCTGCTAGACAACCTCCAGCCCGAAGTCCTGCGGGACCGCTTCCGCATCCATGTGGATGATATCTCGCAGCTTTCGGTCACGGCGGACGCGACCGGGGCGGTGGAGGGCATCGAAGATGTAAATGTGGCCAAGGAGATTGCCCAAGGCTTCATCCTGGTGCGAAACATTGCCACTGGCGTGGCTCTGGTCCTCATCGCCATTCTTATGGTGGTCTCCCTGTTCATTATTGCCAACACCATCAAGCTGGCTACCTTCTACCGCCGGGAGGAAATTGCCATTATGAAGATGTGCGGCGCAACTGACGGCTTCATCCAGTGGCCTTTCGTAGTGGAGGGGATGATCCTGGGCCTGGTGGGCTCCCTGCTGGCCTTCTTTGCCCAGTGGGGTATCTATCAGGCTGTGGCAAAGCTGATTATCCAGGGCAACGGCCTGTCCCTGGTCACCATGGTGAGCTATGGCTCTATGGCCCAGACAATCCTGCTGGTCTTCTGCATCACTGGAGCGGTCATCGGTGTGGGAGGCTCTCTGTTGGCCATTCGAAAATTCCTTCAGGTATAAGAATCCAGTACACATCCACCCCACAGCGGGAACATGCTCCCGCCCTGTATCACCCGACCGATTCAAGGAGGTCCTGTTTTATGAAGCACCAAAAACGACAGCGCATCATAATGGCTGCCCTGGCCGGTTTCCTGGCTGTAATGATGATCCTCCCCATTCTGGCGAATATCTTCATTCGGTGAAGGGAGGACCTATGCAAAAGAAAAAGTTCTCCTTTCGCTGGCTTGCTCTGGCCTTGACCTTCGCCCTTCTGCTCCCTTTGGCTCCAGCCGCTGTCCCCACTGCCTCCGCCGTGACTCAGGCTGAGATCAACGCCCTGAAGTCCGACGCCAACAAGCTGGACCAACAGAAAAAGGACATCCAGTCCCAGCTGAAGGCCGTTCAGGCGGATAAGGACAAGGCCCAGGACCAGAAAGAGCTGCTGGAGCAGCAGATTGGTATTATAAATCAGGCCATCCGCAATCTGCAAAACCAGATCAGCATGTACGAGGAGCTTATCGCCGAAAAGGAAGCTGAGCTGGCCGAGGCCCAGGCCCGAGAGGAGGAGCAATACGAGCTCTTCTGCCAGCGCATCCGTTTTATGGAGGAGGCGGGTGAGACCTCCTACTGGAGTATTCTCTTTTCCTCCAAGGATTTCTCCGACCTGTTGGACAATTTCATCATGGTGGAGGAGATTATCCAATACGACAATGGCATTATGGACAGTCTGATGGCTCTTCAGGCTGCGATTGAGGAGCGCAAAACCAGCCTTAAGGAGACCAAAGCAGAGCTGGACGCTGCCAAGGCGGAACAGGAGGCCGCCAAGAGTGAGTTGAAAGCCCAGGAGGCCGAGGTGGATCGCCTTATCGCGGAAATCAGCGCCAAGGAGGGCGAGCTCCAGGCCGCAGAGGCCGCTTTGCGGAAGGCCGCCAACGCTATGGACGCAGAGATTAAACGCCTGGAACGGGAAATGGCCGCCCAAATCTCCCAGGTTGTCAGCGAATCCGGCTTCATGTGGCCTCTGAAGTCCAGCATCAACACTCTAAGCTCCCTGTATGGCAGCCGGAAGGATCCCATCAATGGAAGCGCTTCCAATCACACTGGCATCGACATTCCTGCTGCCAGCGGAACACCAATCTATGCTGCCAAGAGTGGCGTGGTGACCACCTCCAAGCAGGCTGGCTCCTATGGCAACCATGTGGTGGTCTCCCACAGTGACGGCACCAGTACCCTCTACGCCCACATGAGCCGCCGGAACGCTACAGTGGGCCAGACGGTGAAGCAGGGGGATGTAATCGGCTATGTGGGTACTACAGGCCGCTCCACCGGCAACCATCTCCACTTCGAGATTCGTATCAACGGCAACCGCACCGATCCCCTGAACTACTTCAAGGACAAGACCCTTTACTACAAAAGCGGCGGCAAAACCGTCGTTCTGCCCCATTAAAACAGGATACGCCCCCCTTTACCAAAAGGGGGGCGTATTTTAAAATGAAAACGGAGGTGAACCAGGTGACGGAACAGGAGATGGTAACCCGGGCCAAGGCCGGGGACCAGGACGCCTTCGGACAGCTGGTAGCGGACAACCAGAACCGTATTTACTCCCTGGCGGTCCGCATGGCCGGAGACCGGGAAGAGGGAGCCGATTGGGCTCAGGAGGCCTTTCTGAAGGCCTGGCAGAACCTGGACTCCTTCCAGGGGAGCAGCAGCTTTTCTACCTGGGTGTATCGTCTGGCTGTCAATCTGTGTGTAGACGAGCTGCGCCGGCGTAAGCGGCGGCAGGCCGTGGAGTCCACCGCTTCCCTGGAGGAAACCCCCTTGGAGCCCGCCGACTGGAGCCAGGACCCTCAGCGTCAGATGGAGCAGGAGGAGCTGCACCAAGCCCTGGAACGGGGACTTGCCTCCCTTCCAGACCACCATCGGCAGGTACTGGTGCTGCGGGAGCTGTCCGGTCTGAGCTACCAGGAAATTGGACAGACTCTGCATCTGGATTTGGGAACCGTGAAATCCCGGTTGGCCCGGGCTCGGCTGGCTCTGCAAAAAATTTTGCTCTCAGATGGGAACTTTTCTCCTCCGCTGTCGTCTAACCCTGTAAAGAAACCGGAAAGGAGGTGACCGGCTTGGACTGTACTCGCTGTATGGAATTGATTTCTGCCCGTCTGGACGACCCTCTGACCCCGGAGGAGGAGCAGGCACGAAGGGCTCATTTGGCGCACTGCCCGGCTTGCCGGGCAGTGGAAGGGCAGCTGGCTGCCCTTCACGGGGCCTTTGTCGAGCTGGAGGACCTCTCTGCCCCGGATGACTTTGTCCAGAGGGTTCTGACCCGTATTCAGGCGGAAACACGCCCCTCTCCCCTCCCCCTCCGCCGCTCCATATTCAAGACTTGGGGCCGCTCTCTGGCCGGTCTGGCCGCCTGTGCCCTGCTCTGTATCGGGCTGTACCGAGCCGACCTCCTGCCCGGCTCGGACAATGGCGCATCCACTCCCACCGCTGCTCTTTACAGCATGGAATCAGAGGGCTCCGAACCCATGCCGGATCCTTCAAACAACGTTCCTGCACCTGCCCTCGTTCCAGAGGCACCCCGTTCCCGGGCCTGTGAGGAACAGGCCCTCCCCTCCCCTGCCGCTGCGGATACCGACGCTCAGGAAACCCTGGATAAGAGTGTAATATATGCTGAGTCTGCTCCCGAAGAGTATGCGTTTGCCTCGACGCCAGCTCCCTCCCTCACCCTGTCCCGGCTGCCTGACGGCTGGGAGGAAATTCTTTCTCTGGAGGACGCTCTTCCGGCCAGACCAGAGGAATTGGCCCGCTACTCCGTCACCCGGGAGCAGGCCAGCGCTCTGTTTGCCCTGTCCCAAAATCAGGACATCACCGCCTCTCTCTCCGCGCCTCTGGATACCGACGCCCAGTGGACCGTGATTCTGGCTTCAGAGGGCTGATTGCAACCTGTTCGCCCCCAAAGCTTTCCAGTTGTTTCCTTTTGTTTCCTCCCCCAAAAGGGGAGGAAACTCTATTTTTGCCTCTGAACGAAAATTCTTTATTTTCCCCTTGTCAAAGCGTACAAAATACAAGAAACCCTATTGACAGTGGGGAAGATTCTGCATATAGTAAGGAAAGAAAAATGTGCGTCAGGCACAGACAGAAGGAGTCGCTTATTATGATCTTTGAAAAGCTGAGCGCGCTGATTGCAGAGCAGTTCAACGTGGATGCGGATACAATTACCATGGACACCTCGTTTACGGATGACCTGAATGCCGACTCTGTGGACATCGTGGATCTCTCTATGGCCCTGGAGGAGGAATTCGATATTGAGGAATTAGGGGAAGAAGAGGCCGCCGCCATCTCCACCGTAGGCGATCTGGTCCGCTTCCTTCAGAGCAAGCTGGACTGAGGCTTCTATATACAGAAGATACGATTACATCACCCATGAGGAGTCTGCTCCGCTTTCCCGCTGGAAAGCCGGACAGATTCCTCTCGGTATGCAGAGGAGAACACCATGAAAACCTTGGAGGAAAAGCTGGGCTATACCTTTCAGGATCGAGCGTTGCTGGAGAACGCCCTGACCCACAGCTCCTGCGCCAACGAGAGCCGGGGCCGACTCCAGAGCAACGAACGTCTGGAATTTTTGGGAGACTCCATCCTAGGGATGGTGGTGGCCGATCACCTGTACCGCAG
Organism: Lawsonibacter sp.; assembly: GCA_022791995.1. Classification (GTDB taxonomy): domain Bacteria; phylum Bacillota; class Clostridia; order Oscillospirales; family Oscillospiraceae; genus Lawsonibacter. The sequence continues at coordinate 6,453 of JAAWAD010000003.1, forward strand.
TCACCCCGAGCTGCCCGAGGGAGAACTCACCCGTGTGCGGGCCGCTCTGGTCTGCGAAGAGAGTCTGGTGCAGGTGGCCCAGGAGCTCGGCCTGGGGGACTACCTCCGCTTGGGCAAGGGGGAGGAGATCGGCGGCGGCCGCCACCGCCCCTCTATCCGCGCCGACGCGGTGGAAGCGGTGCTGGCGGCAGTCTATCTGGATGGAGGCATCGGCTCTGCCCGAAAGATCATCCAGACCTTTATCCTCAGCCGAGAGATTGCTGGACGTACCCAGCCCAGAGATTACAAGACCTCTCTTCAGGAGCTGGTTCAGCGGGAGAGCGGACAGGTCCTCCAGTACTGCCTCACTGGCGAGGAGGGCCCCGACCATGACAAGCGCTTTTTCGTCCAGGTCCTGCTGAATGGCAGAAGCTTGGGCTCCGGCTCCGGCCACAGCAAAAAAGAGGCGGAGCAGATGGCCGCCAAGGCAGCGATACAGGTTTTAAAAGCAGAATGAAACAGTCTCCCCGGCAAAAGCCGGGGAGACTGTTTTTCATTTGAAGAAACCGAAGAGCCCCTTCTTTTTCGGCACCTTTTTCTCTTCCTTCTGAGCGGAGCCCTGCGGCTTATCCAGACGGGCCAGGGCCTCCTTTGCCTTCTCATAGCCGTCGTCCGCCGCCTTCTGATACCACATCCGGGCCTGCTGAAGGTCCTTGGCGGTCCCCCGGCCCAGCTCGAAGCACTGGCCCATCAAATACTGCGCCCGGTTTTGCCCCTGGTCCGCAGCCAGCGCAAACCACCGGAAGGCCTGCTGGTCGTCCTGCTTCACCCCGATGCCCTGGTAATAGCAATACCCCAGGTTACACTGGGCACGGGCTACCTTCTTCTCCGCCGCCTGGCGGTACAGCTCCACAGCGTGGGCCTTATCCATTTCCACGCCGGTGCCCATCTCATAGCACAGACCCAGAGCGCAGGTAGCGCTGGCATAGCCCTGCTCGTGGGAGGCCCGATAGAGCTCCACCGCCCGCTTCACATTCTTCTGGACGCCATAGCCCTCCTCATAGCACTCCCCCAGAAGCATCTGAGCCCGTGCCTGTCCCTGTTCCGCCGCCTTGGCAAACCATTTGGCCGCCTCCACGTTGTCCTCCTCCACGCCGATTCCGTGGTAATACAGGAAACCCAGATTGCACTGTGCCCGGGCCAGGCCCTGCTCCGCCGCTTGGCGGTACAGCTCTGCGGCGCGAACCTTATCCTCCGGTACACCCCGGCCCAACTCATAGCACAGGCCTAGGGCGCAGGTACCGTTGGCGTAGCGGCGCTCATGGGACTGGCGGTAGAGCTCCACCGCCCGCTTCAAATCCTGCTGAACGCCATAGCCCTCCTCATAGCACTCCCCCAGAAGCATCTGAGCCCGGGGGAAATCCTGCTGGGCCGCCTTGGCAAACCACTTGGCCGCCTCACTATCGTCCTCCAGCACACCAATGCCCTGATAGTAACAGTACCCCAGGTTGCACTGGGCGCGATCCAGACCCTGCTCCGCCGCCTGACGGTACAGCTCTACCGCATGGGCCTTGTCCTGCTCCACACCCCGGCCCAGCTCATAGCACAGACCCAAAGCGCAGGTGGCCTCCTCATAGCGGCGCTCGTGGGCCCACACATACTGCTCCACCGCCTTGGTCAGGTCCCGCGGCACGCCATAGCCGTTCTCATAGCAGACGCCCAGCAGATACCCCGCCCGGGTGCTGCCCCGCTGCGCCGCCTGGGTAAACCATTTGACGGCCTCCTCGTTGTTCTCTTCCACGCCAATGCCCCGATAGTAGCAGTAGCCCAGGTTGCATTGGGCCCGGGACAGGCCCTGCTCAGCAGCAATTCGATAGTGTTCCACCGCCTTGGCCAGGTCCCGCTCTACCCCATCGCCAAACTCATAGCAGACGCCCAGGCAACAGGTGGCAGGGGCATAGTGCTGCTCATGGGCGGAGCGATACAGCCCCACTGCGCGGCTCATATCCTTTTCCACACCATAGCCGTACTCATAGCACTCTCCCAGCAGCTGCTGCGCCCGGGCCATCCCCTGCTCGGCGGCTCTGGAAAACCATTTGACGGCCTCCTCGTTGTCCTCCTTCACGCCTACGCCGTGGTAGTACATAAAGCCCAGGTTGCACTGCGCCCGGGGATAGCCCTGTTCGGCGGACTGGCGGTACAGCTCCACCGCCTTCTCCTTGTCCTCCTCCACACCGGTCCCCAGCTCATAGCACAGGCCCAGCGAACAGGTGCCCGGAGCATGGCCCGCCTCGTGGGACTGGCGGTACAGCTCTACCGCCTTTTCCATGTTCTTCTCCACGCCATAGCCAAACTCATAGCACTCCCCCAGCAGCTGCTGCGCCCGGGGGAACCCGTCCTCGGCTGCCTTGGCGAACCATTTGGCGGCCTCCGCATCGTCTCCCTCTACAGCAATGCCCTGGTAGTAGAAATATCCCAGGTTGCACTGGGCGCGGGCGTCTCCTGCCTCAGCGGCCTGGCGGTACAGCTGTGCCGCCCGCTGCTTATCCATCTCTACCCCATGGCCCAGTTCGTAGCACAGGCCCAGGGAGCAGGTGGCGGGGGGATATTCCTTCTCGTGGGCGGCCCGGTAGAGCTCCACTGCCCGGTTGATGTCCCGCTCTACCCCATAGCCGTACTCATAGCACTGCCCCAGCAGCTGCATAGCCCGGGGATAGCCATCCTCAGCAGCCTTGGCAAACCACTTGGCCGCTTCGTCGTTGTTCTCCTCCACGCCGATGCCCTGGTAGTAGCAGTAGCCCAGATTACACTGGGCCCGTATGTAACCCTGGTCAGCCGCTTGACGGTACAGCTCCACCGCCCGGGCTTTATCCTCCTCTACGCCCCGGCCCAGCTCATAGCATAGTCCCAGAGCACAGGTGGCGGGGGCGTGCTCCTTTTCATGCGCGGCCCGGAACAGCTCCACCGCCTTCTTCGGGTCCTGCTCCACGCCATAGCCCCGGTCATAGCATTCTCCCAGCAGATTCAGCGCCCGGGGGTAACCCTGCTCAGCCGACTCCTGGAACCACTTCACCGCCTCTTCGTTGTTCTCCTCCACACCGATGCCGGTGTAATAGCAGAAGCCCAAATTACACTGGGAGGGGGCGTGCCCCTGCTCGGCGGCCTGGCGGTACAGCTCCACCGCCCGGAGCTTATCCACCTCCACCCCCATGCCAATCTCATAGCACAGGCCCAGGGCACAGGTGCCCGGGGGATAGTCCTTCTCGTGGCCCTGGCGGTACAGCTCCATGGCCCGATGCTCGTCCTTTTCCACTCCGTGGCCATACTCATAGCACTGGCCCAGCAGATAGACCGCCCGGGAGTACCCCCGCTTGGCCGCCTCCTGATACAGCTGTGCGGCCCGCTGTGCGTCCTCCTCCACACCGCTGCCCCGGTCATAGCAAACCCCTAAAGCACAGGTACCCTCGTCATAATCCTGTTCGTGGGAGGCGCGGTAAAGTTCTACCGCCTTTTCGATGTCTTTCTCCACCCCATAGCCGTACTCATAACACTCCCCCAGGAGGAACTGGGCCCGGGGGTACTCCTGCTCCGCCGACAGCTGGAACCAGTGGAACGCCTCGTCGTTGTCCTCTTCCACCGCGATACCGTGGTAGTAGAAGAAGCCCAGATTGCACTGAGCGGGAGCATAATCCTGGTCCGCCGCCTCCCGGTAGAGCTCAGCGGCCCGCTGCTTATCCTCCTCCACGCCGTGCCCCAGCTCATAGCACAGCCCCAACTCGCACAGGGCCGGAAGATACCCCTGGTCCGCTGCCTCCTCAAAAAGCTGGAAGGCCTGCTCCTGATTCTTCTCCGTCCCCACGCCCCGGGCGATACACAGTCCCCTGTAGTACAGCGCGGCCAGGTGGCCGTCCTCCGCCGCCTTGGTAAACCAGTACAGGGCCTTCTCTCCATCCTTGGGCGCGCCGTTGTCCCCGCTGTAGTAGTTCAGGCCCAGACGGTACTGGGACTCGGAATCTCCTGTCTCAGCGGCGTTCAGCAGCTCCTGAAAATTCTCCTTCTTCTTCGCCGCCACATCGGCCAGGCTGTGCATAAACTCTGGGTCTATGTAGACCATCATAGCATCCTGGTCGTCGGGCGTATAGCCCTGCTTCTCCATATCTGACATACAATCTCCTCCTGTCTGCCTCAATTCATTCGGTCTTATTTTATCTATGCTATGTAGGGCCGCGGCGTACCGCGGCCGTCCATTCAGCAGCTCAGTTCAAAAAATCCTTCAGCTTCTTGCTCCGGCTGGGGTGGCGCAGCTTCCGCAGAGCCTTGGCCTCAATCTGGCGGATACGCTCCCGGGTAACGTTAAACTCCTTGCCAACCTCTTCCAGAGTACGGGTGCGGCCGTCGTCGATGCCGAAGCGCAGCTTGAGCACCTTCTCCTCCCGGGGGGTCAGAGTGGACAGCACCTCCACCAGCTGCTCCTTCAGCAGGGTGAAGGAGGCGGCCTCGGCAGGCTCAGAGGCGTCCTCATCGGGGATAAAATCCCCAAGATGGCTGTCCTCCTCCTCACCGATGGGCGTCTCCAGGCTGACCGGCTCCTGGGCAATCTTCATGATCTCCCGCACGCGCTCGGGGGGCATTCCCATTTCGGCGGCGGTCTCCTCCGGGGTGGGGTCGTGGCCCAGCTCCTGAAGAAGCTGCCGCTGCACCCGAATGACCTTGTTGATGGTCTCTACCATGTGGACTGGAATGCGGATGGTTCGGGCCTGATCGGCGATGGCCCGGGTGATAGCCTGACGAATCCACCAGGTGGCATATGTGGAAAACTTGAATCCTTTGGTAAAGTCAAACTTTTCCACCGCCTTAATAAGTCCCAGGTTGCCCTCCTGAATCAGGTCAAGGAACTGCATTCCTCGGCCCACATACCGTTTGGCAATGGAAACCACCAGACGCAGGTTTGCCTCGGCCAGCCGCTGCTTTGCAGTATCGCCTTTTTTGATGGTCCTGTTCAGCTCAGCCCGAACCTCGTCGGGGATCGCTTCTCCAGAGCGCTCCATCTCCTCCAGCTGCTCCCGAGCTGCGCTGCCTGCAGTCATCTCCTGGGCCAGGGCAACCTCCTCCTCTGAGGTGAGCAGGTTCACCTTGCCGATCTCCTTCAAGTACATGCGTACAGGGTCGTCGGTGCCGAAGGAGTCGGCCATGGCGTTGGGGTCCTCGATCTCCTCTTCGGGAATCTCCTCAATAGCCTCCAACGGCGGGTCGGCGTCATCGGGAATTTCCGGGATATAATCCTCTCCCACGGTGTCGATTCCCAGATTTTCCAGGGTATCATAGATCTTGTCCATCTGCTCGGCGCCCAGATCCATGTCCTCCAGGACGTCCAACAGCTCGGAGGAGGAGAGGTTCCCCTTCTGCTTTCCTCTTTCAATCAGCTCGCCCAATTTCTCTGAGCCCTGAACACCTCCAACCACCTTCATAATCTCAATCTTTCCCGTCTCCATACGGGCGTGAATATCCTCCTGCTTGTCCTTCTGTCCGGCTGTGGTGGGCTCTGTCTTTTTCGTGCTCATGGTTTCTCCTCCATATTTGCTTTCTTTTCCTGAAATCGTCTCTGTGCGGCCAACAGCAGTTCCTCTCTCTGGGCTCCGCCCCGGAACCGGGCCTCGCTGCCTATAATGGATATGTAATCCCGGATGGACTGCTCCGACCGAGCGGTAGACTCAGGCTGAGCCGCCACCTGAGTCAGATGGTTCATCTCCTCCTCTGACAGCTCCCCAGCCAGAGAAGCCAGCTGGGTGCTCAGCCCCTCCGAGCTCCGGCGGCGGAGCAGGTCAAAGACACGCCCCAGCAAGGGAGAGGAAAAGGTCTCTCCAGTGATATCCCCCATGCTCTGCACCAGCCCTGGGTCCCGCATCAGAAGGCGGACCAGCCCCTCCTCCGCCCGAGCGGAGCGCAAATTCTCATACCGCAGCCCCCGGCTCTGGGGTTGGAGCAGATTAGCAGGGGCCAGCTCCCGGCGCTCCTGCTGCTTTTTTGCCTTGCGCAGACGGCCCCGCAGGGCCCGTTCCACCTCCTGCTTCATAACGTCCGGCTCCACCTGGGCCGCCTGGGCAGCATGACGGCCATAGATGTCCCGCTCCACCGCACTGGGCAGGGCGGACACCAGCCGGGCCGCCTCCTGAAGAAAGGCGATACGCTGGCCGTCGTTGGTCAAATCGTAATTTTTTTGAAGCTGGGACAGACGGTAGTCCACCTGGTTCTCGCTCTGGTCCAGAAGCCGGGCAAAAGCGTCCCGGCCATAGGTCTTGATAAACTCGTCCGGGTCCTTGGCGCCGGTGATGTTCAGAACCTGCACCTTCAGCCCCGCCTTCTCCAGGATGGGGATGGCCCGTTGCGCGGCCTTTACCCCGGCCCCGTCCCCGTCGTAGGCGAGGATGGCCTCTTTAAAATATTTGGAGAGGAGCTTGGCGTGCCCATCGGTGAGGGACGTCCCCAGGGAGGCCACCGCGCTGTCAAAGCCCGCCTGGTGGAGAGAGATGGTGTCCATGTATCCCTCTGTGAGAATTACCCGGTCCGCCTTGGACTTTTTCGCCCGGTTCAGGGCAAAGACATTGCGGCTTTTGTTGTAGACCGGGGTATCGGGCGAATTGAGGTACTTGGGCATGGAGTCGTCCATTACTCGCCCCCCAAAACCAATCACGTTCCCTGCCACGTCGATGATGGGAAACATCACCCGGTTGCGGAAGCGGTCGTAAATCCGCCCTCCCTTGCTGCTGACGGCCAGCCCGGCGTCCAGCAGGTCCCGCTTGTCATAGCCCTTCTCCCGCAGCGCGCCGATCAGCGCGTCCCACCGGTCGGGGGCAAAGCCCAAACCGAAATTAATGAGCGTGGCCCGGCCCAGCCCCCGCCCTTGCAGGTAGGCCAGCCCCCGCTCCCCCTCCGAAGCCCACAGCCACTGGTGGAAGGTGCGGGCAGCCTGCCGGTTGATCTCCAGCAGCTTGTCCCTCCGGGCCCGGGCGCTGGGATTGGAAGGCCCCAGCTCCGGCATCTCCATCCCGGCCCGCTTGGCCAGAAGGGCTACCGCGTCTGGAAAGGGCAGATTCTCCTGCTCCTTGATAAAGTTAATGGCGCCGCCGCCCTTGCCGCAGCCGAAGCATTTGTAAAGCTGCTGGTCGGGCAGCACGTGGAAGGAAGGGGTCTTTTCACTGTGAAAGGGACAGCACCCCCAATAGCTGTTTCCTTTTTTGGTCAGACGCACATACTCCGACACCAGATCCACCAGATCCGTGCGGGCTACCAGCTCGTCCAAAAACTGCTCTGAAATACGCAAAGGGCGGTCACTCTCCCTTCTGTGGGGCATGGCCCCCCTATTTTTAGCCAGTTTCGCCGAAAATTATCCGGCCAGCGCCTATCCAGGCATCTGAATTCCGCAATCCTGCTTCTCTACAAAACGGCCCAGCCCTTGGGAAGGAATATATCCTTGAAGGTCTCCACCGCAAAGGGATCGGTCATCCCGGCGATATAATCGCACACCGCCCGGTCCACGCCCTCCTGCGCCCGGATGGACTGGAAATCATCCGGCAGGGCATCCGGGTTCTTCCGGTAATGTTGGAAAAGCATCCGCAGCATATCCTGGGCCTTCCCCTCCTCCCCCTTCGCCATAGGGTTGGTATACACATTGTCAAACATGAAATCCTTCAGGGCCAGCATGGCCCCTCCCACAGCCGGGGACTGGCAGATGGAGCTTTGTCCCTGGCTGGCCTGAACGGCGTCGGACACCAGAGTATCAATACGATCCCGGTGGGTAAAGCCCAGCACATGGGAGATCTCCAGAGGAATGTCCATTGGATAAATAATGCCTCCCCGCAGGGCGTCCTCGATATCATGGTTGATATAGGCAATGTGATCGGCCAGGCGGACCACCTGCCCCTCCAGCGTAGCGGCGGGCTCCCCCTTGGTGTGGCACAGAATGCCGTTTCGCACTTCCCAGGTCAGATTCAGCCCTTCTCCATTCTTTTCCAGCCGCTCCACCACCCGGAGAGACTGCTGGTAATGGGCAAAGCCCCCAGGCATCAGCTGATCCAGCAGCCGCTCCCCCGCATGGCCAAAGGGCGTGTGTCCCAGATCGTGTCCCAGAGCCACCGCCTCTGTCAGGTCCTCGTTCAAGGACAAGGCCCGGGCAATGGTTCGAGCGATGCGGCTGACCTCCAGGGTGTGGGTCATTCGAGTGCGGTAGTGGTCCCCTTCCGGCTGGAGAAACACCTGCGTTTTGTGCTTCATGCGGCGGAATGCCTTGGAGTACACAATCCGGTCCACGTCCCGCTGGAAGCAGGTGCGGATGGCACATTCCTCCTCCATGCGGGCGCGCCCCCTGGAGGAGGCAGAACGACAGGCATAGGGAGATAAAAACTGCATTTCCCGCTGCTGGGTCTGTTCCCGTAATGTCACACATTTCGCCTCCCTTCCCACATATTTTTCAGACCGCTGAAAGCATCGTCCTGCGGCGCAGGACAAGTGCAATAGTCCCTACATATATATACGAAATATCCAGTCAAATTCCTTCTGAAAAACCAAATTTTTTTCAAAAATTTTTAACTGGAAAAGACCTGCCGCGGGCCAGGCGCGGCAGGTCCTGCTGTATCAAGGGCATGGGGCCAAGTTCTAATAGCGGTTCAAGGCAGCAGAGCCATCGTCCTCCCCCTTTTCGATTGCCCGGACAACTGCGTAATAGCCATACCCCTTGTTTACCTGGACATAAAAGCGGTCCCCCACCTTTTTCCCCAGCAAGGCGGAGCCCATGGGGCTTTCTTTGCTGATAAGCCCGTGGAGCACATCCTGACGGACCGTGGTGACGACCTGCCAGGTCTCCTCCTCGTCGTCCTCTTCCAGGTAGACCGTCACCTTATCATACAGGCCCACTGTGTCTCCGGCAGACCGGTCTTCAATAACGACAGCGGTTTTTATCATGTTCTCCAAAAAGCGGATACGGCTTTCATTGCGGTTTTTCTCCTGCTTGGCCGCCTTATACTCAAAATTCTCGCTCAGGTCCCCAAAGGCACGGGCCACCTTCACCTCCTCCAACAGCTTGGGCCGGAGGGTGATCCGGCGGTAGTCCAGCTCCTCCTGCATTTTTTGCAGATCGATCTTGGTCAGCTCATTATACACCTTATGCCTCCCAGCCGGCCAGATATTTCTTTTGCTCCTCGGTAAGGATGTCAATGTCCAGCCCCATAGCAGCCAGCTTGACCCATCCGATCTGATCGTCAATCTCCGCAGGGACGGGATACACCTTGGGCTCCAGCTTCTCCTGGTGGTTTACCAGCCACTCCAGCGACAGGGCCTGCACTGCGAAGGACATGTCCATGATCTCCGCCGGGTGCCCGTTGCCTGCCGCCAAATTCACCAGCCGGCCCTCTGCCAGAACGTTCAGTGTGCGGCCGTCGGGAAGACGGTAGCCCCAGATGTTGGCCCGGCGGGGGAAATTCTCCACCGACATCCCGCACAGAGTGGCCACATCCACCTCGCAGTCAAAGTGACCTGAGTTGCACAGCAGAACGTTATCCTTCATTACCTCGAAGTGGCGCTGGACGATCACATCCTTACACCCGGTGGCGGTGACAAAAATATCCCCGTACCGGGCGGCTGCGTCCATGGGCATGACCCGGAAGTTCTCCATCGTCGCTTCCAGAGCCTTAAAGGGGTCTACCTCGCAGACAATCACATCCGCGCCCATTCCCTTGGCCCGCATGGCAATTCCCTTGCCGCACCAGCCGTAGCCGGCCACCACTACCGTCTTGCCCGCCACCATCAGATTGGTGGTGTGCATGATGGCGTCCCAGGTGGACTGACCGGTGCCGTATTTGTTATCGTAGTAGTGCTTGGCCTTGGCATCGTTGACGGCCATCATGGCGCAGGGGAGAATCCCATCCCGCTCCCGGGCGTGAAGGCGGTGGATCCCGGTGGTGGTCTCCTCACAGCCGCCAATCAGCCGACCGGCGTACTGGGCGCACTTGCCCCCCAACAGGTTAATCAGGTCGCCTCCATCATCCACAATCAGATGGGGCCGGCACTTCAGAGTCTCCACTAGAAGATCCTCATATCCCTGCATATCCACACCGTATACGCCATAGGTCTCCACCCCCATGTCGGCCATGGCGGCGGCTACATCGTCCTGCGTGGACAGAGGGTTGCACCCGGTCAGGTGGACCTCTGCCCCCCCTTCCCGCAGCACAAGGCCCAGGTTAGCGGTCTTGGCCTCCAAATGGACCGAAACGGCGATGGTCAAGCCAGCAAAGGGCTTCTCCCGACGAAACCGCTCCTCAATTCCACTGAGAGTCGGCATAAAATCTCGCACCCACTGGATCTTCTGACGGCCAGAGGGGGCCAGGGACATATCCTTTACAATACTCATAGCAATGAATCCTCCTTTTATAAGTAAAGTTCCTTTGCGCTGTTTCTTATTATACCATAAAGCTTCTTCTTTGGGTACCATATTTTCTCATATTGGAAAGGAAATTTCTTGGCGCCTCCGCAAGTATCTGTTGTGCAGGTTTCTGCGGAAACTCTTGACAAATCGGTCTGCCAAAGGTAAGCTTTAAAATATACGGCCAAGCTTCCTGATGAAGCAAATTTTTTTGCAGAAAGAAGGTACCTTTTGTGAGTGATTACCGCATCGACACCAAATGCGTCCAGGGCGGCTACACCCCGGGCAACGGGGAGCCCCGGCAGATTCCCATTATCCAGTCCACCACTTTTAAATACGCCACCAGCGAGGATATGGGAAAGCTCTTCGACCTGGAGGCCAGCGGATATTTCTATACCCGGCTCCAAAACCCCACCAACGACATGGTAGCCGCCAAAATCTGCGACATGGAGGGCGGCACCGCCGCGATGCTTACCTCCTCCGGTCAGGCAGCCAATTTCTATGCCATCTTCAACATTGCCAACTGCGGGGACCATGTCGTGGCCTCCTCCACCATTTATGGCGGCACTTATAACCTCTTCCATGTCACTATGCGGAAGATGGGCATTGACTTCACCTTTGTCTCCCCTGACTGCACCGATGAGGAACTGAACGCCGCTTTCCAGCCCAACACCAAGGCCGTCTTTGGCGAGACCATCGCCAACCCTGCCCTGACGGTGCTGGACATTGAGCGGTTCGCTCAAGCCGCCCACGCCCACGGCGTCCCTCTGATTATCGACAACACCTTTGCCACCCCGGTGAACTGCCGGCCCTTCCAGTGGGGCTGTGACATCGTCACCCATTCCACCACCAAGTATATGGACGGTCACGGGGCCGGTGTAGGAGGCTGCATTGTGGACAGCGGCAACTTCAACTGGATGGCCCACGCCGACAAGTTCCCCGGCCTGTGTACCCCCGACGACAGCTATCATGGCATCACATACGCAGAGAAATTCGGCCAGGGCGGGGCTTTTATCACCAAATGCACCGCTCAGCTCATGCGGGATTTTGGCTCCATCCAATCCCCTCAGAACGCCTTTTTGCTGAATCTGGGCCTGGAGAGCCTGCATGTTCGTATGCCCCGCCACTGCGAAAATGCCCTGGCCGTAGCAAAGTTCCTGAAGAACCATCCCAAGGTCTCCTTTGTCACCTATCCCGGCCTGGAGGGGGACAAGTATTATGACCTTGCGCAAAAGTATATGCCCAACGGCACTTGCGGCGTGGTCTCCTTCGGCTTCCACGGGGGACGCGCCGCCGCCGAGACCTTTATGAAGCATCTGAAGTTGGCCGCGATTGAGACCCATGTGGCCGATGCCCGCACCTGCACCCTCCACCCCGCCTCCGCCACCCACCGGCAGATGAACGACCAGGAGCTGCTTGCCGCCGGCATCACACCCGACCTGGTCCGCTTCTCCTGCGGCATTGAGGATGCCCAGGACCTTATCGCCGACCTGGAGCAGGCCCTGGAGCGGGTGTAAATCCTGCGTTGGGGAAGGCGGCCCCTTCCCCAACGCAATTCATTTTGAAATACAGGAAGGAGAAGCCCTGATGAAACCAGGCAATGCGGGAACCGTCCTGCTTTACAACTGTCCCAGCGCAAAATTTTCCAAGCTTCAGCATATCTTTGCCATGCTGCACCTACGGATGCGTATGATAGGCCCTGACCGGTACCACCTGCCCCTGTCTGACCTGGCGGCCGGAACCGGAGAACCCGGTCCTGCGGAGGAGCCCATTCCCGAGTCTATGCTGGTCTTCTGTGGGCTGAACCAGGCCCTACTGAACCAGGTGCTGGAAATTATCCGGTTGGCCAAGCTGCCTCCCATCCCCTTGAAAGCAGTGCTCACCGAGACCAACCGGAGCTGGAATACCCTTCAGCTCCGCCAGGAACTGCTTCAGGAACAGAAAGCCATTGCCGATGGTGAACGTGCACATCCCCCCACATAATGGAGAAAACTGGGAATCAAGCTTCTTTTTTTGTGTAAAAACACAAGAATTCCTCCAGAACCCCTTGCCCCCTGCGCCCTTGCGGCAGAGCGGAGTGTAACATTATTCGGCACATTGCCAGGAAATTGATTTGGGAACACGAAGCCAGATATCGAAAATGACAAAAAAGGGGCGGTGTTGGATTGTTTTGCCCCTGTTTTTGAATTTTTTGCAATATTTCGACCAAATTACAGTTGAAATTCTTTCCATTTTGGGATACAATGAGACCGTGCGAACAGGGAGGGAATATCATGGTACACATCGTTTTGGTTGAGCCGGAGATCCCTCAGAACTGCGGAAACATCGCCCGGACCTGCGCCGCCACCCGAAGCCGCCTCCACCTGATTCGGCCTCTCGGGTTTGATATCAGCGACAAGGCGGTGCGCCGGGCGGGGCTGGACTACTGGCCCATGGTGGACCTGCGGGTATACGACAGCCTGGAGCACTTTTTTTCTGTCTGCCCGGCTCCCGACCTGTGGCTGTCCACCACCAAGGCCCCGCGGGACTATACCCAGGCCCGGTTCCGGGACGGCTGCTTTCTTTTCTTCGGAAAGGAGACGGCAGGTCTGCCCCAGGCACTGCGCCAGGCTTATTCTCAGCGGTGCATCCGCATTCCCATGCGGCCGGACGCCAGAAGTTTGAATCTGGCCAACTCTGTGGCAATTCTCACTTATGAAGCCCTGAAACAGCAGGGCTTCCCCGGTCTGTCCGGGGAAGGCGATATGGCTGGAGCTCTGGAACCCTCCCTGTAAACCTGAGCAACCCGCAGAAAGGAGCGTTTTTTATGAACTACAATAAAAAGACCGTGAAGGACGTGGACGTGAAGGGCAAAAAAGTACTGCTGCGCTGCGACTTCAACGTACCCATGGCCAAGGACGGCAGCGGCGTCATCACCGACGACAAGCGCATCCGGGCCGCTCTGCCCACCATTCAGTATCTGCTGGATCAGGGCGCGGCGGTCATTGCCTGCTCTCACATGGGCAAGCCCAAGGGAGAGGTCAAGCCCGAGCTGTCCCTGAAGCCGGTGGCCCAGCGTCTGAGCCAGCTGCTGGACAAGCCGGTCCTCATGGCGGAGGACGTGGTAGGCCCCGACGCCCAGGCCAAGGCCGCCGCACTTCAGCCCGGACAGGTCCTGCTGCTGGAGAACACCCGCTTTGAGAAGGGCGAGACCAAGAATGACCCTGCGCTTGCCAAGGCTATGGCCTCTATGGCCGAGGTCTATGTGTCCGACGCCTTTGGCGCCGTTCATCGCGCCCATGCCTCCACCGCCGGTGTGGCCGCTTTTCTCCCTGCCGTTTCCGGCTTTCTGATTCAGAAGGAGCTGGACTTCATCGGCGGCGCCCTAGCCAACCCCAAGCGGCCCCTGGTCGCCATTCTGGGCGGCTCCAAGGTGAGCTCCAAGATCGGCGTCATTAACAATTTGCTGGAAATTGCTGACACCATCATCATTGGCGGCGGTATGGCCTACACCTTCTCCGCCGCCCAGGGCGGTAAGGTGGGCGACTCCCTTCTGGAGGAAGATTGGAAGGACTACTCCCTGGAAATGATTCAGAAGGCCAAGGACAAGGGCGTAAAGCTGCTCCTGCCTGTGGACACTGTCATTGCCGATGCCTTCGCTCCCGACGCCAAGAGCCAGGTCGTGCAAGCCGGCACAATTCCCGATGGCTGGCAGGGCCTAGACATCGGCCCTGAAACCGTCAAGCTTTACTGCGACGCCGTAAAGGACGCCGGCACGGTCATCTGGAACGGCCCCATGGGCGTGTTCGAGTTTGCTGCCTTCGCCAAGGGTACCGAGGCCGTCGCCGAGGCCCTCAGCAAGACCAGCGCCATCACCATCATCGGCGGCGGCGACTCTGCGGCTGCTGTGCAGCAGCTGGGCTATGCCGATAAGATGACCCACATCTCCACTGGCGGAGGCGCCTCCCTGGAGTTCATGGAAGGAAAAGATCTGCCCGGCGTGGCCTGCCTGCTGGATCAGTAAAATTACGTTTTCTATGCAATGGCCGCTCCCTGAATGGCCCACGCATGAGACGGGCCGCCAAAGGCGGCGGCCTCTACAATCATTCAGTTCGGAAAATAAACGATAGGAGAGATTGACTATGAACCGCCGTTACCGCAAGACAATCATCGCCGGCAACTGGAAAATGAACAACACGCTGTCCCTGACCAAGGCCTTCGCCGAAGAGATCAAGCCCCTCATGCCCAAGGGCAAATGGTGTACCCCAGTGCTCTGTGTCCCCGCCACCAATATCCAGGCCGCTGTCCGGCTGTTCAAGGACTGCCACATCGCCGTGGGTGCAGAGACCTGCCACTATGAGGATCACGGCGCCTTCACCGGCGAGATCACCGCTGCCATGATTAAGGAAGCCGGGGCCAAGTATGTCATCATTGGCCACTCGGAGCGCCGCCAGTATTACAACGAGACCGATTTTACGGTAAACAAGAAGGTCCACGCCGCCCTGGCCGCCGGCCTGATCCCCATTGTCTGCGTGGGCGAGAGCCTGGAGCAGCGTGAACTGGATGTGACTATGGAGCTTATCGCCTATCAGGTAAAGTGCGCTTTGGCCAACGTCTCTCCTGAGGATGCCCGCCACGTGGTCATCGCCTATGAGCCTCTGTGGGCCATCGGCACCGGCAAGACCGCTACCGCAGAGCAGGCCGGCGAGGTGTGCTCCGGCATCCGCGGCGTGATCCGTAAGCTGTATGGCGCCCATGTGGCCCGCTCCATGACCATCCAATACGGCGGCTCTATGAATGCCAAGAACGCCGCTGAGCTGCTGGCCCAACCCGATGTGGACGGCGGCTTGATTGGCGGCGCCTCCCTGAAGCCCGCCGACTTCGTGAAGATCATCGAGGCTGCCAACCAGGAGTAATTTTATGTAGGGGGCGGCCTCCGTGCCGCCCCGCCGGTTCCATTGTACCGCCCACCCTGCCTTGGGCGGCCCGGTACCGGAACCAGCCCCTACCATAAAAAGGAAAGGTCTGTTTTATGAAAACACCTACCACTTTAATTATCATGGACGGCTTCGGCCTGGAGCCTGCCAGTACAGGCAACGCAGTCACCAACGCCTCCACGCCCAATCTGGACCGAATCTTTTCCAGCTGTCCCGGGTGCCGCCTGTCCGCCTCCGGCCTGGACGTGGGCCTGCCCGATGGGCAGATGGGCAACAGCGAGGTGGGTCACACCAACATCGGCGCGGGCCGGGTGGTTTTCCAGGACCTGCCCCACATCAGCCGCGACATTGAGTCTGGCGTCTTTTTCCAGAACTCCGCCTATTTGGAGGCAATGGCCAACTGCCGGGAGTGGGGCAGTTCCCTCCACCTGATGGGCCTGCTGTCCGACGGCGGCGTTCACAGCCACATCACCCACCTGTTCGCCCTGCTGAAGCTGGCCAAGGACCAGGGCATCGACAAGGTCTATGTCCACTGCTTCCTGGATGGCCGGGATGTACCCCCCACCTCAGGAAAGCATTTCGTGGAGCAGCTTCAAGCCAAGCTTCAGCAGCTGGGCGTGGGCCAGATTGCCACTGTCATGGGCCGGTATTACGCCATGGACCGGGATAAGCGGTGGGATCGGGTCCAGCGGGCCTATGACGCCATCGTCTGTGGTCAGGCTCCCTATGCTCAGGATGCTGCCCAGGCCGTGCAGGCCTCCTATGACGCCGGTGTCACCGACGAGTTTATGGAGCCTGTGGTGTGCCAGCAGAATGTTCAGATTCGGGATAACGACTCCGTGATTTTCTTTAACTTCCGCCCTGACCGGGCCCGGGAAATCACCCGCTGCCTGGTGGATGAGGATCTCACCGGTGTGGAGCGGAAAAACGGCTCTATCCCCGTTTTCTTCGTGTGTACCACCGAGTACGACGCCACCATGCCCAACGTCACCGTAGCCTACCCCCGGGAGAAGCTGCAAAATATCTTCGGGGAGTATATCTCCAAGCTGGGCCTGACCCAGCTGCGCATTGCAGAGACCGAGAAGTATGCCCATGTGACCTTCTTCTTCAATGGCGGTGTGGAGCAGGTATTTCCCGGGGAAGACCGGTGCCTGATCGACTCACCCAAGGTGGCCACCTATGACCTTCAGCCCGAGATGTCCGCCTACGGCGTCACCGAGGAGGCGGTCAACCGCATCCTGAGCGGCGCTTACGATGTGATTGTTTTGAACTTTGCCAACTGTGACATGGTGGGGCATACCGGTATCTATGACGCGGCCTGCAAGGCGGTATCCACCGTGGACGAGTGTGTCGGCAAGGTGGTGGACGCCACGACCAAGATGGGAGGCGTCTCCCTCATTACCGCCGACCACGGCAATGCGGAACGGATGGTGGATACCGACGGCTCCCCCTTCACCGCCCACACCACCAACCTGGTGCCCTTCTATATTGTCGGGGCCAGCGTCAAGCTGCGGGACGGCCGGCTGGCCGATATCGCCCCCACCATGCTGGATTTGATGGGCCTGGAAAAACCCGCCGAGATGGATGGGGAGACGCTGATTGTCAACTGACCGCTCCAGCTCCTCTGTTTCCCCCTGCGGGGAAGTTCCCCTGCTTTTCAATAATGAAAGGAGATTGATTCCAATGAAACAGATGCTTGAAATCGTAGATGTCGTCGGCCGCGAGATTCTGGACAGCCGCGGCAATCCCACCGTCGAGGTAGAAGTCTATCTGGAGGACGGCAGCATGGGCCGTGCCGCCGTTCCCTCCGGCGCCTCCACCGGCATCTATGAGGCCTGTGAGCTTCGTGACGGCGACAAGGGCCGTTACATGGGCAAGGGCGTTGAGACCGCTGTCAAGAATGTGAACACCGAGATTGCCGAGTGCCTGATCGGCATGAACGTACTGGACCAGGTGGCCATCGACAAAGCCATGATCGAGCTGGACGGCAAGCCCAACAAGGACCGTCTGGGCGCCAA
>JAAWAD010000021.1 GCA_022791995.1 Lawsonibacter sp.
AGGGGCTCTCCTTCCTGGAGTTCAACTATAAGATTATGCAGTCCTACGACTTCTACTACCTGTTCCAGCACTATGGCTGTAACATGCAGTTCGGCGGTGACGACCAGTGGTCCAACATGCTGGGAGGCACCGAGTTGATCCGCCGGAAGCTGGGGAAAGATGCCCATGCCATGACCATTACCCTGCTGCTCAATTCCGAGGGAAAAAAGATGGGCAAGACCGCCAAGGGTGCGGTGTGGCTGGACCCCAACAAGACCAGCCCCTACGAGTTCTACCAGTACTGGCGGAACGTGGGGGACGGCGATGTGCTGAAGTGCCTGCGGATGCTCACCTTCCTGCCGCTGGAGCAGATTGATGAGATGGACAGGTGGGAGGGCAGCCAGCTCAACACAGCCAAGGAAATTCTGGCCTATGAGCTTACCGCCCTGGTACACGGTAAGGAGGAGGCAGCCAAAGCCCAGGAGGCAGCCAAAGCTCTCTTTGTAGGGGGCGGCGATATGAGCAACGTGCCCTCAACCACCTTGACGGAGTCTGACCTTGTGGACGGAGCCATTGGTATCCTGGACTTGATGGTAAAGTGTAAGCTGGCGCCATCCAAAAAGGAGGCGCGCCGCCTTGTGGAGCAGGGAGGCGTCACAGTCAATGAGGAAAAAGTGTCGGATGTAAATACAGTCTACAACGCGGTCAGCTTGGCCGGCGATGGTCTGATGATTAAGAAGGGGAAAAAGGTATTCCACCGTGCGCAGCTGTAGAAGATAGAGAAAACCCGGGCAGACTGAGGTCCGCCCGGGTTTTTTGAAGCTGTTTTCAGGGGAAAGGTATGGAAAAAGAGGAATGCAACCTGGAGTTGACAAAGTTCCAGGTTTTTTTGCTTGCAAAAAATTGAGCGTTTTGGTATTTTGAAAGCAGAATACCGACAGAAAGAGAGGCAGTTTTTATGGAGCTAAAGGATCGAATTGCCCTGGCCCGAAAACAGGCAGGGCTGTCCCAGGAGCAGCTGGGGGAGAAGCTGGGGGTATCCCGTCAGGCGGTCTCCAAGTGGGAGGCCGGACAGTCCAACCCGGATTTGACCTATGTGGCGGAGATGTGCCGCCTGTTCGGCGTGTCATCGGATTGGCTGCTGCTGGGGGAGGAGGGGAGTGAAAAAACATCTCCGATCCGCTGTCCCAGCTGCCAAACAGTCATCACAAAAATGGATAATTTCTGCCCCAAATGTGGATACAGTCTCCGAAAGCTGGAAAACGGCACCTATACGCTGATTTTTCGGAAGAAAGACACGTTCCTTACTTGGGACCGGGATATTCGGGAACTGTCAAGAACCGGATGGTTTTCCGAATCCTCCCCTCTCCATCAGCCTCTGCCTATGGAACAGGCGAGAGAGCTGTTGGATACTGCCCCTTTCCTTATAGATCGGGGATTATCCGTGGATACCATCAAAAAGGTTTTGGATAAGGTAGAGGAGCGGGAGTGCTTCTTGGTGTATTTGGATAGCGAGGGGGACGAAGTGCAAAGTCTCCTGTCCCGGGAGCCCATCTCCCAGGATCGGTTTCGGAGACCCCAGGAGCCTTTGACATTTGGCGCAGTGGTCCTGGCAGCTGCCTTGGGTATCCTTGGTATGCTTATATTGCTCTCTTTCCTATGAAAAGAGCTGAAAGGATAAATACCTTTACACTCCTTTCAGCCGGCGGATTTTATATGGTAAACCGTTTATGGCTCCGGGTCTGGGCCGAGGGATGGCTGGGGTGGTTTCTCCAATGCTATGCCAACGATCTGTGGGCAGGGGCAGCCATCCTGGCCTGGAGCGATTTGCTGCTGGGATGGGGAAAGCTTCCCCGGCTGCGCAGCTGGAAACAGAGCATTCCGTTGCTTGTGATCTGCGGGTTTGTGTGGGAGGTGCTAGCGCCTCTTTGGAAGGCGGGAGCAGTATTTGACCCCTGGGATTTTCTGGCCTACCAGATTGGCGGGGCCTGCTGGCTTATGGTGATATCCCGCTAGAATTGCCCCAAGTCCCGGACAACAGCGGAAGCGAGCACAAGCCCGGCGGCGGCAGGGACGAAGGAGATGGAGCCTGGAGTGTCCCGCCGGGCAGAGGAGGCAGGCCGTATGCTTTGACTAATGGGGAGTTCCGTCTTAACCTGCTGGACAGGGGAGCGAGGCAGTTCTTTGGAATAGACTACCTTCAGGTGATGGATGCCCCGCTTTCGCAGCTCCTTACGCATGATACGGGCCAGAGGACATCCCTGGGTCTTGGAGATGTCTGTAATTTCAAAAGCAGTGGGATCCAGCTTATTGCCTGCGCCCATGGCACTGATGATTTTTATCTGTAAAGTATTACACCTTGATACAAGTTCCAGCTTAGCGGATATTGTGTCAATACAGTCCACTACATAGTCATATTGGAACAAATTCACCTGATCGGCATTTTCTGGAAGATAGAACATTTGGAATGCCTCTATTTGACAGGCGGGGTTGATGTCCTGCACCCGACGGGCCATTACTTCCACCTTAGGCTGACCAATAGTGGAATGGAGGGCGATGAGTTGGCGGTTCAGGTTGCTCTCTGATACGGTATCATCGTCATAAAGATGTAAAGTGCCGACACCTGCCCGCGCAAGAGCCTCAACACAAAAACCGCCCACGCCGCCCACGCCGAAGACGGCAACCCTGGCAGCAGCCAACCGCTCCAGATGGCCATCGCCAAGTAAAATACGGGTACGGGCAAAGGGGTCTGCCATGGTGATCTCTCCTTTATATGGGTCTGCTGAAATAGTTCTAGGTATATGGCAAGAAAAACGCCTCTATCAGCTTTGAAAGAGGCGTTTTCGCTCATTTTACAAGGCAGCTCATATCATATAGTCCCGGCTTTTCCACACCAGCGATGAATTTAGCGGCTTCTACGGCGCCCTGTGCAAAAATTTCCCGGGAAAGGGCAGTATGCTTAATCTCCATAATCTCATCATGGCCAGCAAAGATAATCTCGTGTTCACCCACGATGGTGCCCCCCCGAAGAGCCGAGATGCCGATCTCTTTCTTGTCCCGAGGGCGGCGGGTGGAATGCCGCTCATAGACATATTCTGTATCGTGCCTACAGGCCGCCGCCGCTGCGTCAGCAATCATCAGGGCGGTGCCGGAGGGGGCATCTACCTTCCGGCGGTGATGGCGCTCCACAATTTCGATGTCATAGCTGTCCCCCAGGATGGAGGAGGCCTTTTTCACCAGCTCCAGCAGAACATTGATGCCGAGAGACATATTGGCAGATCGGAAGATGGGGACCTCTAAGGCAGCTGCTCCCACTTGGGCTATCTGTTCCGGGGAATAGCCGGTGGTGGCCAACACCAGGGAAGTATGGGTGTTTTTTGCGAAGTCCAACAGGCCATCCAAAGCGGCAGGAGAAGAGAAATCAATCACTGCGTCTGCCTTCCCCTGAAACAGGGCAGGGGAGGTATACACGGGAAAATCCCGGTCAGTGGGGCCAATCACATCAAAGCCCGCAGTCACTTCCACAGCGGGGTCGGCCAAGCACAGGGCCTCTACAACCCGCCCCATATGGCCGCTGCACCCGGAAATAATTATCTTCAGCATGACAAGGAATCTCCCTTTATATCAATTCATTTTCGCGGGCTTTATAGAAGACCCATGCGCTCCATGGAGGCACGGAGGACGGCCAGGTTCTTCTCGGACATTTCGCACAGGGGAAGGCGCAGCGGACCGGCTTCCATGCCCATCAGGTTCATGGCGGTCTTCACCGGAATGGGGTTGACTTCACAGAAGAGAGCATCAATCAAATCCATATACTGAATCTGGAGCTGAGAGGCGGCGGCAAAATCATTGTCCAAGCACAAGTGGCTCATTTTTACCATGACCTCCGGGGCGATGTTTGACGCCACAGAGATCACACCCTTGGCACCTAGGGCCATCATAGGTACCACCTGGTCGTCGTTGCCTGACCAGATGTAGAAGTCATCAGGACACAGGTGGCGGGTGTGGGCCAGAAGGGAAAAGTTTCCGCTTGCCTCTTTAACGCCGTTGATTTTTGGATTTTCCGCCAAAATTTTGTATGTCTCAGCGGTGAAGGAGACGCCGGTCCGGCTTGGCACATTGTAGAGAATAATGGGAAGGTCCGTGCGGTCGGCAATATACTCATAGTGCCGGATCAGGCCAGTCTGGCTGGCCTTGTTGTAATAGGGAGTGACATGGAGCAGAGCATCCGCCCCCGAATCCTGAGCGTGCTGGGACAGGTAGACAGCGGCGGAGGTGTCGTTGCTCCCCGCGCCGGCGATGACCTTTACCCGATGGCCCACGCGCTTGACACAGAATTCCACAGCGGCGATGTGCTCCCGGATCGACATGGTGGCCGACTCACCGGTGGTACCGCAGACGCACACCGCGTCTACACCGGCCTCAATCTGGGCATCAATCAGCCTGCCGAAGGCGTCATAGTTGATATTTCCCTGCTGGTCGAAGGGAGTGGCCAGGGCAGGGCATGCGCCGGTAAAGACGGGAGTTCTCATAAATACATGCACCCTTTCTGATGATTTACTTTCCCAAAGGATTGGTTCGTTCAGGTTGTACTTCCGAAGGATATCCGCTTCCAGCCGCTCATACAGATCCATTCCCTCAGGGGTGTTCGGCGGGGGATGAAGCAGCTTTGCATACTCTGCATAGAAAAAGTCTCCGAAATACATTCTCATTGCGGTATAGTAGTAAGGCCAGTCGTGTCCCTCCAGAGCCGCGCTTATTGGTGTGCAGATGGACTCGAAGAAGGGGATATGCTGCTCCACACAGGCGCTGGCCTTCTGGTAGGAGACCCCGACATATTCTACAATCAGCCACTTGATGAGCTCACTGTAGCTCCGCTGATTGACAAGAATGGTTCCATCCTTGTCGGTTAAGATAAGGCCGTCTCTCATGCCTTACGATCAATATACCCCTCAGCACACAGCAGTTCGGCCAACAGAACCGCGCCGCCGGCGGCCCCGCGGAGTGTGTTGTGGCTCAATCCCACAAATTTATAGTCATACTGGCTGTCGGGGCGGAGGCGTCCGGCAGAAATAGCCATACCACCCTCCAGATCCCGGTCCAACTTGGCCTGGGGCCGGTCTGGTTCCTCGAAGTAGTGGATAAACTGTTTGGGGGCGGAGGGGAGGTTCAGCTCCTGAGCCCGGCCTCGGAACCCCTGCCAAATCTCCTTGATCTGTGCCTCGGTGGGCTTTTTTTCTGGGGCGAACCGGATGAAGACAGCGGCAGTATGACCGTCCGAGACGGGAACACGCAGACACTGGGTTGTGATAGCGGGACCGGCGGCCTTCACAATCTGATCGCCCTCAATCCGGCCCCAAACCTTTAGGGGCTCCTGTTCGCTTTTCTCCTCCTCGCCGCCAATATAGGGGATCAGGTTATCCACCATTTCAGGCCAGCGCTCAAAAGTCTTGCCAGCCCCGGAGATGGCCTGGTAGGTGCAGGCCAGTACCTGCTCGATGTCATAGCCTGCCTGCATCAGAGGGGTGAGCAGGGGGGTATAGCTCTGGATGGAGCAGTTGGATTTTACGGCGATAAAGCCCCGCTGTGTGCCCAGGCGCTTGCGCTGGGAGGGGATAATCTGAACATGTTGCGCATTGAGCTCAGGTACCACCATGGGTACGTCGCTCGTCCAGCGGTGGGCGGAGTTATTGGACACCACTGGACACTCGGCCCGGGCGTACCGCTCCTCCAGGGCACGGATCTCCTCCTTCTTCATGTCCACCGCGCAGAAGACAAAGTCCACCTGCCCGGCCAGCTTTTCCACATCGGCGGCCGCGTCCAGAACCACCAGGGGCATGGCCTCCTGGGGGATGGGAGTTTGCATTGCCCAGCGGCCGGCTACCGCCTCTTCATAGGTCTTGCCAGCGGAACGTTTGCTGGCCGCAATGGCGGTGAGCTGAAACCAAGGGTGGTTCTCCATCAGGGTAACGAAGCGCTGGCCTACCATGCCAGTACCGCCGATGATGCCTACCTTATACTTTTCCATTCAAATAACCTCCAAAAAGGGCACAAATTATTTTATGATCTGCCCCCAAAATAAATGCAGAGATAGGGAATACGAAGATAACGAGAAAAAAATGAATCAGCGGCTTTTCAAGCGGCTGATTTTGTACTATAATGTCGGAGGAGCACAAAAATCCCCTCCGGCAATATATTCACAAAAACAGACAGCGCTCCACCAGCTCTCTGGTGACAGCCGCAGAGCTGTTGACCCGGCGGCCAGAGCGCCCTCCTGCCGGGGAAGGGGCTCTTCGGCGGCCTTCCCTTTTGGCGTGGCTGAGGCGGGAACCGGCTCCCTGACCACGCTTACTGATGTTGACCGCGACCTCTATCTTGTAAAGTTTGACCCTATCCTAACATTTTTGCAGGAATGTGTCAATAGAGCAAATCAAAAAGAAACAGAGAAATGGAGTAAACCATGAAGAAGAGACTTATGCAGTTTGCCGCTGCTGCCCTGACAGTCGCCCTGCTGATTCCAGCGGGATGGGCCGCAAGAGTCAATCAGGAAGGGGAGACCATGATCCGGGTGGGTCTGGCATCCTCCTCCAGTCACAACGCTACAGGGGAACTGGCTGCTGCTCATCTGCAAAACGAGACAGGGTTTGGGGCGGGCTACCGCTTTGGCTATTACGACAGCAGCTTGGATTTCGTAGAGCTGGCCCGCACGGACAGCTCCATCATGCAAGTGGCAGTGCTGAAAACAGAAAATCTGTACTATGGCCACTCCTCTGCCTTAGGGAAGTATACCTATGGCGAAAACCTCTCCGGCAATATAGCGGTAGGATGCTATCACATCCAGCTCCCTGGCGCCTATGTTACCTACCGGGACGCAGCAGCGGACGCGGAGATCTTCAAGGGCTTTGTCGCCTGGATCAATGGGACCTATCAGGTCCGTGTGGGAGCCTATCTGAGCAAGGGAGAGGCGGAGCGGGCCCAGGAGGCTATGGGACAGGGGACCATCGTGGGAACCAGCGCCTATGGGGTCAGCGTGGTGGAAACCGGAACGGACCGGGTGCTGTTCCAGTTTGACTGTGGAGCGTCTCAGGCCTTTGGAATTCTGCCTGATGTCACCGGGGCGTCGGATGTACAGACCTGGTTCTCCGGCTACAAATACCGGGGGGGCTTTGCCTACCAGCGGGTAAGCGGAGGAAATCTTACTGTGGTCAATGTGGTGGAGCTGGAGGACTATACCAAGGGCGTCGTTTGCTATGAAATGGGTCGGGAGTGGCCTCTGGAGGCCTTAAAGGCCCAGGCCATCTGCGCCCGTTCCTATGCCCTGCGGCGGCTGAATACTCACAATAATTTGGGTTTTGATCTGTGCAACAGCGACTGGTGTCAGGTATATCGGGGGGCAGGCAGTGGCCGGCCCGAATACGGTCCTAGCGCGACCAGCGACCAGGCTGTGGAGGAGACCACTCATCAGGTCCTCTGGTACAACGACAGTGTGGCAGATACCTATTTTTCTGCCAGCCACGGCGGAGCCAGCGAGGATGCTTACTATATCTGGGGAACGGATACAAAGACCGAGTACCCCTATCTCAAGGGGGTTATCGACCCCTATGAGCAGGACCTGGATGACGCAAATCCTCAGTCACCCTGGACCGTGACCTACACCGCTGCTGAACTGACCAAGCGGGTGCAGAGCCGGGGCTATGGGACCAATACCTCCCTGGACCACCTGGAACTGACCTACTCCAAACAGGGCAACGTGATTCAGGCCAAGCTGTGCTACACCAACGGACAGAGCAACACCTTCACCCCCAGAAGCTCGCCGGGAATCCGCTCCATCTTTGATGTAAAATCCATTCGTTTTACGGTGAATGGACAGACAGCGGGAACGGGGGGGACCGGAAGCAGCTCAGGGGAGAGCGGCTTTACTATCAATGGCTCCGAGGCGCTGGACGGGATGGACGGAAAGTATGTCATCTCCGGTACAGGCTCTACCTCTAAAGCGGGGAGCGGGATGCATATCATCACAGGAACCGGGACGACCTCACCGCTGGAGTTCCAGAGCTCTGGTTCCTCCAATGCCGCATCAGGAGAGGGCACGGTGACAGTCTCTGGCAGCTCCTATGTATTCAGTGGGGCGGGCAACGGACACTCTGTGGGTATGAGTCAGTTCGGCGCCAACGCAATGGCCCGCCGTGGCTTCACCTATGATGAGATTGTGACCTTCTATTTCCCGGGAACACGGGTGGGGGTCTATCAATAACCACAGGCTTTGGATGCCTGAGAGAAAGGCGGAATTTTTTGAAAACATCAGACTTTGACTTCAACCTGCCGGAGGAGCTGATTGCCCAGACTCCTCTGGAGCGGCGGGATGCCTCCCGGCTGCTGACGCTGGACAAGCGGACGGGCCAGACGGGGCACGCCCATTTCTATGACCTGCCCCAATTCCTGAAACCAGGGGACTGCTTGGTTCTCAACAACTCCCGGGTGCTCCCCGCCCGGCTGATTGGAAGCCGTCCAACGGGAGGAGCCTGTGAAGTATTACTGCTTGTCGATAAAGGCGGGGACCTGTGGGAATGCCTCGTTCGCCCGGGCCGGAAGCTGAAACCCGGGGCCCAGGTGTCCTTTGGAGATGGAGCCCTTACCGCCGTTGTGGAGGGGGAGGCGGAAGACGGAAAGCGTCTGGTTCGGTTCCACTACCAGGGAATTTTCCTGGAAATTCTGGAGCGCTTAGGCCGGATGCCTCTCCCCCCCTACATCAAGGCAGAGCTTACCGACCAGGAGCGTTACCAGACGGTGTACTCCAAGGTCTCCGGCTCCGCCGCCGCCCCCACAGCGGGGCTCCACTTCACGCCAGAGCTTCTGGAGCAAGTCAAAACAATGGGTGTAAAGGTTTGTACCGTTACACTTCATGTTGGCCTTGGGACCTTCCGCCCGGTGAAGGCAGAGGACATCCAGGACCACCAGATGCACGCGGAGTTCTGCATGATTTCCCAGGAAACCGCGGACATCATCAATGAGACCCGGCGGACAGGGGGGAGAGTGATCTGTGTGGGCACCACCTCCTGCCGTACCCTGGAGAGTTTCGCCGCAGAAGACGGAACCTTAACAGAACGGTCTGGCTGGACCAACATCTTTATCTATCCTGGCTATAGATTTAAGGTGCTGGACGCCCTCATCACGAACTTCCATCTGCCCCAGTCCACTCTGATCATGCTGGTGTCCGCCCTGGCGGGCCGGGAGCACGTCCTGACCGCCTATGAGGAGGCGGTGCGGGAGCGGTATCGGTTTTTTTCCTTCGGAGACGCTATGCTGATTGCTGATTTTCAAGGAGGTTACGAATGGAATTGACCAAGCTGCCCAACATCAGAGCGCAGGGCGGAGTTGCGGGTGTTTTTTGACGGCCTGAAATGAATCCGAGGAAAGTAATTGAGGTTACAGAGGGAAAAAAGCGATTTCTGCCCTTGTTGCTGCTTGCGGACGAGCAGGAGAGCATGGTCGATCGCTATCTTGAGAGGGGCGCCATGTATCTCCTCTGTGAGGACGGTGTCAAAGGGGAGTGCGTGGTCACAGAGGAGGGGGACGGCGTTTTGGAGATTAAGAATCTGGCCGTTGTGCCTGCCTTCCAGGGGAAGGGGTATGGGCGAGCGCTGATAGAAGCTGTCGCGGAAATCTATCGTGGGCGGTACACCATCCTACAGGTTGGGACGGGTGACAGCCCCTTAACCGTTCCCTTTTACGAGAGGTGTGGATTTGTCCGCTCCCATAGGGTCAAGGATTTTTTTCTTGTGCATTACGACCACCCGATCTATGAGGCTGGGGTCCAGCTGACAGACATGGTCTATCTGCGCAGAAAACTGTAAGCTTGGGGGACATCACAGATGGGAAAAAATGTACTTTATAAGGGCGAGGTTCTGACTCTGACACGATTTTGGGCCAACGGGAGGCCGTGTCTATGGATCAGCAACCCCAGCCAAAGACACATGCCAAAGATGGAGTTTGTGGGAGGGTGCCCGAACGAATACTGCATTTTTCTGAAAAACTTGACGGAGCAGGAGCTGGCCCAGATCACTGGTCTGGACGGTTCCCCGATTGACCTGGAAAAGGAGCTGGAAAATCTTTGAACGACTGGTTTACAATCGACAAAATTGACGAGGATACATATAGCATCAGCGAGTACCGGCACTGGGAGGAAACCCACTGCTACCTCTTAAATGGGACGGACCGGAGCCTGCTCATTGACACGGGCCTTGGAATCTGCAACATCTATGAGGAGGTGGAACAGCTGACCAACCGGCCCATTGCTGCTGTAGCTACCCACATCCACTGGGACCACGTGGGTGGTCACAGATACTTCCCAGAATTTTACGCCCACGCAGAGGAGCTGGATTGGTTGAGTGGAGAGTTTCCCCTTTCACAGGAGACAATTCAAGATATGGTTATCGACCGCTGTGACCTGCCGGAGGGCTTCGACGTGAGAGACTACACCATGTTTCAGGGGGTTCCAACTCGAATTTTGCAGGACGGCGACACCATTGAGCTGGGCGGGCGGACGGTAGAGGTTCTGCACACACCGGGACATTCCCCGGGACATATGTGCTTTTGGGAGAGGGAGCGGGGGGACCTGTACACCGGGGATCTGGTTTACAAGGATACTCTGTTTGCCTATTACCCCTCCACCGACCCGGAGGCCTACCTCGCCTCCCTGGAGAAGATCGCTGCCCTGCCTGTGAAGAGGGTATTTCCGGCTCACCACTCTCTGGAGGTTGGGCCGGATCTGGTTGTTTGCATGAGAGATGCCTTTCGGACCTTGAAGGCTAAGGGCCTGCTGCACCACGGGAGCGGGCTTTTTGATTACGGAGACTGGGCCGTGCAGCTATAGTCGAAGCAACTTGGAACGAATGATAAATGAAGGAGCTTTTGTGTGTTTAAGGTATTAAAACAAGAGGGGAGAGCCCGCCGGGGTGTGTTCACCTGTGCTCACGGTACCGTGCAGACCCCCGTTTTTATGAACGTAGGCACTCAGGGGGCTATCAAGGGGGCGGTGTCTGCCTTGGACTTGAAGGAGATCGGCTGCCAGGTGGAGCTGTCCAACACCTACCACCTCCACCTGCGCCCTGGGGATAAAACCGTACGAGAGCTGGGGGGACTCCACAAATTTATGGGCTGGGATGGCCCCATGCTCACCGACAGCGGGGGATTTCAGGTTTTCTCTCTGTCTAGGCTGCGGAAAATCAAGGAGGAGGGAGTCACCTTTGCCTCCCACATCGACGGACGGCGCATCTTTATGGGGCCGGAGGAGTCCATGGAGATCCAGTCCAACTTGGGTAGCGACATTGCAATGGCCTTTGATGAGTGCGTGGAAAATCCGTCCCCCCGGGAGTACGTTCAGCAATCCTGTGCCCGCACAGCCCGATGGCTGGAGCGGTGTGTGGAGGCCCGCCAGCGGCTGAACAGTCAGCCGGATTGTATTAACCCTGGGCAGCTGCTCTTTGGCATCAACCAGGGCGGGACCTACGCTGATCTGCGGCAGTGGCACATGGACGAAATTGCCAAGCTGGACTGTGACGGATATGCCATCGGCGGTCTGGCGGTGGGGGAGCCCACCCAGGTGATGTACGATATCATTGATGCGGTGGAGCCTCACATGCCTGCCGAAAAGCCCCGGTACCTCATGGGCGTGGGGACCCCCTCCAACATCATCGAGGGCGTGGCCCGGGGAGTGGACTTTTTCGATTGCGTCATGCCAGCCCGGAATGCCCGCCACGGAAAGCTGTACACCTGGAGCGGGACCCTCAACCTGAAAAACGAGAAATATAAGCTGGACAGCCGCCCGATTGACCCGAACTGCTCCTGTCCTGCCTGCCGGAGCTTCTCCCGGGCCTATTTGCGTCACCTGATCGCGGCGGGGGAGATGCTGGCCATGCGGCTGGCAGTTCTTCACAACCTCTACTTCTATAATGAGCTGATGTCCCGCATCCGCACAGCTCTGGATACGGAACAGTTTGAGGCATTTCGCTACTGTTACTCCGGGCTGCTGGACCGGCCGGCGCAGGAAAGTCAGGAGTAGGAGGAAACGAAATGGACAGGCACCAATTTTTTTGGAACACTATGGAGCGGTGCGCATGGCAGTATGAGGGCAATGATGACAAGGTGCTGCGACCGGTTGTTGTGTACCTGTCTCAACAGGACGATGACGCGATCTTTGCCTTCCATGATGCGATGTCTGAGCTTCTGTACGCCTTGGACACAAAGGACTTGGCGGAGGCGTGCCAGAGGGCTGACCCCAGTATGAGCGATGACAGCTTTTTATACTCTCGATGTGTGGCCCTCATCAACGGTCCCGAGTACTATGAGAGGGTGCGCAGTGGGATACAAAAGGAGCTTTGGGACATGGAGTTTGAGGCGCTTCTCTATGTTCCAGGACAGGCCTGGGCGCGAAAACACCGGCAGGAGGAGGACGCCTACCCGCATGTCCCGCCGGTCAGCCTTGAAACAGGGAGCAATCTGGATGGATGGAAGAAGCCGAATAGTTGGGAGGGACCATGTCAAAATTAAGTACCATGATGAACGTGGGAAGGGAACTGGAGAACAAGCTGACGACGGTAGGGATTGCGTCCGCAGAGGAACTGCTGGCCGTGGGAGCGAAGCAGGCTTTTTCCGGGCTGAAGGAGCGGTATCCCCAGGTCTGTCTGGTGCATTTGTATGCGCTGGAGGGCGCGGTGGAGCATGTGGAATTTCACTGCCTCTCCAAGGATAAAAAGAGGGAATTGAAGGCGTTCTGCGACAGCCTCAAGCAGGACCTTGCATAAGAAGGAGAACGGATATGTACATTGCAAAATATTGGGGCGATTACATCGGCGGGACGGATGACAGCCTGACGCTGACAGCCTATCTGGCTGCAAAGGGGCGGCAGACGATCTCTCTGGAGGAGATTTTTGCTGATTTTGGCGCAGAAACGCTCTTCGGGGATTTCCGAAATACCGATCCGCCCTTGGTGTTCACAAATGCGGAAGGCTGGGATATGGAGATGGATTGCGCTATCGACCTTATCTCCGATTTGGCTGCGCTGCTGCTGGAGTGTAAGGTAAATGAACGCGTTGACCTGCTGGAGGTGGACGACACATTAGAGCTTGACCCGTCAGACAGCAAAATACAGATTACAGCCACCCCAAGGGAGCTGGAGCAGGTCAACAAAATCCTGGCGGATTTTGCGGCATCTCCCCTGGAATATGACATCGGCCAGGTTGACACGGAGGAGAGTGTATGGGAGCTGGCCGCTGTATGTGAGGCGCTGCGGCGAGAGCTGTATGGATCGGCTTGAACCAAGATTTTTCATAAAAAGACTTGCCAACCTGGGTGGAACCCGTTATAATGGGTAGGACATCCTTGACAAGGCAGAAATCAGATTACTTTTGGAGGGAATTAATTTTGGACTACATGCTTATGATTGTCCTCATGGTGGCCATGTTTTACTTCTTCATTATGCGCCCGGAGAGCAAGCGGAAGAAGGATGCCCAGGCGCTGCGGGACTCTTTGGCGGTGGGCGATGAGGTCACCACCATCGGCGGTATCACCGGCACCATCTGCGCGGTGAAGGAGGCCACCATCGTGGTAGAGACCGGCGCCGACCGAGTGCGGATCGAGTTAGCCAAGTGGGCTGTCTCCAGCAAGAGCGCCCAGACCGCAGAGCCTACCAAGTAATCAGATACAATACAGACATGTTTACAGCCCTCCCCGCATAGGTTTCTTCTGTAAGAAACCGTGGGGGAGGGTATTTCTGTGAAAAAACGGGAGAATCGGGAAAAGAGGCAGGAGGAAGCCGGCAGCCAGTGGATTGAAACCATGTGCGAGCTGCTGAAGGGGGGCGTTCTGGCGGGCGTCGTTACCATCCTTGCCCTGCTGGCCTGCGCAGTGCTGGTGTCTTCCGGGCTTCTGCGGGAGTGCTGGATGGTAGGGTCTGTGCTGGCAGTCTGTGTCATCGGCGCCTTTGCTGGAGGAACCTATGCTGTCCAGGCAATCGGAGGACGGGCGCTGTTTGTTGGGCTGGGTGTGGGGCTTGTGCTGTTCCTGCTGCTGCTGACAGCGGGGCTGCTGGCCTTTGAAACAGCCTCTTTGGAGCAGGGAGGGATTGGAATTTGCTGCGCCTGCCTTTGCGGTGGAGCTATTTCTGGAATGCTGGGGAGAAAGCCGAAGAAAAAACGGAAAAGATGATTGAAAAGCTGGCAGAACTGTGGTACAATCACTCTATCTTACGGGGAGAGAACCCCATTCAGGAGGAGATTCCAATGAAACATGTTCAGACATTAAACGGGGCCACCTTGAAGGCCAGCGCCGCCAAGGGCGGCTGTGGCGAGTGCCAGACCTCTTGCCAGTCCGCCTGCAAGACATCCTGCACTGTCGCCAACCAGAAGTGCGAGAACAAGTAAAAGCCAATCGCCAGAAAAGGCGGGCGCCTGGAAGCGCCTGCCTTTTTGCTGTGCGGAGGAGAAGAACCGCCTCGAGGTAAGGCGCGGACGATGCCGAGGGAGAATGACGCTTCTATACCGAGAATGAATCTGCCATAGCAAAGGACATTGAAACAAACTTGAACGCGACGGAAGGAGTAAAATGAGATGATGGTACATACCTTTACCGCTCTGGGCCAGTACCTGGCAGCGGATGTAAACAGCGGAGCGGTCCATATACTGGACAAGCTGACCTATGATCTGCTCAGCAGGGCAGGGGAGGGGCCGCTGGAAAAAACGATGCCCGCTCAGTTGGCGGAAGCACTGCCCCTGTACAGTGCGGAAGAGCTGGAGGAAGGATGGCAGGAGCTGCGCAGCCTTCAGGAGCAGGGACTGCTCTTTACCACGGACGAATATATCGACCCGGAGGCCGCCATGGCGCTACCTAAGGCAGCTGTGGTTAAGGCTCTGTGTCTCCATGTCTCCCACGACTGCAACCTGCGGTGCCGCTACTGCTTTGCATCCACCGGGGATTTCGGCACGGGCCGCCGCATGACCATGGACGCTGAAACAGCAAAAAAAGCCATTGACTGGGTGGTTGCGAAATCGGGAAAGCGGCGAAATATTGAGGTGGATTTCTTTGGCGGTGAGCCGCTGATGGCTCTGGATACGGTAAAGCAAACGGTAGAATATGCCAAATCCATAGAGGGAGATGCTGGCAAGTGTTTTCGCTTTACAATTACAACAAACGGTATTTTATTGGATGACTCTACCATAGAATATCTGAACCAGACAATGGATAATATTGTTCTCTCCTTGGACGGACGGCCAGAAATCAATGATACCATGCGGCCAACTGTGAATGGAAAAGGGAGCTATGCAGTCATTGTCCCGAAATTTCAAAAGTTAGTTTCTGGCAGAAAAACAAAGGATTACTATGTCAGAGGCACCTTTACCCGCGAAAATCTGAACTTTTCAGAGGATGTTATGCATTTGGCCTCTCTTGGGTTCCGTCATATTTCGGTAGAGCCAGCCAGCGGGCCTTCCGAGGATCCCTTGGCTATCCGCATGGAGGATCTGCCCCAGGTTGAGGCGGAATATGAAAAATTGGCCCGGGAGCTGCGGGGGAGGGGGGAGGTTAACTTCTTCCACTTCAATGTGGATTTAGCTCAGGGACCCTGCGTGATCAAGCGGCTGCGGGGATGCGGTGCTGGCTGCGAGTATGTGGCTGTCACCCCGGACGGAGATATCTACCCATGCCACCAATTTGTGGGGCAGGAAGCCTACCGCATGGGCAGCATTTTGGATGGTTCCTTTGACATGGTACGTTCAGGGGAATTTGCCGAACAGAATATCTATACTCGCCCCGCATGCCGGACATGCTGGGCCCGGTTCTATTGCAGTGGAGGCTGCTCTGCCTCCAATCTGCTTGTCAATGGTGACATAACTAAGTCCAATGAGGTGGCCTGCGCAATGGAGCGGAAGCGCCTGGAGTGTGCCATTGCCCTGAACGCCTTGGCTGCTGGCATGGGGGACAGCGGTATATACGAGAAGTAATAATACAAAATGTAATTGGGTCGGTGCGATATTGGGCTGTCCGTCGAGTGCGGACAGCCCAATATTTTGTGCTTTTAGACATCAGACAACGCAATATTTAGCATTCTGGACGACACGGGATACCACGCTGCCGTCTCGTTGTTTACACAGTTTACATAACGGAGTTGACATAATGTATTGACAGAATTGACAAAAATGAAGAAATTTGGAAAGAAGGGTTGCGAAAAAATTTGGTTTGCGGTATAGTAAGTATGTAAAAACCCAAGAGGCCACTCCCCTGCCAGCGTCTATTTCCTCTTCCCGCCTCATAAGCTTGTTTGAAGAGGTGAGTTGGATGGGAAAGCGGATGCAAAAAAGGTGGGAGCTGGTCCCAGAGCAGGCAGGGGCGCTGATTATGCTCAGCCTCTCCTTTCTGGCTGGTGGTGGGGCAGGCTGCCTGTTTGCCAGACTTGCCAGCGGTGTAGGGGCGCAGGGGTTGGCGGATTTTTTGTCCGACTATCTGCATCTGGCCTGGGAGGGAACTGTGGTCCGTTCCCTTTGGCCGGTTCTCTGGGGGCAGCTTCGGTACATTTTATTGGCCCTGTTGCTGGGAATCACTGTGATCGGCATTTTGGGTCTGCCGGTGTTGTTTTTTCTGCGGGGTTTTTGTTTTGCTTTTTCTGTAGCCTGCTTTTGCCGGGTCTTTGGCGGCGGCGGGCTGTTTCCAGCCTTTTGCCTCTTCGGGCTGCCCGCCTTGGTTTGGGCGCCCGCCCTATTCTTGGCCGGAACCCAGGGCTTTACCTGGGCCGCAGAGGAGCTGCGGTACGGCACCGGGCGGGGAAGGAGCCCCTTTGAGGTTTCCTGTTGGTGCAGGGCTGGCCTTTGTGTTCTGCTGGTTTTGCTGTGCGGTTTGGTGGAGTATACGATTGTGCCTGTTTTGCTTCGGGTTGCGGCCCGTTTTGCATTGGAAATCTGATTTTGGGGAGTTTTTGGGATGTCAAACTTGATTTTTGCCTACGAGAACTATCTGAAAAACGAAAAACAGGCCTCCGCCAACACCGTTTGCTCCTATGTTCGGGACGTCAAGCAGTTTGCGGCCGTAATGGCCGGGAATGGTCTGGAGCTTACCGATGTTCTGGGCCGTGATGTGGAGGAGTACACTCGTACCCTGACCCGAAAGGGGAAATCCCCCGCTACGATTACCCGGTCAGTGGCCTCCATCAAATCCTTCTACCAGTGCCTTGTGGCCCGGGGAATGCTGGACCAGAACCCTGCCAAGGACGTGACCGCAGCCAGGGTAGAGCGGAAGCTGCCCCAGGTGCTCACCAGCAGAGAAGTGGAGCTGCTTCTGGAGCAGCCCGACTGCACCGACCTGAAGGGGTGCCGGGATCGTGCCATGCTGGAACTTCTCTATGCCACTGGAATCCGGGTCAGTGAGTTGATTACTTTGGAGATTGACGACCTGAACCTGCCTGGCAGTGTGCTGTGTTGCCACAGCAAGGGGAAGGAGCGGGTGATTCCCCTGTATCCCGCAGCTGTCCGGGCTCTGGGGGAGTACATCCACAGCGTTCGGCCCCGCTTGGTGGATTCCATGGATGAGACCGCCCTGTTTGTCAATATGCACGGGGAACCCATGAGCCGCCAGGGCTTCTGGAAGTTGATTAAATATTATCAGGAGCGTGCCGGCATTCAGAAGGACATTACGCCCCATACCCTGCGCCACTCTTTTGCCACCCATCTGCTGGAGAACGGGGCGGACCTCCACGCAATTCAGGAGATGATGGGACATGCGGATATCTCGTCTACTCAGGTCTATACCCGGCTGTTGAACCAGAGAATTAAGGATGTCTATCTGAAGGCGCACCCCAGAGCATAAAGTTCAAACCAAAAACCGGCGCGTGGAGGAAGGCCCACGCGCCGGTTTTTTAAAGGAGGGAAGAAAAGAAGATGTCACAGAAAACCCACAGGATCTGCGTCAAGCTACGGGAGCGAACGGTCAGCGCAGCGGCGCTGAAAGTCTTGATGACGCGAAATATGGATTTGATGGAAAAAAGCTGGCTTTGGTCATTGGTGTGTGACCTTGACCGTAACGGGTATCCGACGCAGCTGTACGAGGAATGGAATCAGGACAACGGCTGGAAGACCATTCCGATCACGAAAGACCTGCTCCGCAATTTGCTGCGCAGCAGCCAGACCACGGCCCGACAGATTGCGGAAGAGCGGAAGAAATGGAATCTGAAGCGGACGAACGACCGGCAGGCACTTGCGCCAGAAAGAAAAACGTGATAGGATAGGGAAAGGGGAGGCCATTCGGTCCTCCAAAGCGGAATATACATAGGTTAACAAAATAAAAATTTTGTTGACCTAGGAGGAGGCGTTATTTGAAAAATGCTGGATTACCGTACACAGGCGCCGGAATTGATCCGGGATTTTCTGGTCTATCACGAAACGATTCAAGGACATTCCAAACGGACCGTTGATGAGTATTATTTGGATCTACGCAGCTTTTTCCGTTTTATCAAGCGGGACAAGCATTTGATAGCGGACGATATTCCATTTGACGACATCCCGATTGATGATGTTGATCTTGCGCTGGCGAAAGACATCACCTTAACAGATATCTATGCCTATATGAACTATCTGTCCCGAGACCGCGGGCTGAACAATACATCCAGGGCCCGTAAGGTGGCCACAATCCGTTCTTTTTATAAGTACCTGACCAACAAGGCCAAGCTGCTTCCTGTCAACCCGGTCCAGGACTTGGACGCTCCCAGAATGAAAAAGGCCCTGCCCAAATACTTGGATCTGGAGGAAAGCATCGACCTTCTGGAGGCAGTAGATGGGAAAAATTCTGTTCGGGATTACTGTATTTTGACCTTATTTTTGAACTGCGGCCTTCGTATCTCAGAGCTGGTTGGCTTAAACAAAACAGATGTTCGGGGCGATCAACTCCGAGTCCTGGGCAAAGGAAATAAAGAGCGAATACTGTACCTGAACGATGCGTGTCAAAAAGCGCTGGAAGACTGGCTGGCTGAGCGAAGCACCCTGACCTTGGTAGACCAGAACGCCCTGTTTGTTACCCTTCAAAACCGGCGGCGTATCTCCACAGCAGCGGTTCACAAGCTTGTCAAAAAGCACCTGTCAGCGGCAGGACTGGACAGCAGTCAGTATTCCTCCCACAAACTGCGGCACACGGCAGCCACTCTGATGCTGCAAAACGGTGTAGATGTCCGTACCTTACAAGAGGTTCTGGGACACGACCATCTGAATACGACACAGATCTATACCCATGTGGATAATGAAGACCTGCGCACCGCTGCCCGGTCTAACCCTTTGGGAGCGGTGAAAAAACGGAAAAGAAACGCAAAAGCATCAGAAACGTGAAAGGACCTGCCCATGTATCTACTTTGTTTTCTTCTTGTTATGCTGTCCCCTGTGGCTTTTTTTGCGGTTGGCCTGCTGTGGAGGCTGTCTCCCCCAACCTTTTTGTCCAAGGGCCTCGTTTATCGCACCGCGTTGACAGAAAAGTCTCCAGAGGCATGGAAGATGGCTCACGTTCACTGCGCTAAGCTGTGGATGCGGATTGGTTTGATTTTAAGTGTTCTGTCCGCTGTTCTGATGACAGTATTTCAGGATGCCTACACGAAATTTTTTCTCTGGCTGATTGGTGGGCAGATGGCCATTTTTTGTGCCAGTGCTTTACTGGTGGATACCCTGTTAAAAAACACCTTTGATGAAAATGGAACGCCCAGGATATAATAAACCGCCCTAGCTCCATCATTCGGAGCTGGGGCGGTCTTCTCTCCCCTGAAAAACAGGAGTCCCAAGAAATTCGATCAACAAAAACTAGGTTTTCTTTACATCTATTTCTCTCCTGGAATCCAGGATTCCTGGGATGATGGAGCACAAGGATCCAGCCACAATACACACAACGCCAACCAGCATTTCTCTGGAGATCACCTCCCCGTGGAGCCGCCAGGCCAGCAACGGCGACAGCGCCGGTTTAAAGAAATAGACCAGAGAGACCACGCTTGCAGGCTGGTATTCCATTGACAGAAAGTAGGCGCAGAAGCCAATCCCCGCTACCCCAGCGGAGACAAACAGAACATAGGGCAGATTCTCCAGGGTGTATCCCGCAAAAATGGGTATGTTGGCAAAGCTGGACAGCCCTGCCCCTTGAAAGAAATCAGCAATCGCAGGGATATGAGAAATCAGAATAAAAACCAGCACAATCAAGCTGCCGAAAAGAAAGCTGAAGCAGGTGACCACCGCTCCTCCGTACTCCGCGACCTTCCTCTTCCCTGCTACACCATAAATCGAAAACAGCAGTGTGGACAGCAGGGCCAGAAGGACGCCGGCCATATTCAGCCGGGTGTTCCAGGGGCTGATCATCACCACGGTTCCCGCCACTTCTAAGGAGAGAGCGGCGATGTGACGAGGTTTAATTGGCTCTTTCAGGAGAAAAAATGCCAGAAATGTCACAAAAACGGGGTTGCAGCTGAACAGTACCGCTGCTACAGAGGAGTTTGTATAGGCCACAGCCATATGGAGAATCGGCATACTTAAAGTGACGCCGGTAAGGCCCAAAAGCGCAAAGGAGATCATGCTTTCGGTGTTCAGGTGTTTCCTTCTCTTTTTTAGTGTATGGAGGGCAATCGGCAGCAAAAACAAAAAGCCGATGAAAAATCGACACAGGGTAAGCTGGACCGAATTGATCTGTCCAGCAATAAATTTCAGGACTACTTCAAAGGAGGTGAACATCACCACCGCCACTGCGATATAGCCGTACCCCTTCACTGCGATATAGCCGTACCCCTTTTTCATGGATCCTCTCCCCTACTCTCTCTTCAGAACAGCTGCCATACGAATTCTTGTGGAAGGCTGATTCTTAGTTCAACAACTCCAGAAATTCCTCCTCTGTCAAAACAGGGATACCCAGCTCTTGGGCCTTACGCAGCTTGGAGCCGGCTCCCTCTCCTGCTACCACATAGGAGGTCTTCTTTGAGACAGAGCCGGCGGATTTTCCGCCCCGCGCCTCAATCATGGCGGCAGCTTCATCCCGTGTGAATTTCTCCAAGCCGCCCGTCAGAACAAAGGTTTTTCCCGCAAAGCGCTGGTCATCCCCCTGTTCTGCTGCTGTCATATTGACTCCAGCCTCCCGCAGGCGGGCCATCAGATGCTTGCTTTGGGGGTTCGCCATCCACTCCATTACATTTTGTGCGGTAATTTCCCCGATATCCTCTACTGCAGTCAGCTCCTCCAGTGTGGCCTGTTCCAAAGCCTCCAGAGTGTGGAACCGGGTGGCCAGGAGTTTCCCTGCCTTCTGCCCCACTTGGCGGATACCAAAGGCGTAGATCAATCGGGACAGATCCTGCTCTTTCGAGCGCTCAAGGGCAGCCAGCAAATTTTTGGCCGACCGCTTCCCCATTCGCTCCAGCTGCGCCACATCCTCCTCTTTTAAAAAGTACAGGTCCCCCGGTGTTTTCACCAGGCCGGCTCCCACCAAATTTTCCACGACAGCGATGCCCATACCGTCGATATCCATGGCGTCCCTGCTGGCGAAGTGGGCCAAGTTCCGCAGCAGCTGAGCAGGGCACTCTGCACCAGTGCAGCGGATATGGGCTCCATCCTCGTCTCGCTCTACCGCTGCCCCGCACACTGGGCATGTTTTTGGAAGGAAGTAAGGTTTTGTCCCCTCTGGGCGCTTGTCCATCGCCACCGACAATACCTCCGGGATGATCTCCCCCGCCTTCTGGACCAGCACAGTATCCCCGATGCGGATGTCCTTCTCTGAAATAAAATCCTGATTGTGAAGGGTAGCGTTAGTGACAGTGGTGCCAGCCAGCCGAACTGGTTCCAGCACGGCCTTAGGGGTGAGCACGCCGGTGCGGCCAACCTGAACCGTGATATCTACCACTTTGGAGGACTTAACCTCTGGGGGATACTTATAGGCGGCGGCCCATCTTGGAAACTTTGCAGTTGAACCCAAGATCTCCCTATCTGACAGGCTATTTAGCTTTACAACCGCTCCATCAATATCAAATTGAAACTGCTCTCGGGTTTCGCCAATTTCTGAAATATGCGCCGATACCTCACGCATGGTGTGGCAGGTATAATGGGGAATTACTTTAAAGCCCTTTGTTTTCAAGTAATCCAAGGTCCCCAAATGGGTTTGGAAGGTTTCACCCTCCACCCATTGAATATTGAACACTAGAATGTCCAGTCGCCGGGAGGCTGCAATTTTGGGATCCAGCTGACGCAGCGACCCAGCAGCTGCATTTCGTGGATTGGCAAACAGGGCCTCTCCCCTGCGTTCCCTCTCTTCATTCAATGCGTGGAATACTTTTTTGGGCATGAACACCTCCCCACGAACAATAAGGTAGGCGGGCGCGTCCAGAATTTTCAAGGGGATGGACCGGATGGTGCGGAGATTTTCTGTCACATCCTCCCCTACACGGCCATCTCCCCGGGTGGCGCCCCGAACAAATAGGCCGTTCTCATACTCTAAAGCCACAGACAGTCCGTCTACCTTAGGCTCTACCACATAGGCGGCGTTGGAAACTACGCTCTGAACACGCTGGTCAAAGGCGGCCAGCTCTTCAAAATTAAAGACGTCCTGAAGGGATTCCAGAGGCGCCCGATGTTCCACCTGAGAAAAGGATTCCAGAGGCTGCCCCCCCACCCGCTGCGTGGGCGAATCAGAGGTCACCACCTCTGGATGGGCAGCCTCCAACTTCTCCAGACGGCGGAGCTTATGATCGTAATCATAATCAGACATGGTGGGCTTGTCCAGCACATAGTAGTCATGGCCGGCCTGGTTCAGCTCCAGACGCAGCGCTTCAATTTCCTGAAAATCGTCCATTGCGGTATCCTCCCTTAGGCTGACATTGGAATGTTTTACACAATTTCGGGCAAATTGCCCGGAGAAGCCAAAATACCCAGAAGCCCGCCAGGGCTCCAGCTGTATTCAAAATCACATCGTCAATATCGGTGCTGCGGCCAATAAAAAATTGGATAAACTCCACGGTGCAGGAGGCAGAAAAGCCAATGAGCAGGGATTTCCACCACCGTCCATTCCGCCACAGAAGAGCAGGAAAAAAACCGATTGGGGTGAACATAATGATATTCCCCAGCAGCATAAACCACAGCCAGTAGCTGGAAGTGCGGACTGCGCGGCGGATCTCCTCGAAGGGGGTCAGGATTTCGGGCAGAACCGCAAATCTGGCGGATATTTCTTCCCAAGCGGGGTAGAAGCTCTGCACAGACCGGCCGTCCCAAGCCACAGCCCAGGTCTTGTGCCGGAACAGCCAGTCGTATACATAGGCCCAGAGATTGGCGGGGAACAGAGTCAGTGCAGCCAGACCGGCGCAGAAGGCAACAAAAAGGAGCAAAACTACCTCCCGTCTCAAAGAGGTGGTCAGCCCTAACCTGCGCAGCCGTCTGTTTCGCATTGGGCACAAAAGCAAAAAGACCGCCAGGGCAATCAGGCCCAGAGGAATCATCTGCTCAATATACACCCAGACGTCATGCACAACCTCTGCCATTCTGGTGCTCCTCTCTTTCCTTCACGGTTGGGTCAGCT
Organism: Lawsonibacter sp.; assembly: GCA_022791995.1. Lineage (GTDB taxonomy): Bacteria > Bacillota > Clostridia > Oscillospirales > Oscillospiraceae > Lawsonibacter. The sequence goes on from JAAWAD010000021.1 coordinate 23,536, forward strand.
GAAGATAAGTGTCCGGCACCTGGCCTACAATGACAGTCTCCGCTATGCACAGACTGGTCTCTACTGGTACCTCTACCCTGCCCCCAGGCAGCAGCACCGTGATAGGAACAGACAACTCCAGGCAGACACGGTGCCGGGTCTGGTTTACCCCGGCGGCGGAAAATTGGCTGTCAAACTCCGCAGAGACTGTCCCAACTGACATGGAGCGCACATGGAGGGCGGGGCCCAGGGCCCAAATCAAGTCAGAATCAAAGAGGCTCCCCAGAGGGATAGCCAGTTCCGAGACATCTACCTCGGACAGGGCTTCCAGCACCTGAGAAACCAGCTCCGCCCGGAGCAGATTCATCCCGGCCATATCGGTGGTCAGAGCCGTAATTGTCCCATTCTCGTCTCGTTGAATCTGAATCAAGTCGGCGTAACTCACTGAACGACCGGCAAGATCTTGGGTAACTGCCTGCTCCAAAAGGGCTGTAATGGTGTTTTGCGTCCGGGATTGGGCGACCTCTGCCACCACCGGACGAAGACGGGACTCCAACAGGCTGATCACTGTCCCTGCCAGCAGCAGCCCAACCACCAAGGAGATCAGTGCCGGAGGGAGGCTCATGCCCCGACCTGGCGCCAGAGGCCGTCTGGCCCTATTCCGGCGGAGGCAACGGTACAACTCCCTCTGCCAAGGCCGCATAACCATATTCCCACCTCCTTAAGGCAGAATATTCCAGCGGCGGCTTGGACTATGCTGTGGTTAATTCAGAAGCTCCTGCACAGCCAGCAGTACCCCAAGTTTTCCCGATTCAAAGGTCAGTCCTCCCTGGAGGTAAACGGTATAGGGCGGACGCATGGGGGCGTCGGCAGACAGCTCAATGGAGGCACCCTGGATAAAGGCGCCGGCGGCCATAATGACCTGACAGTCGTACCCCGGCATGTCCCAGGGCTCCGGGGTCACATAGGAATCCACCGGGGCTCCGAACTGAATTCCTTTGCAGAATTTCCGCAGAGCCTCTGGCTCTTCCATGTGGATCATCTGGATGATGTCGTGGCGGTCTGCGCTGGAGTGGGGCTCGGTCTCATACCCCAGCAGTTCCATGATCTTGGCGGCAAAGACCGCGGTTTTCAGGGCCTGAGCCACGGTGTGGGGGGCAAAGAACAGGCCCTGATACAGCAGGCGGTTCTGTCCAAGAGTGCAGCCGCACTCTCCCCCGATACCGGGGGCCGTGAGCCGCATGGCAGCCCCCTCCACCAGGTCCCGCCGGCCGGCGATGTACCCCCCTGTGGGCGCCAGTCCTCCGCCGGGGTTCTTAATCAGGGAGCCGACCACCAGATCAGCTCCCACGTGGGTGGGCTCCAGAGTTTCCACAAACTCTCCATAGCAGTTGTCCACAATCACGGCGGCACTGGGGTTGGCCTCTTTGACAATGCGGCACATGGCCCCAATCTCCTCCACGGAGAGGGAGGCGCGAGTGGAGTAGCCCTTGGATCGTTGGATCAGAACAGCCTTCACTTGAGGATCGGCGGCGGCTCTGGCAATGCCCTCCAGGTCAGGTTGATTGTCAAGGAGTTCCACTTGCCTGTATTGAACTCCGTAGTCTTTCAGGGAACCGGGGCCCTTGTCCACCACACCGATAGCACCCAGCAGAGTGTCGTAGGGGGCCCCCACAGCAGACACCAGTATATCTCCCGCCTTCAGGGCCCCGAAGAGGGCCGCAGTGATGGCATGGGTGCCATTGACAAACTGGATGCGGACCAGAGCTGCCTCTGTACCGAACAGTTCAGCATAGATTTCATCTAGCTTGTCCCGGCCCAGGTCGTCATAACCATATCCAGTGGTACCGGCGAAGTACCCCTCGGCCACCCGGTACTTCTGAAAGGCAGCCAGTACCCGGGCGGTGTTCTCCTGAGCGATAGCGTCGATGCGAGTAAACTGTCCGGCCAGCTCCTCCTGTGCCCTGTCCCCCAGGGACTGGACACGCGTGCTTATCTGTAAAGCCATAATCCTTGTTAATTCAGTCCTTTCTGTCGAATACGGTTCAGTCCCACCAGAAATACCACACAGTAGATTGGGACAGACCGTCCGCGAGTCTGCCAATGGTCCCCACCCCCTGCTCCACAATGTCGGAGCAGTAGGTGAACTGCTCCCAGGCCACTTCCATCGCCTTTTCCTGTGAGATTGGGGCAGGCAGATCGTACTCCAGCACGTCGTGGGTCCTCAGTGCGGGCACGGCGCCATATGTCTCAAACCAGTATTTGGCAACAGACATATGCTCCTTTGGCGAAGGACACTCGTTCCAGCCGCCAAAGGGCAAGTAAGCAAAAACCTCCCAGGGGTGTTCAACAGGGATCTCTGCCAGCAGCACAGGGGCGGTCGTTTTCCCGTCCAGGTACCAGAGGCTTAAAAAGCGGTTGATCCCCTCACCGCCGGACACCTCCCCCGTCAGCAGTTCGCACTCTTCTAGCCCATATTTTTCTATTTCCTTCCGCACCTCATTCAGCCAGCGCTGGAGATATTCCTTGCCTGAACCGAGAGGGGCGGACAGCAGCTCCTGCCGCATCCGGGCCAAATTCTCCTTGCCGGTGAGCTCAAAGGATTCCCGCAGCAGCTCGTCTACTACAATCAGCATAGGAACAAAGCCCTCCTGCTCCCCCTGCGCCCGGGCCCGGCGGTAGGCCTCCAAAATGGGTGTGTCGTCTTTTGAGGGCGGAAAGTAGGTGCAGGGGCAGTTTAGATACTCTTTCAACTGTGCCACCTGTTCTTCAATTGGATGCTCTCCTCGCATAGAAATCACTCGCTTTCTATGAGTTGGTCCATGGCCTTCCGTCCTCACGGGTTCGGATACGTGTGCTTATCTGTAAGGCCATAGCCCTTGTCAATTCAGTCCTTTCTGTCGAATGCGGTCAGTCCCACCAGAAGTACCACACAGTGGACCGGGACAAACAACCCGCCAGTGTTCCTGCCATTCCAAAGCTCTGGTCTACAATGTCGGAGCAGAAGAAATACTGCTCCAGCGCCGTCTCCATCGCCTGTTCCCAGGGTACGGGGGCGGGAAGGCGGTATTCAAGGGTGCTGCGGGTCATAACGGCAGGCACCGCGCCGTACTGCTCAAACCAATATTTGGCCGCCGCCCTCTGCTCCTTTGGCGAAGGACACTCGTTCCAGCCGCCGAAAGGCAGGTAGGAGAAGACCTCCCAGGGCTCCTTCACTGGAATTTCGGCCAGTACTACGGGCTGAACCTGTCCCCGGTAGTCCGTCAGACTGAGGAATTCGGTGATCTCCTTTCCTCCAGAGGTATCATCCCCCAAAAGTGCGGCGGTCTTCTCCATGATTTGTTCCGGGGTAAAATATTCCCCCATCTCCTTCTGGTCCTCTTCCACGAAGCGGCGCAGCAGAGCTTTGCCGTCCCCCACCGGAGTGGCGGCCATCTCCTGCTGAAACGCTTTCAAATCTTCAAAGACGAGATTACCTTGCTCATTCAGCACCAGCAGAATTGGTGTAAAGCTCTCTCTCCTTCCACGTGCTGCCGCCTCCAGATAAGCGGACATGACGGAGGAGGTATTCTCCTGGGGCGGCAGATAGATACAGGGACAGCCCAGACATTGCTCCAGCTGCGCCGCCTGTTCTTCGGTGGGTTGAGCCATAGCCTTCAGTCCTCCTGGGTGGCAATCAGCAGATGCTTGTCCACTGGCTCCTCGGGAACAAAGCTGTGGAGCTTGTAGTCGTTGTCGTCCAAAAACAGCTTGCCGCAGTCCGGGCACTGGTACATACACCGGGACAGATAGCGCACCTGGAGGGTGACGACCGCCCGGTATGCCCGCTCCTCCAGGGACAGGCTCTCGTCCTTAATGATCTGCTCCAGTGTCTCGCAGTAGGCAATCTCATCTTCGTTGGACAAAAAACAGGCCTTGTAGGGGAGGCGGTCAGTCGTGTCGATGATCCGCCTTCCGCAGCCACAGTAGAAGTGCATGGTCTCCCTCCTTTATGTCTCGTCCAGCTGCTGGGCCATCTCACGGAGGAACAGCCGGGTCAGCCTGAGCATATTTTCAAAATCGGCGGTGCTTCCCACGCTGGCAGGGGCGTGGAGATAGCGCACAGCGGCGGACACGGCAGCCACCCGGACGCCAGCTTTGGTGCGCTGGATAGTGCGGGCGTCGTTGCCTCCGGCGATATACTCCTTGGTCTGCCGGGGGATGCCGTTGTCCTCGGCCAGGCGGCGCAAAGTCTGGAACAGGTCCCGGTCGTAGATGGTGGAACTGTCCATATAGGAGATGACAGGTCCCTTCCCCGGGACGCACACCCGGCGGTGCTTCTCCACCCCGGGCAGGTCGGCGGCGGTAGTGGTCTCCAGCACCAGAGCGATCTCCGGCATCACAGAGAAGGCAGCCCCGAAAGCCCCTCGGGTGCCCACCTCCTCCTGGGCGGTGAAGGCGAAGACCACATCCAGGGGCAGCTCCTCCTCCAGCAGCTTGAGCATCACAGCGCAGCCCACCCGGTCGTCAATGGCCTTGGCCTTAAACATGCCGTCTCCAAATTCCTCAGGTTGGCACACAAAGGCCCCATAGTCCCCCAGCTCCACCAGCTGTTCGGCCGCCGCCCGGTTCTTGGCGCCGATGTCGATATAGAGAGCATCGGTCTTGGGGACCTTCTTCTCCTCTTCCCGGTCCACCAGGTGAAAGGCCTTCAGGCCGATGACCCCTGGGATCTTCTTGTCTCCGATGACCACCGGCTTGCCGATGGCTACCCGGCGGTCCACCCCGCCCACAAAGGCGAACTTCAAAAAGCCCTCGTCAGTGATATGGGTGACGATGATCCCAACCTCGTCCATGTGAGCACAGAGCATCAGCTTGTTTCCAGTAGATTTTTTACCTTTTTTGAAAGCAAGTAGGTTGCCTAAAGCATCTGCGTGGAGGTGAGTGACATGTTTCAACGCTTTCGCGGCGATATAGCGGCACACTTCGTTCTCGTTTCCCGATACACCGCTGAGGAGGCACAATTCCTTTAATATAGTCAACATAACTCTACCCCCTCGTCCTGGGTACCGCAGTCTTCTACATAAGCAGCTAACAGCTCGGCAGTGGCCTCCAAGTCCTTTTTGCTGACTACCTCTACTGGGGTGTGCATATACCGTTCCGGGATGGACAGCACGGCAGTGGCCACCCCCTCTCGGCTGATCTGGATTGGCCAGGCATTGGTGCCCGAGTGGCCCGCCATAACCTCGATCTGGACGGGGATCTCCTTTTGTTTTGCCAGGGCTTTCAGGCATCCTGACATGGAAGCAGCACAGTTGGGCCCCACGCCGATCACCGGACCTCCTCCCAGCTGGAAGGTCTCGTGCTTGGGGGCATCCGGGCTGTTCCCATGGGTGACATCCACCGCGACGCACATGCGGGGGGCAATCTCGTAGGCAGCGGTGACGGCCCCGGTGGAATGGGTCTCCTCTTGGGTAGAGCCCAGGACGTACAAGTCCAGGTTCAAGGGCTTGTCCTTTACGCGCTCCAGCACATCCAGCAGGACGGCAAAGCCGGCCCGGTCATCCAGGGCCTTGCCGCAGAACAGGTCCTCTCCCAGAGGCGCACAGCCCCCTCGGTAGACGGCGGGGGTGCCGCTGGGAATACGCCGCCCTGCCTCCTCCTGAGACAGGCCCACGTCGATGCAGAGCTCCTTGATGGGCTGGGACTTCTCCATGTCTTCCGAGTTCTGGACGTGGGGGGGCAGACAGGCCACCACCCCATAAATGGGGGGCTCGGTGAGCAGAACTACCTCCCGGTCGGGAAGCATTCGAGGGTCCACCCCGCCCAGGGCGGCGAAGCGGAGAAAGCCCTCCTCGCGGCTGGTGACAATAAGTCCAATCTCGTCCAGGTGCGCGTCCAGCAGCAGCCGGGGAGCGTTTTCCCTTCCACAGCGTCGCACACCCACTACGCTGCCCATCCGGGTAATGATTACCTCATCTGTCAACGGTTTCAACAGCTTGGCCGCCGTCTGGACAACCGGTTCCTCAAAGCCGCTGGGCCCTGGCAGGGCGCACAACTTTTCCAATACACTTTTGTAATCCAATGTGCAGTTCCTCCTCTTGATGTGCCCTTGTGGGGCGGGTGTTCCTTTCTTTGAAAAGAAAGGAACCGAAAGAAACTTTTGGCGCAAAGCTTCGCTTTGCAGATGTCAGTCATGAATTGGTCATTCGGATCCGCCTGTCACAGCGCATGGACCAGCTCCTTGAAGAGCTTGCCCCGCTCCATAAAGTTCTTGAACTGGTCAAAGGCGGCGCAGGCCGGAGACAGCACCACGATATCCCCTGTGATGGCGGTAGCTTGAGCAGCGGCCACAGCGGCGGGCAAATCGTGGGTTTCAATCAGCTCCAGTCCGCTTTCCCCATAGCCGGGGGCCTCCTCCACCGCCTTTCGGATGGCAGGGGCAGTGGCTCCGCAGAGGATCAGAGTCTTCACCTTCTTTACCACCTCTACGCCAAGCTGCGTAAAAGGAACTCCCTTGTCATATCCGCCCGCAATCAAAATGAGCTTTTGGTCAAAGGAATCCAGGCAGGCCATGGTCCGGGTGGGGCTGGTGCCGATGGAGTCATTGTAGTATTTCACTCCGTTCAGTTCCCGCACCAGCTCAATGCGGTGCTCCACGCCGGTGAAGCGCTGGGCCACGGCCCGAACGCATTTGTCGGGGACGATTCCGTCCACGGCGGCGATAGCAGCCATATAGTTTTCAATGTTGTGGACACCGGGAATTTGGATCATATCCAGGGGGAGTACCTCCCGGCTCCCCATCTGGTTAGTCAGCCAGATGGTATTGTCCCGCAGATAGACTCCCTCTTCCAGGGACTGCTTCCGGCTGAACAGAGCGGTTTGGACGGGGGCCTGCTTGGACAGGGACCGAGTGATGTCGTTGTCATAGTTGAAGACTGCCCGATCTCCCTCCCTCTGGTGTAGGAAGAGATTCATCTTTGCGGCGGTATATTCCTCCATTGTGTGATGGTAGTCCAGATGATTTGGAGACAAGTTGGTGAATACAGCCACATTGGGGCTGCGCTCCATCGTCATCAGCTGGAAGGAGGACAGCTCCACCACTACCATATCCTCCGGGGACATACCCGCGACATCAGGAAGCAGAGGCCGGCCGATATTACCGCCCACATAGACGTGATACCCCGCCTCCTTCAGAAATTCGCTGATGAGGGTGGTAGTGGTGGTTTTTCCGTCGCTTCCGGTGACACCAAGGATCTTGCAGGGACAAAGTTGGAAAAAAAGCTCCATCTCTGAGGTGAGCCGGCTCCCCCGCTCCACAGCCCTTTTCAGCTCTGGGGTGTTGGGACTCAGGCCCGGTGTACGGAAGATCAAATCAAACTTGTGAATTTTGGACAGGTACTCTGGCCCGAGCTGAAGCTTGGCACCCAGACTCTCCAGCTCGCTGGCCTGCTCCTCCACCCGCTCCCGAGGAGATTTGTCGCATACGGTAACTTTCAGCCCTGCCCGGAGGAGCATCCGAATCAGGGGTGTGTTACTCACCCCCATACCGATGACAGCAATGGATGTGCTGTGGAGGCCCTCTAAGTATTCCGAAATGGTGGACATAAAACGTCCTCCTTCCATTGATTTCGTTCCAGCTTTTTATTTTACCATAGTTATCCTGAAAATTCAATCGAAACCGTTTCTGTGGGAGACAAAGAAATGATGTCGCTGTTTTATCAGGTTGAGGCTGGAAAAAACAGCTTTGTAGTGATAAAATAGTGGCGAAGAAGGAAACGAGATAAGACTCCAAATTTGGAGGGCCGAGAGGCTCTGTTGCACCGTTGAGTGAAAAGAGAAGGGGAGATAGATATGAAACCCGCCTACCTCCATGATTTAGACTTTCCCCAGGAGCTTTGGCGGCCCTTTGCAGAGAACCGGGCCCACATCCGCTGCTCCCCTGGCTTTTTGATTTACCTCCAGGGGACAGAGGCCACCTGCTTCTACTATCTGAAAGAGGGGCGTGTAAAGAGCTACATCCAGTCGGCGGAGGGGGCGGAGCGGGTTCTGCACATCTACCAGACGGGCAGTCTCTTTGGGGAGGCATCCTTCTTCGATGGTCTGCCCCGGGTATCCTCCGCAGTAGCCCTCACGCCCTGCCTTCTGGTGCCCATCGACCGGGAGTTGGTCACTCGGGAGATTGCACAGAACCCGGAGCTAGCCATGGCAATGCTGAATTACCTGGCCAGGACCGTTCGTCTGCTGTCCCAGCAGGTGGACCAAATGGCGTTCCGCCCCGCCCGGTGGCGAGTGGCCCACTATCTTCTGACCCACAATACGAAGGGCTGCTCTGTCCGCTGTACACAGGAGGAGATCGCCGACTCTGTGTCGGTCAGCCGGATCACTGTCAGCCGTATTTTAAGCGATTTTTCTCGGGAGGGGCTGATATCACAGGGCTACCGGGAACTGGCCTTACTGGATTTGCCCGGTCTGGAGTGCGTCTGTTCCGATATATAAGACGGCATCCCCCCAGCTAAGCTGAGGGGATGCCATTTTATCAGGCCATCTGTGGCGCTGTATCCATGAGCCGGTGAGAGACAAACTGGAAGCTGTCCCCCACTTGCCGCAGGGTAAGGCAAAACCAGCCAGTGGCGAATTCCCCACCGTTTTGCATCGTGGAATCAAACAGAAAGCGTGAATCCGAATAGTAGTACAACCGGACAAAGCCATTTACCGTTTCACCGAAATGGAAGGCGGCCCCTTCATAATTGGTATCTCCATGGAAAATGTAGTAGGCATCGTATTCCGGGAGAAAATCCATCTGCTCCAGGCCCTTCTTCAAGGTCTGATCCAGGACCAGGCCAGTGTTTTTCCAAAAGGCGTCCTCCATCTCAGCAGCGGTGATTTTGGTGGGGTGTACACCGTACCACTCCGTTCCAGTGAGCAGGGCGAGCTCCTCTTGCGAGACGGTATGTTGGGCAACGCCGTTGTAAAAGAGGTTAAACAGGTCGATGTCCTCCGGTCGGTCATAGAGGCAGGTCAGGAATTGGTTGTGGAAATTGAAGCGGTCACCGTTGAAAAAGCTCTCATTGAACCAGGCCAGCTCCTGCTCGGTCAGCGGGACAGAGAGTTCCCCCTGGTCCTCCCGCAGGTTTGACATGGCCCGGCTGGTGGGGGCATAGGTGAAAATGCCTGTGTGCGGGCTCTCTTGGTCGGTGTGGAAGGTATACCGTAGAAGGAGTGTCCCGTCCTTCTCCACCTGGAGCAAATCTATGCACTCGGTGGCATTGTCTGCCTCGAAGTCCATCCCCTGCCCCTGGCTTTGGAAGTAGTCTTGCACATCCGAAGGCCAGAGCGACTCCTGGTAGATCATCCGGTTCTGCTCCACATCATACAGCAGGAAATTCCCCCAGGTGTGCCCTGCGTACTGGATTTCCACCCAAGTGTGGTCCCGGTGCCAGCGCTGGGCAATCAGCTCCCCCGCCACGTCGGTGATGGTAGACTCCCCTGCGGGGCCTGAGAAGGTGATGCTCTGAACCAGTTCCTTTCCGCCCTCCTTCCTGGTGTTTAAATGGACGGTACAGGGCTTTTTGCTGTCCACACTTCCGATAGTTTCCGCCTGCGCCTGCCGCCGGACAGGCAGGTAATTCAGAGGATCAGTCCGGGCTCCGCTCTCCCGCACCTCAAAGTGGAGATGGTAGCCGGTAGCCTTACCGCTCCGGCCCACTGTGCCGATCGGCTGTCCAGCAGAGACCGTCTCCCCCGTCTCGACGGTGCGCTCTTTTAGCTGGCCATAAACGCTGGATAGAGTGCCATGCTCTACAACAACATAGTTGCCAAGAGTCTCATTGAAGTCGGATTCAGTTACGGTACCCTCTGCGGAGGCAAGCACCGGGGTGCCTTGGGGCAAAGGGATGTCAATCCCAGTGTGGTTATAGGCCCTTCCGGTAATGGGGTCCTTCCGGCTCCCAAACAGACTGGAGAGGACAATCTCGCTGGTATCCTCGAAGGGCCAGAGCAGCTGCGTGAAGGCGTCTGCCTCTGCGGCATAGACCAGAACTCGTCGATTCTCGCTGCCCAGGACAACATCCTCTTCCGACAGCGTTGTCAAGGTATATCCCTCTACAGCTTCCAGGTGGAGATCGGGGGCGAAAAGAAAGGCCTGTCCGTCATATTGGATGCTGAATACATATTCCGCCACGCAGTAGACTGTGCTCTCTGGCAGAAGAGAGCCCCGTACCGCAAGAAAAGGCTGCTCAGAGGGTAGGATATAATATCGGATGATCTCCCCCGCGCTCAGACTTCCCATAGGCCCGGTGAACCACTGTGCGTCTTGAGACAGATCACACTGGTAGGATGCGGATGGGGTCTGGATGCTGTAGCAGCAGGTCTCGGGGTCAAACACACTGGAAACAGCTTGCTCCACATAGGCGGTGATGTCCTCTTCCCGGAGCACGGCGCTCAAGGTAAAGCCACCCTCCTCCGCGGGCTCAAACATGGAAAGCTCTTCTATATAACAGGCAGTGCCGCGGTCCCAAAGGTTGGAGACAGCCAGCTCCTTTTTGCCGTCTCCGTCGTAGTCCGCCAGGACCATTTGGGAAGGGATGATGTTCGGGGTTGCGCTGGTGCGGACCTCACGCCCCGTTTGGGCGTCGTTTTGGTTGTAGAGGAAGAGATCAAAATGCTCCCTACTCCGTAAAAGTGCGCCGCACAGGTTCCCTTGTTTCCCAAGATAAAGCCCGTAGAGGGTGATATCCTCCTTCGGCAGGTCGCCAAGGACAAAAAAGGGTGTATCATTTGGATCTAGGTCATCGTCGGGAACCAATTCTCCGATTGAGTTGTACTTAGGCTGCGGCAGGGTCAGTTCCACCCAGGAGGCACCTCCGTCGCGGGTGAGGAGAACGGCTCTGCGCCCGTCCCTGCTTGCTGTTGCGATGCCGGTGCCGGCGTCAAAAATAGAGTCCTCCACCTGCCATCCCTGGGCGATCAGAGTGGAGAGGGCAGGCTTCCGTCCGCCTCCCCACTGGAGCGCGTAGGAGCCCAGCACCGCTGACACGAGCAGCACCAGAACTGCTGCCATGGTGGTCAAGTACTTCGCCTGCTTGGTGTTCAAAATTGGCTTCATAATTCCATTCAGTCTCTCTTTCAAGTTCTGTTTCTGGCTCCAGAGGGGGATAAAAAATCCGCTGGAGCCAGGGACCTGCCGGGCGGCGGCCCGCAGCAACATTTTTCCGTAGCCGGCCCGTTCGTCCAGAGAGAAGCTTTGCACTGCCGTCTGGTCACAGGAGAGCTCGCAGTCCCGCTCCGCCATCCGCACCAGGAACCAGACGGCTGGATTGAACCAATGGAGACAGGCTGCCCCCATCAAGATCCACTTGTACAGCAGGTCGTGCCGCCGCCAGTGGACCAGCTCATGCCGCAGAGCATAGCCCAGCTCAGGGCCCTCCAGTGTCTCGGCAGGGAGATAGACCGTGGACCGAAGCAGGCCCACCAACACCGGGGTCTGTGTCCCAACGGAGCGGCGCAGCAGAATCTGGGAAGGATTTTCCCCTGTCAGCTCTTGGAACAGAGCGTTTTCTTCAGGATAGACAGTCTGCTCCCCCTGCCGGAGCCTGCGGTAGAGCAACAGATAGCCAGACAGGTGCCAGCCCAGGGCACCCAGTGCGCCCAGGCCCCAGATGGCCGTCAACAGGATGGGAAGCGGAATTTCCATAGTGCGCTGCTTCGGTGCAGCGGGAGCAGGAATATTCACCTCCTGCGGGGCCAGAACGGTAGGTAAGTCCTCCTCCGGGGGTGGGAATGAGAGGACCGGTTCCAGCTCTGCTGGACGCTCTGACTGAACAGGAGAAACACTTGTCACATATTCCGGCGCAGTTGGTTTTTGAAAGTCATAGGTGAGCAGACGGTTGGTCAGGCTCCACTCTGCCCCGAACGGGCAGAGAAAGCGCACCACCGCTGCCAACCATAAGTAGTAAAGGAACACCCGAGGCACCCGCCCTGCTAGCACGCGGTGAATTCCTGCGGTCAGCAGGGTCACCGCCCCGCCGGACAGGGACAGGGAAACCAACAGAAGCAGGAATTTATCCATGGCGGTCCTCCGGTTCCAGGATAGCCCGCAGTTCCTCCAAGTCCTGAAGCGTCAGCTGATCGGCTCGCACCAACGAGGCCACCAGCTCCTTCGCACTCCCCTGGTACACGCGCTGGATCAGGGAGCGGGTGGACCAGGCTTGATATGCCTCCCGGGACAGCAATGGCCAATAGTAGAACACCCCCCGCTTCTCTGCTGTCACAACGCCCTTCTCGCACAGACGGCGGAGAAGCGTTTTGATGGTGGAGCCGTCCCAGCCCCGCTCCTCTTCCAGCCTGGTTCGGACAGCGGAGACAGGTAAGGGCTCCCCTGCCTGCCACAGGACCTCCAGCACCTCCAGCTCTGAACCCGATATTTTGGATGCTAACTCCTTCATGATAATCCAGCCTCCTCCATAGACGCTTTGATAAAGTTTACAGCTGTAACCCACCTATAGGTTACAGCTGTAAACTTGTTTTGTCAAGCCCTATTTTAAAAATAGCCCAAAAATTTTACTCCTTCTTCTTTTCCTCCAGCTGCTTTTGCAGCTCCTGGATCTCCTGCTGCGTCTGCACAGCCAACTTCTTCCATTGGCCGCGGCCTAGCACCGCAGCTGCCACAAGAATCCCCAGGCAGATCAGGATGCCGAAAAAGTGGTACGACACCCACACCAGCAGGTTCTGGAAACCCTGGACCAACCCTTCCAGGCTGGCGGTGAAGCCGGCGGACATCCGCTGTCCCAGAGGAGAGGTTCCGCCCACCTCCTGGGTGACTTTGGTGGTCTCGCTCAGGTAGATATGGAAGGTGGAGAATCCGATCAGAGCGTCGTAACGGTTCAGCGTGGAGGACAGCATTTCGATCTGGTATTCGGTATCGCTGAGGGCGTTTTCCAGGCTGATGATATCCTCCATCGTAGCCGCCTTCTCCAGAAGGCCCAGCAGGCGCTCCTGCTTGGTGCGCAGGGTTTTCAGCTGGGACTCGGTGTCGTGGTACTCCTGGCCCACGTCCTCACTGCTCTCGCTGCTGTTGGTCACGTAGCCCAGATCTCCGGCGGCGGACTTGAACTTCTGGTAGTTCTCCGCCGGGACCCGAACGACATACTCCCCGCTGCGGCAGGCGCTCACATCCCGGGCGCTGCCCCCGTAGACCGAGGCGTTCTCGAAGTAGCCACCGCAGTCCACCACCAGCTGATTCAGGGCGGCAGTGGCCTGGTCAAACTGCTCGGTCTGGATATATAGCTCCGCCCGGCGGATCAGCTTGGCCCCGGAGTTCTGGTAGACGGAGCTCTCCTCTGTGAACGGGGGGGCCGCTTCCGCATACATGGGGATGTCCATTTCAGGTTCACCGCCCCCATACCCCTGGCTTTCCTGGAAGTAGGAGGCTGACGGACTGGATGGGGCCCCGGCAATTCCATTGCCGCCGCATCCGGCGGACAGGAGCAGAGCTGCCGCTGTACAAAGGACAAGAAACCTCTTTTTCATTTGAATTCCTCCATTCCTTTTGTCTGTTCATTCTACCACAGCCCGAAAGAGGTTGTCTACCGCTTCGGGCCCTCCATAAGATATAGACGATAATTTTTCGATTTTGTTGCACCAAATAGAGAAAAAATTCATAGGATAGAGAAATTTTTGGAGGTGTCTCAATGCCTATCATCTATCTATCCCCCTCTACTCAGGAGAACAACTACTTTGTCAACGGCGGAACAGAAGAGGAGTATATGAACCTGCTGGCGGACAAGATGGTCCCCTATCTGGACGCCTCCGGTATCCGCTATACGCGAAACACACCCAGCATGACTGCGGCCTCCTCGATTGCCGCCTCCAACGCAGGAAATTACGATTTGCACCTGGCACTCCACTCCAACGCTGCTCCCGAAGGCCGGTATGGAACGGTACGAGGCTCTATCGTCTTCTACTATCCCAGCAGCGAAAAAGGAAAGCGGGCGGCGGAATTGATTGCCGACGGTCTGAAGGCCATCTATCCCCTGCCCAACAAGGTACGGGCAGAGGGTACAACCGCCATTGGCGAGGTGCGCCGGGTGCGGGCCCCCTCTGTCTTTCTGGAGCTGGCCTTCCACGATAATCTGGAGGACGCCAACTGGATCAAGAATAACCTGGATGCTGTCGCCCGAAATATTGTCCTCTCTTTGACAGAGTACTTCGGCATCCCGTTTTATGAGGCGGAGCGGGACCAGTCGGGCACGGTGGATGTGTCCTGGGGCGTGCTGAATATCCGGGAACAGCCCAACACCAGCGCCACGATTGTGGCGCAAGCCCCCGACGGCGCCCCTCTCACCATCCTCAACCGCTCCGATGGCTGGTATTTGGTGGACTACAACGGAACCATCGGTTATGCCAGTGGGGAATTCATCACTCGAAACTGAGAACCTGTAGGAGGCGTTTTTATGGATATTCATGTCGTCCGCCCTGGTGACACGCTGTACTCCATCGCGCTTCAGTACGGCGTGGCCATGTCCCAGCTTATCCACGACAACCAACTCCCCGATCCCTCCCGCCTGGTCGTAGGGCAGACGCTGGTGGTGCAATACCCCGCTCAGACCCATACCGTTCAGGCAGGGGATACTCTGGCCTCCATCGCTGCAATGCACGCAATGACCGTCCGGCAGCTGCTGCGGAACAACCCGGTTCTTCAAGGGGAAAGCCAGATCATCCCCGGGCAGGTCCTGGTAATCACCTACCGCCAGGCCAGGGAGGGCACCCTTTCGGTAAACGGCTACGCATACCCCTACATTGACAAGGGGCTGCTTCAGCGGACCCTCCCCTACCTGTCCGACCTGACCCCCTTTACCTATGGCTTTACCCCCCAGGGCGCCCTGATTCCCCTTCAGGACCAAGCGCTTTTGGATGCCACCCGGCAGATGGGGGTGCGTCCTCTCCTTCACCTGTCTACCCTCACGGAGGAGGGCGGCTTCTCCAATGAGCTGGCCCACATTGCCCTGACCAACCCGGCAGTCCAAACCCGCCTGATCTCAGAGTTGCTGAACACCATCGCCCAGAAGGGGTACCAAGGTCTGGATGTGGACTTTGAATTTGTCTATGGCGAGGACGCTCAGGCCTACGCTCAGTTTGTCTCTCGCCTGCGCGCCGCGCTGTCGCCTCGGGGACTGCCTGTAATTGTGGCTCTGGCGCCCAAGGTCTATGACGCCCAGCCCGGACGGCTGTATGAGGGCCACAGCTATCGCCTGCTGTCCCAGGCGGCCGATTTTGTACTGCTGATGACCTATGAATGGGGCTATACCTATGGCCCGCCTATGGCAGTAGCGCCTATCCGCAATGTACGGCAGGTGGTGGAGTATGCCCTTACTGAAATGCCGGCGGGCAAGATTTATTTGGGCGTCCCCAATTATGGCTACGACTGGCCACTCCCCTTCCAACAGGGCAGTAAAGCCATCTCCATTTCCAACCAGTACGCCGTGGAGCTGGCTGCAAAAAACCGAGTGGCAATCCGCTTTGATACACAGGCCCAGTCCCCCTGGTTCCGCTATACTGATGGGAACGGACAGGAGCATGAGGTCTGGTTTGAGGATGCCCGCAGCATCCGAGCCAAACTGGCCCTGACCCAGGAGTACGGCTTACATGGTGTGGGTTACTGGAATCTGATGCGCCCCTTCCCTCAGAACTGGCTGGTTCTCAACGCGCTCTACAATATCCGGGACGAAGCTTCACCAGAAGCGCCCTGAGCATCAGGGCGCTTCTTCGGGAAAAGGCAGCGCTGGAAATTCTCCAAAACTTGTGCTATACTTGCGCAGGAGGCGAGAACATGCTGATTTCAAAATTTGACTCTACCGCTGCCGCAGACGAAATCATGGCGATTGAGCAGCAATATGCGATTGCTCTGCCGCAGCCGTATAAGACGTTTCTGATGCACTACAACGGCGGCTATACTCCAAAAACCCGATTCCGGCTTAAGGGAATTTCCTCTGATGTTCGAGGCTTTTATGGGGCTGGCAAAGTGGGACTCCCGCTGGATTCAGAGCTGATCGCAGCATGGATTCCAAAGCACATGTTCCCAATCGGCTGTGACTCCTTTGGGAACCTCCTTTTGATCTGTGTGGAAGGAGAGCTCTGCGGAGCCATTTTCTTTCATGACCACGAAAAGGGGAAAAAGCTCTCCGTCCTGTCGTCGGACTTTCCATCGTTCGTCCGTGCCTGCAAAAGCGAGCCCATTCCTGATGCGGCCAGGCGTTCCATCGCGGAGCGTAAGGAGGCACTGCTTGCCCGAGGGCGCGGAGATGTCATCACACCGGCGCTGGTTCAGATGTGGCAGGACGAGCTGGACAAATACGGCAATATGGTACAGGAGGAGCTTGTTCTGTAATCTCTGTTGTCTATCATTCGTAATAGAAGTGTAGGGCACGTCCGAGGCCGACGCGCCCTATAAAGTAAGCTTGATTTTTATGTCCATTCCATAGGGCTGGATTTTTTTCCCTGTATGTAGTACAATAGGTCCGCATAAAACCACAAAGGAGGATTATACAATGCCGATTCTAGTCGGAATGAAGGGCCGGGCAGAGCTGGATGTCACCCAGGAATATACCGCACAGGCCGCGGGCTCCGGCACTCTGCCGGTCTTTGCCACCCCCTGGATGTGCGCCCTGATGGAGAAGGCCGCCTGGACTGCCATTGCCCCCGCTCTGGCCAACGGGGACAGCTCGGTAGGCACCAGCCTGAATATCACCCACATCTCTGCCACGCCTGTGGGCCTGAAGGTGTGGGCTGAGAGCGAGGTCACCCTGGTGGACGGCCGTCGGGTGGAATTCCGTGTCTCCGCCTATGATGAGAAGGGCCTGATTGGCGAGGGGGCCCATACCCGCATGGTCGTCTCGGACAAGCGTTTTCTGAACAAAGCGGAGCAAAAGCTGGAGGGGTAGGAATGTCGATTGAAAAGGTGCGCGCCTATTTCCGTCCTCTGGGCCGGGAACAGGACATTTTAGAGTTCCCCGTCTCCAGCGCTACGGTGGAGCTGGCCGCCCAGGCGGTGGGCGTGATTCCAGCCCGCATCGCCAAGACCCTCTCCTTCCTGGTAGAGGACCACTGTGTTCTGATTGTAGCTGCCGGCGACGCCAAAATTGACAACGCCAAGTATAAGGCCCAGTTTCACACCAAGGCCAAAATGCTCACCCCGGAGCAGGTATCCCAGTTTACCGGCCATGCCATCGGGGGCGTGTGCCCCTTTGGCAACCCGGAGGGCGTCCAGACCTATTTGGATGTGTCCATGAAGCGATTCCACACCGTCTTCCCCGCTGCCGGGAGCTCCAACTCCGCCATCGAGCTGACCTGTGAGGAGCTGGAGCAATATTCCAACAGCTTAGGCTGGATCGACGTCTGTAAGGCGTGGCAGGACAACACAGTATGAAACGCCCGGAAAAGCGGTAACGAAAATCAGTTTGTGAGACATTATTTCCCCAAGGCTCCCTTTTACAAGGGGCCTTGGGGGTTTCCTGAAGAACTTAGGTAAACAAAACAAATCTTTTGCTCACCAAAGGAGTACCTCAGCCTTGGAGAGAGGCTGTACCCCCTCCTGCCTTCGGGGTACGTTGCATAGGACGCCCCGTTTTGGGGACGCTATCCATAAACGTGTTCCTCCCTTTTCAAAGAAAGAAGGTAAACGCCATGAGTTTGATTGCCTGTACCGACCCCTGTATCTATCAGAAGGACGGGTACTGCTCCCTCTCCCGGGCTGCCTCCATAGGCCGCCCGGGCAGCCGGGGCTGTGTCAACTTTGTCCCTCTGCATCCCCCGGCCTTACAGCAGGGCGGCCAGGGCCTCCCGGATATTGGCCACGCGGATCAACTCTAATCCCTCCGGCACAGCCAGCTTTCCTTGGATCCGTTTGGGAATCAGACATTTGGTAAAGCCCAATCGCTGGACCTCCGCCAGACGCTGGCCCAGGGCGCTCACCGCTCGGAGCTCTCCAGTCAGGCCCACCTCTCCAATGGCGGCCAGATCGTGGGGCACCGGGCGGTCCCGGAAGCTGGAGGCCATAGCCAGAATGGCCGCCAGGTCGGCGGCGGGCTCGTCCAGGTACAAGCCGCCGATGACGTTTAAATAGGCGTCGCAGCCCCCCACAATCAGCCCCCCCCGCTTCTCCAGTACTGCCAACAGCAACGCGGACCGGCTGAAGTCGAACCCGTTGCTCACCCGGCGGGGGTTACTCAGGCCGCTGGGCACCACCAGAGCCTGGATCTCTGCCAGCACAGGGCGCACCCCCTCCATAGCACAGGTGACACAGGTTCCCGGCGCGTCCATCGGACGCCCGGCCAGCAGAGCCTCGGAGGGATTGGGCACCTCCTCCAGACCCCCGTCCTCCATCTCGAATACACCAATCTCGTTGGTGGCGCCAAAGCGGTTTTTCACCGCCCGGAGGATACGATGGGCCATGTGCCGCTCTCCCTCGAAGTAGAGAACACAGTCCACCATGTGCTCCAGCACTTTAGGGCCGGCGATAGAGCCCTCCTTATTCACATGTCCAATGACAAAGATTGTAATTCCTTCTCCCTTTGCCAGCTGCATCAAAGCCATAGTACACTCCTTGACCTGGCTGATGCTGCCAGGGGCGGAGCTTGTGTCCCCGTTATACATGGTCTGGATGGAGTCTACAATCAAAACATCGGGGGACAGCTGATGGACCGCGTCCACCAGGTTCTCCAGGTTGGTCTCGGCCAGCAGATAGAGCCCCTCTCCCCTTACCCGCAGTCGCTCGGCCCGCAGCTTGATCTGTCTTTCTGATTCCTCTCCAGATATGTATAGAACAGTGGCAAAACGGCACAGACTGTCGCAGATCTGGAGCATAAGCGTGGATTTTCCTATTCCGGGAGCCCCGCCCACCAGAACCAGAGAGCCCTTCACCGCGCCTCCCCCCAGAACCCGGTCCAGTTCACCCATTCCTGTCAGAAAACGCAGCTCATCGGTAATCTCCACCTCAGCCATCGCCTTAGGGCGACTGGCAGGCACCCCAAGTGCCGAGCCTCGGCTGGCAGATCCAGCAGTTTTTTTGGGGACTCTCTCCTGGGGCCGCTCTACAATGGTGTTCCAGGCTCCGCAGGCGGAACAGCGTCCCTGCCACTTTGGGGTTTCATTTCCGCAGTCGGTGCAGTAAAAAATCGTCTTTGATTTCATTGGTCTCCCTCTCATCTGTACCTGTATTTTTGGATGGCGCAGCTCCATTTGGATGCCCACTCCTCGGCTTTCTGAGAGCAGTATACTTGTTTTTAGCAGAAAAGTAAATAGAATTGGTACATTCCATGGCAAAAACTATAAATTTATAGATTGACTAGATTCCCTTGTTCTGGTAGAATACGTGCTGTATACTCTTTTCGGAGAAATGAGAGAGAAATCGAATCACAACAGGAGGACGTTATGGAACAAAAACATCACAGAGGAGAATGGGGAAGCAATTTTGGCTTTCTGATGGCCGCAGTTGGCTCTGCCGTGGGCCTGGGGAATATTTGGGGGTTCCCCTATAAGATGGGCGCAAGCGGCGGCTTCCCTTTTCTGGTCATCTATTTGGCCCTGGCCGTTTTGGTTGGCTTTCCTATCATGCTTTCTGAGTTGGCCATCGGCCGTAAGGCGGGGCGCAGCGTCATCATCAGCTACCAGCAGCTTGGCGGAAAACTGGGGGGCTTTGTAGGCTGGCTGGCCCTGCTCTCTCCCTTCCTGATCCTCAGCTTTTACACCGTGCTGGGCGGCTACTGTGTGGAATATATGGTCTTGAATGTGAAGGAGCTGATTGGCCTGTCCCAGGCCTCAGCGTCCAGCGGCGCAGATACCTTTGGCGCTATGCTTACCAATCAGCCCCTGGCCGTTTTGTACACGGTTCTGTTCATTGCTGCCTGTGTCCTTATCATCCGGGGCGGCATCAAGGACGGCATCGAGAAGTTCAACAAGGTGGGAATGCCCGCTTTGTTTGTCATGCTGCTGATCGTCATTGTCCGTTCTGTTACGCTTCCCGGAGCGATTGAGGGCCTGAAATTCATGTTTGCGCCCAACTTTTCCCTTTTAAAGGAGGATTTTCTGGGTGTGCTCTCTGCTGCCGGAGGTCAGATGTTCTTTTCTCTGTCTCTGGCTATGGGTATCACAGTGACCTATGGCTCCTACCTGTCCAAGCAGGAGAACCTGGTGAAAAATTCTCTTTTGATTATCGTCTCTGACACCATTGTTGCCATCCTGGCTGGCGTGGCGGTACTGCCCGCCGCATTTGCCCTGGGCGGTGCGGACGCGGCGCTGGCCGGTCCCAAGCTGCTGTTCATCACGCTTCAGGATGTGTTCACTGCCATGGGGGCTGCCGGACCTATCTTCGGTATTTTGTTCTATGGACTGGTTGTGCTGGCGGCCATTACCTCCACTGTGGCGCTGGTTGAGGTTCTGGTTACAGTTCTGGCGGATGATGCCGCAGTGAAGGGTCGCACACCCAACCGTCCGAAGATCGTTGTGCTGGTCGGGATTGTGGTAGCGCTGCTGGCTTCCCTGGTAGCTGTGGATGGACTGGGCTCCAACGGTCTGTGGATCCCCTTCCAGAGCACCGGACGGAATTTCTCTGCCAGCTGGCTGGACTTTATGGACTGTATCTCTGAGGGGATTGCAATGCCTCTGGGCGCTCTGCTTATGTCTGTCCTGGTGGGCTGGATTGTGGGCCCCAAGGCCGTTGAGGAGGAAGTACGGCTGGGCGATAACCAGTTCGTGGGAAAGCTGCGCACCTTCTATGCGTTCTGCATCTGCGTAGTCGCTCCTTTGGGCATGGCCTTTATCCTCTATGGACAGCTGGTCCAGTTCTTCTCCCTCGCCTGAGCTTCAAAACAAAAGGCGCTTCCCTTCTCCGGGGAAGCGCCTTCTTTTATAGCCGCAGGAAAATAAACAGAATTGCAAAGGCCAGTCCCAATCCGGTAAGCAGAAGGCTGAACGCAAAGGAGTGCATCACACCTCGCTCCACATGGGGGTGGTCAGCGTACAGGCCAAAGTGCTGGTCTGTGACTGCCTGCTCCAGACTGGGCCGGGGAATGTAGGGCTCACCCGTCAGCAGGTAGACCAGCCTTCCCCGCTGGTCTGACAGCCAGCGGCACATTCGGTGGAACACCGCCGGAAGCCCTCGAAACAGCAGGCGAAAACCGATCTTATCCAGGAAAACTGCCCAGATCAGGAGGGTTTTTGCCAGAAAATCCAGAGCCGGCCGGTAGAGGCGGTACTCCAGATTGCACCAGCCAAGAATGG
This sequence comes from Lawsonibacter sp., assembly GCA_022791995.1. Classification (GTDB taxonomy): domain Bacteria; phylum Bacillota; class Clostridia; order Oscillospirales; family Oscillospiraceae; genus Lawsonibacter. The sequence continues at coordinate 44,770 of JAAWAD010000021.1, forward strand.
GATCGAAGTATTCCCTCCTCCCTGCTCGCCCTGGCACTGTCAGCAGAGGACGTACTCCCAGCAGATAGACCAGAGCGCCAATGAACAGGGAGATGGCCGCTCCCTTGAGGTTGACGCTGGAGAAATAAGCCACAGCGTGGGCCGGGGCCTCTCCATGGAAAAAGGGGCGGGCAAAGGCGGCAATGGGCTCCATCATACGGTTGGGCAAAGCACCCAGAAGAGGCATCCCCACTGCATAGACCAACAGCACTCCAGCGGAGACAGGGGCGATATAGCCCCCCTCCCGGCGCCATTTCTTCCGCGTTACCTTATCTGGAAGAATATTCTGCTCTACAAAGATGCAGAAAAACAGCTTGAGCATGTAGGCAAAGGTAAGACCGCCAGAGAAGAGAAACAGCCACTCCAGCAGTATAACTAGCTGGACGCCTGCGCCGGCCAGGGCAGCATACTCCACAATACTCTCATGGAGCAGAGTCTTGCTCACATAGCCATTGAGCAGAGGCAGCCCCGCCAGACTGAGCATAGGGATTCCCATCACCAGGGCCAGCAAAGGTTTTCCCCGGCCAAAGCCCCGAATGTCGTTTAGGTGGAAGGAGTGGGTAGATAGATGAATTACCCCCGCTGCCGGAAAGAGAACCATCTTAATCAGGGAGTGGTTGACAATGTGGAGGATGGTCCCTGTCACTGCAAAAGCATTGTGGTGCCCCAGCAGACACTGCATGGACAGGCCAACCAGAATAAAACCGATTTGAGAGACAGAGGAACAGGCCAGTGTCCGTTTTAAATCCACAGAGCACACCGCCAGTACCGCACCCAGCACCATAGTGACAGCCCCCAACACCGCCAACATTGTCCCCCACGCGCCATTGTGCAGAAATAGGGTAACGGATAGAACAGATACGCCATAAACGCCGGTTTTGGTGATAACGCCAGACAGCACCGCTGAGGCGGGAGCGGGCGCCGCCGGGTGTGCGGTGGGCAGCCAGATATGGAGCGGAAAAGCCCCCGCCTTCGCGCCAAAACCCACCAAAGCAAGCAGGCCGCCAATCCACAGCAGTCGCTTGTCCTCAGCGGAAGCCGCCGCCCGGGCCATCTCGGACAGCTGAAGGGTGCCCAGCTGGCGGTACAAAAGAAACAACCCGCTTAAGGTGACCAAGCCCCCGATCACCGCCACGGCCAAATAGGTACCTCCGGCTGTCAGAGCCTCCGACTCCTCTGTCTGAACCACCGCAACATAGGAAGTAAAGGACATGACCTCGAAAAACAAGAACGTAGTGTAGAGATCCGCAGAGAGAAATACCCCCACCGTGGCGCCCAAGGTAAACAGCCAGAACAGGTAATAGCGGTTGCGGTGCTTTACATGGGCGAAGTACTCCCGGGACAGTAGCGTTGCCGCCAACCATCCAGAGGCAGCCAACAGAGCCAGTACCGTGTGGAGTCCGCCAGATACAAAGCCAATCCCCAGACCGCAGAAGTCCTCCCACACAAAGGTAAGCTCCGGCGAAAGCAGCAGGACCAGGACCAGAGCCAGCTCCACCCCAGTTACGCCCAGAACAAAGCCGTCCCGTCCCTCCTTCCACCTTCGCCCGATCAGGTAGCTCACCGGGCCGCAGGCCATCGGAAGAAAGACCAGAACAGGCAACAGCCACTTCATGAAACGACCACCTCCGCTTGTTTGGATTCCACTCCCCTCCCGGCGAGCAAAAGCACCTGCGGTTCAGCCAAAAAGCAGGTCCGAAATCATCTGGGCAGCAGCCCCAGCCCCGAAGCCCAGAGCCAAAGAGACCGCCGTCAGCAGACATAAGGGCACTGTCATTCGAAGTCCCGGATCCTGCCGTGCTCGCTTGGGCACCATCCGCACGGAGATGGTCCGGGTCTGCCGGGGAAAGTAGGCCAGCAAGACAATCTGCATCAGATACAGAGCCGTTAAAACAGCAGAGACGATCAGAGCTGCCGCTCCCAGACTGCCCAGCAGAGTTTTTGAGCTGGTACAGGCAATCGCCAACAGCCACTTGCTGGAAAAACCCGCCAGAGGAGGTATGCCAATCAGTCCAAGAACGGACAGCGTAAAGGTGCTGAAAACCACCGGCATCATCGGGGCGCAGCCCTCAATGTCAGGGACAAAGTCCCGATGGAGCTTGTAGTGAATGGCTCCCACACCAAAAAACAGGATAATTTTCAGCACAGCGTGGAACACCAGATGGGTCAGCGACGCCGACAGTCCAGCCGGGGTCAGAAGAGCCACCCCCAGCAGAATATAGGACAGGTTGCTGATGGTGGACCAGGCCAGCCGCCGTTTCAGGTGCTTGGTACCCAGAGCCTTGGAGGAACCATAGACGATGGTGAACAGGACGGCTGCCAGGACCACAGACTGGGCCCAGGTTCCCCGGAGCAGTTCCGGCCCGAAGCCATACCAGGTGATGCGTACCACCGCGAACACCCCCGACTTAACCACTGCCACCGCATGGAGCAGAGCGGTGACCGGCGTAGGCGCCACGGAAGCCCGGAGGAGCCACTTGTACCCTGGCACCACCGCTGCCTTCACGCCGAAGCCGAAGAACCCCAGCACATAGGCAGCAAGCAGAAGGTCCGAGCCAGCTGCCTCTACAGTGCCCCCCAGCCGGAAAAAGCTCCCCCCATACTGGAGCAGGAATACCATAGAAATGAAACCCAGGGAAGCGCCACTCATGGAATAGGTCAGATAGACTCGACCGGCATATCGGGCCTTGCCATCCATTGCGTGCATCACCAGAGGCAGTGTGACCAAGGTGAGCAGCTCGTAAAAGAAATACAGCGTCACGATATTGGCAGAGAAAGCAATGCCCAGTGTGACTCCGAAGGCAGCCAGATAAAAGGTAAAAAAACGGTTCTCACCGCCCTCCGCCGTCATGTATTCCAGGGCGTACAGACAGGCCAAAGGCCAGAGCAGAGATACCATGGCCCCAAAGATACAGCTCAGGCCGTCCACTTGGAGCGCCACCGACAGATGTCCTCCCAGATGGAGAAAAACGGTTGGTTCCTCCCCATACTGGGTAAACAGGGCGGCGAGAGACAGGACCGCCGTGAGACAGGCGATTCCCAGTACATAGCTTTGACGGGCGGTTTCATTCTGCGGGCGCCAAAGTGATAGAAGGCCGCCGCCAGCAATGGGCAAAAGAATCGCCCCGAGCATCCACATGAAGGTCCCTCCCCTCTTGATCTGAGTTCGTCAGACAGGAAACAGCGGACCAACCACCGAGTCCACAGCCCGCTGAAGCAGTCCGGGGAACATCCCCAACAACACCACCGCCACCGTAAGAGCGAACACGGTAATCCACATCAGCCAGGTATCCTGCTGCTTTACCACATGGCTGCGGTCAAAGTCTTTTCCCGGGAAAAACGCCTGGGTGACAATGGGCAGCAAATAGCCTGCTGTCAGCAGGGCGGAGACCATCAAAATGGCGATGCCTCCATAGGACAGCAGTCCCAGCCCTGCATCCAGAGCTCCCTGGGCCAGCATCCACTTGGACAGGAAACCCCCTGTGGGAGGAATCCCGACCAGCGACAGAGAGGCAATGGCAAAAAACCACATAGAGATGCCGTAGGCGGTGCCTACCCCCCGCATTTGAGATACCTGAGTCAGGTGGGTCTTGTAAATAATGGCCCCAGTTGCCATGAACAGGGCGTTCTTGGCGATGGCATGGAACACGGCCTGAAACAGGGCTCCCTCCAGCGCCGCCGGGTTGAGAAGCATCAGTCCATAGACCACATAGGATACCTGACTTACGGTGGAATAGGCCAGCCGTTTTTTCAATGTATCCTCCCGAAGGGCCAGTGTAGAACCCATAAGAATGGTAATCAGTGCCAGAGTGAGCACCGTCCGTTGGACCCAAGTGCCTGACAGGAACTCCCATCCATAGAGGTAGTAGGCCACCCGGAGGATCGCCAGCACCCCCATCTTGGTAATCAGGCCGGACAGTACCGCCGAAGCGGGAGCGGGAGCCACCGGGTGGGCAAGCGGCAACCAGGCGTGGAGGGGAAACATCCCCGCCTTACAGCCGAAGCCCACTGCCATCACCAGGAAGACAACCAGAAGAAAGGAGCGGTCCTGGGCGGCAAACTGAGGATCCAGCACACCGCCGGGGGTAAACAGGTCGGTGGTGCAGTAGCCCTGGAGGAAAAACTGCCCCAGCAGCCCCAGCGAGGCTCCCGCCACCGAAAAGGCCAGATACCACCAGGCGGCATCGAAGGCCTTACGGGTCCCGATGTGCAGAACCAGCGGAACAGAGCACAGGGCCATCAGTTCGTAGAACAGGTACAGAGTTACCAAATTGCCTGCGAAGCAAATTCCCATCAGAGCCCCCAGGGTCATAAGGAAAAAGCCAAAAAAACGTTCCCGGTGTCCCTCATGATTCATGTATTCATAGGCGAAGAAGGCAGCACAGAACCAGATCACGCATACCAACACAGCGAACAGCCGCCCAAGCGGGTCAGCCTGGAGCACGATTCGCACACCGGGAACCAGCTCCAGCGCCGTGTAAGGCTGGGCGTCAAAAAACACTGTAGGCAGTACCAGAACCAGCTCCAGCACCAAAATGGCCGACACCACCGGACGGCGCACCCGGAGGGTGGTGATCTGAGAGGCCATCAGGCCGCCCAAAAGGGGAAAAAAGATTGGAAGAATCAGCCAAGTCCCATACACAGCCTATCGCCTCCTTGTTCGGTCTGTTTTTGTGGAGGGCTACAGCAGTTCCAGCCCCTGGTAAATCAAGGCCAGAATGGGCCCCACCAAAACGCCCAGCAGCACATTGCACCCCAGAAAGAACACCACTGAGAGATTCAGCTCCCAATGCCCTTTCTGAACAGAGAGGCGCTCCCCTGCCCCCTGTCCCCAGATTACTAGAATAGCAGGGATATAGTACATGGCGTTCAGGACCGAACTGACCGCCAGTCCAAAGAGGGCAGGCATTGTCCTCCATCCGGCTGACAGAGCCGCCACTGCAAGGCTGTATTTAGAGGAAAATCCTGCCAGGAGAGGCAGCCCGCAGAGGGATAGTCCCCCCACGGTGAACGCCACTCCCCCGACGGGCTCTCGCCAGGCGGCTCCCCGGAGGCTGCTCCAGTAGTGCTCTCCCCGCCCTGCTCGAATCAAGGCGCCCGCTCCCACAAAGATCATGGGCTTGGTCACGGCATGGGCCAGAATCTGGAAACAGGCAGCGGCAGTCCCTGCCCGGATACCCAGTCCTAATGCCAGAAAGATGTAGGAGATCTGGGCGGAGGAGGAGTAAGCAATCATCTTTTTTACATCCTCTTGCCGGAGGGCGGCAACTGAGGAAAAGAGCATCCCCACCAACCCCAGCAGAAACAGCAGGTCGTGCATATACACCCCCACCAGCAGCTCTGGACCAAAGACCCGGACAATCAGCTTGAGCAGAAGGACCAGGTAACCCTTCAGTACCAGACCGGACAGGATGGCGCTGGCTGCGGTGGTGGCGCTGGCGTGGGCGTCGGGCAGCCAGCCATGAAAGGGAAACTGGGCGCTTTTGATGGCCAGACCCATCGTCATCACCAGGGCCGACACCGTAAGAGGAACGGTATACTGTCCCGATTGGGCCAGCTGGACAATGGACCGCCCCAGATCCTCCATCAGCAGATGGCCAGTGACGCAGTACAATAGCGCGATGCCCAGCAGCACCAGACCAGAGCCCAGACAGCTGAAAATTAGATAACGGGTGGCTGCCGCCACAGCGCGGCCGGTTTCTTTCGCAGCAGCAGCAATACAGGCGGTGACAGCGGCAATTTCAATGAAGACATAGGCAGTAAAGAGATCGTTGGTGTAGACCATAGCCAGCAGTGAAGCAAACAGCAGCTGCATCAGCAGGCAGAAGCGCCCCTGCGCCTCGGGCCGTAAATCGGTCCGCAGATCAGCGGCTCCGCCGGTCATGGACAGCACCATCACCAGACTGAACGCCAGAGACAGCAGAGCTTCCAGAGGTCCTGCCCGCAGTTCATTGCCCCAGGGAGCCGGAATGTGACCAAGCACGAAGGGAAAACTCTCCCCCGATTGCCACAGCAGGGCCAGCAGAAGGGCTGACAGTCCAGCCACCATAAGCTGAACCACCCGCACCAGGGCCAGAGCCTGCCCTTCCCTTTTCAACAGCGGCACCAGAATGGCACTGAACAGCACCAGGAACAGGCTGACAAAGGGGATATTATTGTAAGGGAACGCCATTGTGCCACCTCCTGTCGCTGTAAAATAGGGTCTACTTCCCCTCCCTGTCCCGCTGGGCCCGGTAGAGGATCACATCCAGGTTGAGGCTGTGGTACTGCTGGTACAGCCGGCAGGTCAGCGCCAGAAACAGGGCGGTGGTGCTCACAGCCACCACAATACCGGTAAGCACCAGCCCACCGGGGACAGGGTTGATGTAAAGAGTATCCGCCCCCTCAACAATGGGGGCACTTCCTCCTTCCACATAACCCATGGCAGCCAGAAAGAGAAATACAGAGGTATCCATCAGGTTCAGGCCAATGATTTTCTTCATCAGATTGGGATGTAGAAAGAGCGTCACAAGTCCGATGGTAAACAGAAGGATTGCTCCAATATAAAAGCGCTGCTGTATGACGATGTTCAGCATATAACTATCCCTCCGCCTCTGCAAAAAGCCTATAAAAGGTATACATAGTGCAGGCCACAATGGTCCCCACACACAGGTTCAGGGGCAGGATCAGACCGGCGCTGAAAATAGCCCCCGGCGTTCCTTTGGGGATCTCCCAGCCCATGTGGTTGGCGCCGATGAAAAAGGAATAGCCCTTCATCAGACCATAGGCGGACAGACAGGCCACGGTTACATTGGACAGCCGGCGGGGAGAGAACAGCCGTTCCATCTCCGCCTGCCCCAGGACCAGGGAGGCCAGAATCAGGCCGCAGCCCAGCACCGTCCCTCCAGAGAAGCCGCCTCCAGGGCCCAGATGGCCGTTCAGTACAACATAGATGCCGAACAGCAGCACAGCCGGCAGAAGCAGCCGACCGGTCCGCCGCAAAACCTCGTTTCGGAGCGCCGCCTGCCGTCTCCCTGCCCTGGGACGCTCCATCAAAAGGCAAACACTGAGCGATGCGGCAAAAAGAACGGTGGATTCTCCAAATGTGTCAAAGGCCCGGTAATCCAAAATCATACCGGTCACTGCATTGACCGCTCCGGTTTCCTCCAAGCCCCGCTCCAGATACCGCTCCGACACCTCGTTCACTGCCGGGGCATTTGGATCTCCAAAGGCGGGCAGCTGGAGCGCCGCCGCTGCCAGAGTTCCAGTCAACACCACCGCAGTTGCCACAGACAAAAGCCGATAAATCCAAATCCTGCGGCGCAGACGTCCAGGGCGGTAGCGGCGTCCGGTGCGGGGACTGTCTGTGATCTGCTCTGTACTGCCCCCGTGAGAGCCAGCAGGAGCCAGCCCCTTCTCCTCCAGCTCTCGCCGCCGCATCTGCTGATAGGTGCGAAAAGATACATATTCGTGGGAATCCAGGTACTCCAGATAGTCCAGAAACGCTTGGTAAGCCTGGTTTTTCTGTTCAGTCTGGGGCTGATCGTCCTCCTTCCCCTCGGCCCAGCGCATCACCCAGTCATAGAGGCTCTTCCGGTTCATCCCGGTCCACCTCCTTCCACGCCCGAACCCTCCGCAGGGCCAGGAAAAACAGCAGGCTGGTCACGCCTGCACCTACCGCCGCCTCTGTAATCGCTAAGTCAGGGGATTCCAGCAACAGCCAAAGGACGGCCATAATGGAGGAGTAGGACATAAAAATGATAACAGAGGCGATCAGATGCCGGGTGGTAACTGCCGCCAAGGCGCAAAACACCAGAAACAAAAGCAAAAGAATCTCCAAGACAGTCACAGCTTCCGTTCCCCCTCTCCTGTCAGCTGGTCCGGCTCCACATCCCGCCCGGTAATTAGCTCCATCCTGGCAATCAGGTGAGAGGATACCGGATTGACAAACCACAAAACCGCCAAAGTCAGCAGAAGCTTTCCGCCGTGAATGCCAAAGCCGCACAGCGTCAGCAGGCCAGACAGCACCAGCAGCAGGCCCAGCGTGTCGGTTAGAGCCCCGGCGTGCAGCCGCTCCAAAGCGCTTCGGAATCGGAACAATCCCAAAATAGAGAGAAGAATGACACCCACTCCCAAGCCGATCAGCAGGGCAGCAGCTCCCTCCCGCAGAGTCATGGCTTTTTCCTCCTCTCCTCCCGATGGTGGCCAATGGCAACCCGGCTGAGTAGCGCAATGGCCAGCAGATTCAACAGCCCATAGAGGATCGCCACATCCACCAGATAGACCTCCTCCAGCAAACAGGACAAGATACAGATCAGCAGGATGACCAGTGTGCAGATGACATTCAGGGCAAGGACCCGGTCAGTGTACCTAGGACCCAGGATGGCGCGGACCAGGCACAGCAAAATACAGACAGCCAGCAGACACATAACTCCAAAGAGGTATTTTTCCAGCAAAGGTGAGTACTTACCCATCCTGTATTCCCTCCAGCGTTTTCAATCTGTCTATAAAGGCAGAATCCTTTAACTCTTCTGCAAATTCTGGGGAAAGGGCACACACACAAATGGTGTCTTTCCCCAGCGAGACTGTCACCGTACCCGGAGTCAATGAGATGGAATTGGCAAGAGCCAGTTGGGTCCCTTCTTCATGCAGGCCAGAGGAGAACCAAACCAGCTTGGGCCCCGCACAGGAATCACGGAATATGAGAATTTTTTTCATGACCTGAAGGTTAGACAGGAAGATCTGCCCAATCAAATAGATAAAATAGGACAGGAGCGCCGGAAAACTACGGCAAAAACCAGGAATTCCATTGCCTGTAAAGCGAAGATGCTTGTAAGAAAAAACAGCTAAAAGTCCGCACACACATCCACCAATCAGAACAATTTCCACCGTAATATGCCCATTTAAGAGAATCCAGAACACAAACAACAGAAGAAACAGCATGTACAACCACCCATTCTATGCCCTATCCCACGGCAGGGATATGTCGTCTATGAGCTGATTTTTGACTCCTCCGTCTTAATCTCCCAGTGAATCAGGAAGGTGAGAGCGCCACGCAGAAGGATGATGGCGCCCAAAATCAGCAGCTCGCTGGGTTCCCGGACAATAGCGGTGCGCAGCACCTCCCCGCCAAGCTTAAACTCCAGGGCCAGCGCAATACCCTGTGCCAAATTAAGGCGGACATGGCTGCTCTTCCGAAAGCAACCGATAACGCTTTTCACGGCTGCCACCAAAAGAACTGTCACACCAATACACTCCAAAAACAGCACACCGCACTGCACAATCACTGTAAAAGCGTGTTCCAGAATGTGATAAAGCTCCATATAAGAGACCCTCCCTGCCATTTTCTTTCTTAACTATATTTTAACATGTTCTTTCCCATCGTGCAATGGCTATTTTTCACGCTCCGACTCTGCCGTTACAAAAAGCCCTGTCCAGAGCCATTCTCTGAACAGGGCTTGATTCTCATGAGTCAGAACGGAAGCGATCCGCCTGGGAGAGGAGTTCCCCGGCACTTTTACGCAGAGCCGGGGTGACAGCAGCCCCGCCGATGAGGCGAGCCAGCTCGTCCTCCCGACCTTCCCGGTCCAGTCGTTTCACTTCGGTAAAGGTCCGGCCGTCCCGCTCCCCCTTTTCCACCGAGAAGTGGGCGTCAGCCATCGCAGCAATCTGAGGCAGGTGCGTAACGCACAGAACCTGTTTATGCCGGGCCACAGCGGCCATCTTCTCGGCCACCTTCTGAGCGGCCCGGCCAGACACACCGGTGTCCACTTCGTCGAAGACCAGGCTGCCCACCCCATCGTCCTCTGCCAGCACATTTTTCAGGGCCAGCATGATACGGGCCAGCTCACCCCCGGAGGCCACCTTCTGAATGGGCTTCATCGCCTCGCCCAGGTTGGCAGACATAAGAAATTGGACTTGCTCCATGCCGTTGATGTCCATACCATCCTCTCCTGTACAGGGAGCGAACTCGGTTTGAAACCGGACCTTGGGCATATCCAGCTGGCGAAGCTCTTCCTGAACCCGCTTTTGCAGCTCTCTGGCGCCTTTCTGGCGGGCCTTGGTCAGAGCCTCTCCCCGCTTGACAGCCTCCTTTCGGGCCTTTTCCACCTGTCCGGCCAAACGGGAAATCGTGTCGTCCGCAAACTGAATCTGCTCCAGCTCCTGCCGACACTTCTCCAGGTATTCCAGCATATCGGCCACAGTGGGCCCATATTTCTTTTTCAGACGGTAAATTACATCCAGACGGCTTTCCAGCTGGTCCAGTTCCTCTGGGGAAAAGTCAAAGTCCTGGCTCAGATCCCGCAGAGTCTCCGCTGCGTCGCCAGCGGCGTACCGCAGAGAGGTAAGCTTCTCCGCCAGCTCCTCCAGCTGTTTGTCCACCTGGGACACACTCCGTACTGCCCCCTCCGCATTGGAGATCAGATCACAGGCCCCCTGGCTGTCCTCGCTGCCCCAAAGGGCAAACTCCGCCTCCTGCATGGCGTCCATCAGCTTCCCCGCGTTGCGCAGGAGGGTTCGGCGGCTATTCAGCTCCTCATCCTCGCCGGGGCGCAGCTCCGCCCGCTCCAGCTCCTTGATCTGATAGGTCAGGGTGTCCACCCGGCGGGAACGCTCTGCCTCGTCCATCTCCAGTGCAGCAATTTTGCGGTGCAGGTCGCTGACGGAGGCATAGGCGGCGCGGTAGGCTTCCAGCAGCGGGGCTGTCTTTCCAAAGCTGTCCAGATAACCCAGGTGACAGACAGGGTCCAACAGCAGCTGCCCATCATGCTGGCCATGTATGTTCAGAAGCTGCCGCCCCAGCTCCCGCAGTTGGGCCACCGTCATAGGCCGTCCGTTTACCCGGCAGGCATTGCGTCCATCCCCCTGGATCTCCCGCTGGAGCAGCAGCTCCTCCCCCTGAGCAGGAAACCCATTGTCCTCCAGCCAGGACAATGGAGGCAAACCGGTAAACACCGCTGTCACCAGGGCAGATTTGGCCCCAGTGCGGATGAGCTCCCGGCTGGTACGCTCTCCCAGCACGGCGCTGAGGGAATCAATCACAATGGATTTTCCTGCGCCAGTCTCGCCGGTCAGAACATTAAATCCGCTGTCAAAGCTGATATCTGCCGACTCAATGATGGCAATGTTTTCGATATGAAGCAGTGAAAGCATGAAGCGCGCTCCCCTTTTCTCTCTCGGTTCAATTTTTCAGCAGCTTGTGTACCTCGCCTCTGAACTGCTGTGCGGCGCTGTTGTCCTGCATAATCAAAATACCTGTATCGTCCCCTGCCAGACTGCCCACCATCCCGGGGATGTCCATTCCGTCCAACGCAGAGCAGGCGGCAGAGGCCAGCCCAGGCATCGTCTTTACAACCACCAGATTCTGGGCCAGATCCACAGAGAGAACCCCTTCCTTGAAAATATTCCGCAGCCGTAGATCCAACGTCTTAGGGCTTTTATGTTCAGAGAGGGCATACCGGTACTGTCCCTGACCGGTCATCTCTTTTACCAGGCGCAGCTCTTTGATATCTCGTGAGATGGTAGCTTGGGTAGCATTGAAGCCCCGCTTCCGGAGCTGGGCCAGAAGCTGCTCCTGCGTTTCTACCTCCGTGGTCCGAATGATGTCCATAATTTCCGTTTGCCGTGCGTTTTTCATGGGGCGTACCCTCCCAGCTTCTGATTGATTACCTGATAAAAGCTCCTGTGGGCCAGCTGAACCAACCTGACACACCGCTCAGAGCGCCTGATTTCCACCCGGTCCCCTCCAGTCAGACGGAGCGCCTTCCCTCCATCGACTGACAGGTACAAATGCTTTCGGTTCCCTCTGGGAATCTGGACAGTGACCACCCGCTCTGGGGCAAGCGCCATCGCCCGGGCCGCCAGCTGATGGGCGCATACTGGGGTAACAAGGATACATTTGGAGGATGGCTCTACAATGGGGCCACCTGCCGACATGGAGTAGGCGGTGGACCCAGTTGGGGTAGCAATGATAACCCCGTCCCCCGTTACAGCGGTGACCCGCACTTGATCTGCCATCACCTCCAACTCTGCCACGCGAGCCATAGAGCCCTTGGAAATCACCGCATCGTTCAAGGCCAGATCTTGGTTTACGACCCGCCCGCCCCGAAGGACGCGCACATCCAGCATCATACGCTCCTCTGTAGCGGGAATACCATGGGCCAGAGTCGCCAGCAGAGCCAGCTCCCCGCGCTCCAGCTCTGCCATGAAGCCCACACTGCCCATGTTTACCCCTAGGATCGGCAAATTGTAGCGTGTGGCATCCCGGGCAGCGTGGAGAATCGTACCATCCCCCCCAAAGCAGATCAGCAGATCGGCGTTGGGCAGCTCCTGCTCCAAAGAGGACAGCGGCAGCTGGCGAGGTAACTCCACCCGGTCCCCCTTTCGAGGGCTGAAGGGCAGGCAGACGACTGCCTTTGCACCGGCTCGCTCCAGGATGCGCCGTGCTTCCAAGGCAGCCCGCAGCCCTTTATCCCGATAGGGGTTGGAGCTGAGGACAATCTTCATGGCACACCCTCCTCCCAGTTCTGGTGAGACTGGACCACCAACCCCTTCAGGTCTCCGCAGTAGGCCGGGCCTGTCCCGGCAAAGAGGAGTCCCAAGTACTCAATATTCCCCTCTGGCCCTTTAATAGGCGAAAAGGTTAGATCCTTTACAGAGAATCCAGCAGAGGAGGCATGGGACAAAAACTGCTCCAGCACCTCCTTATGAACCAGAGGATCGCGCACCACACCTTTTTTGCCGACCTTCTCCTTCCCAGCCTCAAACTGGGGTTTAACTAGACAGACTCCCTGGCTGCCCTCCTTCACCAGTACCCGCAGAGGAGGCAAAATCAAATTCAAAGAGATAAAAGAGACGTCCACGGAGAAAAAATCCAAGGCTTCCGGGATATGTTCCGCTGTCAAATAGCGGGCGTTGGTCCGTTCCATGCATATCACCTGTGGATGCTTTCGCAGACTCCAGTCCAACTGATTGCGGCCAACATCCACCGCATATACCTTTTTTGCTCCATTTTGCAGCATACAGTCGGTGAATCCACCCTTGGAGGCTCCGATATCGGCACAAACTGCTCCCTCCAGATGGAGGGGCCAGCAGGCCAGGGCCTTTTCCAGCTTCAGACCGCCTCGACTGACATAGCGGAGCTGCCGGCCCCGAACCTCAATATGGTCCTCCTCTTTGACTGGTGAGCCTGCCTTATCGATGCGCTGTCCATTTACATAGACCTCTCCCGCCATAATAAGGGCCTGCGCCTTCTGCCGGCTCTCTGTCAGTCCCTGTTCTGTCATCGCCACATCCAGTCGCTTTTTAACCACGGCCCAGCACCTCCAACACGTTTTGCGCAATCCCTGCCCCATCCAGACTCAACTCCCGTTTCAGCAGAGAAATTGCTCCGTGGGAGATGAACGTATCACCACAGTTGAGAAGCCTTATCTGGGGAGACATTCCCGTCTGGGCTATCGCTGCTGCCAGACGCTGGCCTACACTGCCGGCTGCGATACAGTCTTCTGCGGTCAGCAGGGCCCCTGTTCGGTCGGCAGATTGAAGAATCAATGTTGTATCAAGGGGTGTAATGGTGTTTAACTTTATAACCTCCGCCTGGATGTCCTGGGCATCTAACAGGCGGGCAGCCTCCAAAATCTCGTTGATTTGCACCCCATAGCCCACCAATGTAATATCTGTCCCCCTGCGGAGCAGAACAGCAGGAACGTCACCAGCGCTACCTGTGTATAGGCCCTCTCCACCCCGAGGATAACGTACTGCTACAGGACCGTCCATATGGAACAGGGCCCGCTCCAGCATCTCCTCCAGTTCCCGGAAGCTGGCAGGGGCCAGCACCGTCATTCCAGGTATGCTGTCCAAATAGGCCACATCGAAAATGCCCTGGTGGGTCTCTCCGTCTTCCCCTACCAGTCCGGCCCGGTCCACGCCCAGTACCACATGAAGACGGCTGATGGCGGTGTCATGGAGTACCATATCATAGGCCCGCTGTAAAAAGCTGGAGTACACCGCAAAAACCGGCAACGCCCCCTGCTTGGCCATGCCCGCTGCCATAGAGACAGCGCAGCCCTCCGCGATCCCTACATCAAAGAAACGGCTTGGGCAGGCAGCGGCAAAATGTTCCAGGCCGGTTCCCCCAGTCATGGCAGCGGTGATGGCACATACCCGCTGGTCCTTCTGGCCCAGTTGAACCAAGGTCCGACCGAAAACGTCAGAGAAGTTTTTTGAGGGCGGTTTCAATGGTGTTCCTGTGGTGATGGAAAAGGGGCCTACTCCATGGAAGGCGTCAGGATTCTCCTCCGCCGGCGCAAAGCCTTTCCCCTTTACGGTCTTGACGTGAAGCAGAACAGGCTCATTCAAATCCCGAGCATACTGTAAAATACGAGTCAACTGACGGAGATCGTGACCGTTCACTGGACCCAGATAATTGAAGCCCATATTTTCAAACATACTGCAAGGGAGCATACTCTGCTTCAGTGCCTGCTTGATTTTGTGTATTACCTGGTAGATCTTCCGGCCCAGCCACGTGGCCTGCATCGCCCGACGATAGTACTTTTTGAAGGTGAGGTATTGGGGCTTTAACCGCTGCCGTGCCAGATGCTCCGCCACCGCTCCTACATTGGGGGTAATGGACATACCGTTATCATTGAGGATGACCAGCAGCTGACGGCGGTACTCCCCGGCATTGGACAGTCCCTCGTAGGCCAGTCCACCGGTGAGAGCTCCATCCCCAATGAGGGCCAGTACCTTATAGTCCGCTCCAAGCACAGACCGGGCCTGTGCCATTCCTAGAGCCACCCCCACTGAATTGGAGGCGTGCCCGGCAATAAAAGCGTCGTGGACGCTCTCCTCCGGCTTAGGAAAACCGGCGATTCCTCCATATTGCCGCAGAGCAGACATAGCCTCCCCCCGCCCGGTGAGAATCTTATGTGGGTAGCACTGGTGCCCTACATCGAAAACCAAGCGGTCTGTCCGGGTGTCAAATACCCGGTGAATGGCCACAGTAAGCTCCACCGCCCCCAGGTTAGAGGCAAGGTGTCCCCCCGTCTTGGACACACTTTCCACCAGTTCATGGCGAAGCTGGACACAAAGGGCCTCCCCCTCCTGGTCAGACATCCCTGACAACAGGGGACGGTATTCCATTTTTTCCTCCATGGCGGCCAAGGCGGTCCCTCCTCTGTCGTCTCAGTGCTACTTGTTCCGCTCTGCCAGCTGCCGGGCCAGCCAGATATGGAAATCAGGTGCCTGGAACCCCTCCAAGGCGTCCACCGCCTGCCGGGTAAGCTGCTCTACCAGGGCAGTGCAGCCCTCCAGACCCAGGGCAGTGACAAAGGTGTTCTTCTCATTGGCTTGGTCAGAGCCCACTGTCTTCCCCAGCTCTGCAGCGGTGCAGGTTACATCCAATATGTCGTCCCGAACCTGGAAGGCCCGGCCCAACGCGGAGGCATACAGGCGGATCCGCTCCCGTACCTCCGGCCCTCCGCCGGCGGCAATGCAGCCCAACTCTGCAGCAGCGGAGATCAGAGCACCGGTTTTCAAACTTTGAAGCAGCTCCAGCTCCCCCTGGGAAAGGGCGTGTCCCTCCCCAGCAATATCCAGAGCCTGACCGCCCACCATACCAGAGGGACCAGCGGCAGAAGACAGACAGGCCACTGCCTCCACCACGCGCTGAGCAGGGAGCTCCGCCCGGGCCAGCTGCTCAAAGGCTGCGGCCAGTAAGCCGTCCCCTGCCAGAATCGCAGTAGCTTCCCCATATACCATGTGGTTGGTTGGACGGCCCCGGCGCAGATCGTCATTGTCCATAGCAGGCAAGTCATCGTGGATGAGAGAATAGGTGTGAACCATTTCCACTGCACAGGCAAAGGGCAGCGCTGCCTCCCGGCTCCCACCGCAGAGGCGGCAGGTCTCCAGCGTGAGCACCGGACGCACCCGTTTCCCTCCTGCCAGCAAGGAGTACTCCATAGACGCCTGAAGGTCGGCATATTGGACATCCCCTTGAAAGATTTTCCCCAGGCCGGACTCAATCAGTGTCTGGTCCTGCGCCAACAACTCTGTAAAGTTATTTTCCATGTCAGCTATCCTCCGGGAACGGTTGCTCCACCGGCTGGCCGTCTGGTCCCGCTGTCAGCAGAGTGACCTTCTGCTCCGCCTCGTCCAGCCGTTTGGTACACTCCCGCAGCAGCTTTGCCCCCTCCTCAAACAGAGACATCGCCTGCTCCAGCGGTGCATCCCCCCGCTCCAGCAAGGAAATAATCTCTTCCAGCCGGGACATAGCGTCTTCAAACACCAGCTTTTTCTTTGCGGCCATCGGGCACGCTCCTTCCTTCCCTTTTTTTCTGTTTCAGTTTACAGAGAGGGCTCACTCTCTCTCCGCCTGACCCTCTACCCGGCACCCCAGTTCTCCATCGGACAGGCGCAGGTAAAACGCATCCCCTGGAGCAGCGTCCAGAACGGAGGTCAGCACCTTGCCATCCTCTCTTTGGGCAATGGCATATCCCCGGCCCAGCACTTTCAGTGGGCTCATGGCATCCAGCGCGGCGGCCAGCCGTCCCAACCGCTCTCGCTGGCCGGAGACACTGCGCTCCAGGCCATGGGCCAAGCGGCGGCTCTGGTAATCCAGCAACAGGTGCTTGTTCTGAAAATAGATGGCCGGCTCTGTCATGACCCGGTTCATAGCAATCCGCTCCAACGTCTGGCGATACCGGGACAGGCGAACGGCAATCGCGCCCTTCAGCCGCTCTTCGCCGCCCAGAAGGGCAGCATAGACCTCGTTCTGGTCTGGAACGGCCAGCTCGGCGGCATTGGAGGGGGTGGCCGCACGCAGATCAGCGGCAAAATCGGCAATGGTCACGTCGGGCTCATGTCCCACGGCAGAAATCACCGGAATTTGGGATTCTGCAATAGCCCGGGCCACGACCTCCTCATTAAAGGCCCACAGGTCCTCCATAGAACCACCGCCCCGACCGACAATCATCAGGTCAGCTGCTGCTTTCCAGTTTGCCCAGCGGACAGCGGCAGCGATCTCCTCTGCGGCCCCCTCCCCCTGAACCCGGACGGGGAGCACTCGAACCTGAGCCAGGGGCCACCGGGCCTTCAGGATGCGGAGCATATCCCGCACCGCCGCCCCTGTGGGGGAGGTCACCAAGGCGATTTGCTTCGGAAAGCGAGGGATAGGCTGTTTACGGCGCGGATCAAAGAGTCCCTCCTGGAACAGACGGTCCTTCAGCTGCTCAAAGGCAATGTAGAGATCCCCCACCCCCTCGGGGGTCAGCTTGGTGCAGTAGAGCTGATACTGACCATCCCGTGGGAAAACAGTCACCCGCCCAGCCACAATGACCTGCATCCCGTCCTGAGGCCGAAAATGCACGCAGGCTGCTTCCCGCCTGAACATGACACACCGAAGGGAGCCCTCCCGATCCTTCAGGGTGAAGTAATGGTGGCCTGAGGAGTGTATTTTATAGTTGGACAGCTCCCCTCGAACCAACAGGCTGGACAGGAGCCGGTCCCGGTCCATAAAGGCCTTGATATACTGGCCCACCTGACTGGGGGTCAGGACAGAGGGTTCCTGTTTCATCGTGTTGCCTCCTCTGCCCGCCAAGTGAGAACCGCGACGCCGGCGGCGTTGTCTGTCGAGTATTGCGTAGGAGCGAACAAAGCCTGACAGGATGTGGTCAGCCGCTCCTGCAGAAGGCTGTTGGAGGCCACTCCCCCAGAGCACAGTACTGGAAGCCCTGGCCAGCGCCTTTGGGCCTCTGCTGTGGCTCGAAGGACCACATCCGCCGCCGTCTCCACCGCAAAGCGGGCAACATTGGCCGGAGGCTCTCCCCGTTCCGCCATCGCCTTCCCCTGGTTCTCCATACCAGACAGGGAGAAGGTAAGGCCGCAGAGCTTTACCTGGAAAGCGGCAGCTTCCCCTTGACGGGACAGCGCATCCAGCGCCTTTCCCGCCGGAAAGGGCAGGCCCAGAATAGCCCCGATCCGGTCCATGAGCTGGCCAGCGGAGATGTCGCTTGTCCCCCCTACAATCTCTGCCCGGACACTGGCCCCCTGGGGCTCCACCCGTAGCAACTCCGTGGTTCCGCCGGACAGATGCCACGCCAGGAAGGGGCGGTCCAGCAGGTCCAGCCGTCCGGCTGACCAGGCTGCGGCGGCCAAGTGCCCCTCCTGGTGGGAAAAAGCGAAAAACGGGATATCCAAAGCAGCGGCCAGCACTTTTCCTTGAGACTCCCCTGCCAGAAAGCAGGGCATATAGGAGTCCTCCACGGCCCGTGGGCGGGTGGAAGCGCCCACAGCCTGCACATTCTTTAGCTGTCCCTCCTCCGCCAGCTGCTCCAGCAGGGCGGGAAGCCGCTTCACATGCTGAAACAGAGCATCACTCTGCCGCAGGCCCAGCTCTCCGGGCCGCACCTCCAGAAGACGGCTCCGGTTGTCTCCTTCCCGCCCGTCAAAGACGGCGGCAGAGGTGGTGTAGTTGCTGGTATCCAGCCCCAGGACCCTCATTCCGGCTGCGCCTCCATATCCCTCTGGGGCTTGGGCGGGGCATCAGGAAACTCCGCCCGGACAAAGGAGCCCAGAATTCCATTCAGGAAGGAAACCACCTCTGGAGGTTCATAGCCCTTGGCGATTTCCACCGCCTCGTCAATAGCGGAGGCGGTGGGGACATCCGAAAGGTACAGCACCTCAAACATCGCCACCTTCATGATGGCCACAGCCATCTTAGGGATGCGGGAGAAGGCCCAGCCCACAGCGTATTGGCTGATACGTCTGTCCAGCTCCTCTCCGTGGGAGACGGTACCCAGCACCACCTGCCGTATGTACTGCTCCTGCTTCTCCTCTGGAAACTGGTCGTACAAAGGCATCTCCTCCGCCAGCTCCTGAAAGCGTTCCTCTGTCAGCCAGCTGTTCAGTACCTCGCTGGGGTCAAAGCGTCCAACTTTTAGAGAAAATACGATCTGCATCGCAATTTCCCGGGCATTGCTCCTTGTCATGAAGATGTCCTCCCCTGTCATTGGCGATTGATTACAAGAAAACACCATTATTATAGACTGGAACGGTTAAAAAAGAAACCCCCAATTTTCCAAAATTGAAAAATTGAGGGCTTTGATGGCGAATTCAGCCGCCGTAAAACTTATGGTTTCCAATGGAGGCAACGCATTCCTTGTTGCGGGCAGCCCAGCTGCTCTCGGTGGAATCGAAGTAGAGCGCTGTCTCCAGCCCCTCTACCATACCGCCATCCAAGACTATTTTTGCGGCAATGACACAGCTCTCCTTAGGGGTGCGGTCAGCCAGCCGCCCCCCCCGATAGGTGGTAAACTGATTTTTCTGGGCCAACACCTCCTCCACCGTATCTGGGTAAATGGAACTGGCCACCCGATTCATCACAACAATACCGACCCCGATCTGACCCTCCATGGGCTGGTTTCCGCTCTCCGCAGTAATGATGCGGGACAGCCAGAACAGCTCCTCCGCGTCATAGAAGGCATCGCCGGACTGGATGGCCCCGCTGCCGAGGACCACGTCCAGGGCGCCGGTGGAGGCATCCACCGTCACCTGGGCGTCAAAAGCCTTTGCCACAGCCCACAGAGGCACCTCCACCCTGCCCTCGGACAGCTGCACCCCCTCGGGAAGGTAGAGATAGCGACCGTTCGCCTCCAGGTAGAGATCTCCCACCCGGGCGGTCAGGGTCAGCTTATCGGTCGTCACCTTGGCCATATTGTTCTTCCAGGATACGGACGCAGTGGGGTCCAGCTCCTGGGCCACCGCTGCTAGGGAGACATAGGTCTGGTCCCGGCTGCTATTGGACTGGCCGGATTGTGCCGGACCGGACGGCTCAGGATCGCTGCCGGTTATATCCTCCATTCCAGAGGTCTCTTTTCCCTCCGCCAGCTTCAGGGGGTTCGTTCCCTGGAGGGCGTGGACGATATCTGGGCGCACTGGCTCAGTAAGCTCCTCGGGCTGGGGCGCAGCCTCGGATACCTCGCCGCTGTCAGCGGCGGACTCCTCCTCTGCCAATAGGGACGTCTCAGGTTCCAGGCTGGCGCCCATCAGGAGAAGCAGGGCAAATGCGCACAGCAGCATGGAAAACAGCTTGCGAAACATTGTCTACACTCCTATTACACACAAGTTTTGCCAATATTATGACAACCAAAAGCCGTGTTTGTAACTTTTGTAACCACATTGTAACTAATATCCGCTTCTGTTGCAAGGGCAAAAGTGCCCATACTTCCACCGATAAACTTGTGCATTTTGTCTGAATTGGAGAGGAATTTCTATTCTTTTTTCTAAAAAATACAGTTTTTCCCAGTATTTGACCGGTTTCGAGGTTCTTTTTTCTTTGTGTATTCATTTCCAGAAAAAGCTGGTTTTATGGCTTTAGGGTAACATAAAAAGGGACAGCCTAAGGCCGTCCCTTCCATCTAGATCCCGCGATTTAACGTCTTGCGCAGGCGAATTTTTCCGGCCAGAGCCTGGTCAATCAGATCCAGGAATTTCTCCCGGTCCTCCGGCAATCCTCCTTTCAGAGGCAGGTAGTTGGAGGCATGGTTGCTGGTAAAATGGAGCGGGTCCACATCCAGCTTTTCCACCAGAAGGCGGCATTCTTCCAGAATGTGGTCCGCCGAACACACCTGGAACCGGCCCGCCAGAACCTCCTCCCCCAGAGGTGTCCCCTTGGCCGGCGCGAAGGTCATAGCGGACAGATGGCGGGGCTTCATCTGGTTTATCAGGGCGGCGGTGGACAGGATGTGTTCCTTCCAGTCCCCTCCCTCCCCGTCGGCACCAGTCATCCCTAGGATCACCGTAACCCACAGGTCAATCCCCGCCTCCACCAGCCGCTGGCCTGCCAGCAGCATCTGCTGGGCGTCCACACCCTTGTGGATGAAACGCAGCACCGCGTCGCTGCCGCTCTCCACCCCCAGGTAGGCGCGGGACAGCCCTGCCTGATGCAACGTGCGCAGCTCCTCTGAAGATTTGTCCAAGGTGCTTCTGGGTCCGGCGTACAGGGTCACCTTTTGCAGCTTGGGAAAGGTGCGGTACAGCTTTTCCAGTATACGCAGCAGATCATCCGTAGGAATGATAATGGCATCTCCATCCATAAGGAATACCCGCTCCAGCCCGGGGCCATAGTAGTCCAGGGCCATGTCGATATCCTCCAGAATTTCCTGGGTGGGACGGATGCGGAATTTCTTCTCCTTGTACATCCCGCAGAAGGTACACTGGTTGTTGGAGCAGCCGATGGTGCATTGGAGCAGGTAGCTCTTCCACTCCCCAGGGGGGCGGTACAAAAGGTCGCTGTCATAACGCATAATGGTGCTATCCTTTCAAAATATCCTCACATGAGGCGGCCAAGGCCTCCATTTCCTGCTGGGTGCCGATGGTGATACGCAGATACTCCCGAATGCGGGGCCGGTCAAACCGGCGCACCAAAATTCCCCGCTCCCGCAACCCCTGCTGAAGGGTTTCGCCTGAGAGGGCGGGATGAGCGGCAAATACAAAGTTTGCGTCGGAGTCGTGGACCCGAAAGCCCTGCGCCCGCAGCGCCTGTGTAGTCCAAGCCCGGGCATCCATCACCTTTCGACGGGTCTCCTCAAAGTAAGGTACATCCTGGATGGCAGCCTCTCCGGCAGCCAGAGCCAGCCGGTCGATGGGATAGGAGTTGAAGGAGTTCTTTACGCAGCCTATGGCGGCCGTCAGATCAGGACTGCCAAGGGCATAACCCAGACGCATCCCCGCCAGAGAGTGGGACTTGGACATGGTGCGAACAACCACCAGATTGGGGAACTCCGGGAGAAGCGGGATGGCGGACCGGGCGCCGAAGTCGGCGTAGGCCTCGTCCACCAGAACCACAGCATCCCGGTTTGCCTCCAAAATCCGGCGTATGTCCTCCAGGGGCAGCGTCCGGCCGGTGGGGGCGTTGGGGTTGCACACCACAACCCCTCCATTTTCGCCCAGGAACCGCTCCACTGGCAGGGTGAAATCCTCGTTCAGCGGAATCTCCTCATAGTCCAGATGGAACAGCTCTGTGTAGACGGGGTAAAAGCTATAGGTGATATCGGGGAAAATTACCTTTCTTCCCGGTGTGAAAAAGGCGTAAAAGCACAGGCCCAGCACCTCGTCAGAGCCGTTGCCGCAGAAAACCTGCTCCGGGGCCAGCCCATAGCGCTCCCCAATGGCCCTCCGCAAATCCGTTGCCTCCGGGTCGGGATACAGCCTCAGGCGACTGTCAGTAGCCTGCCGGATGGCCTCCAGCACCCTGGGCGAGGGCGGGTAAGGGTTCTCGTTGGTGTTCAGCTTGATGAACACTCTGTCCCGGGGCTGCTCCCCCGGGGTGTAGGGCACCAGATTCTGAATTCTGCCACTCCAATATTTCTTGTCCATAGGCTTCCCCTCTTTCTGCTGGAAACTGTTTATTTGGAGAGCTCAATAGCCTCCCCATCCCGAAATACCTTTCGGATGTTCTTCTCTGCCTTATTTCGGGGCAGCATAACCTCGTGGCCGCAGCCCTGACAGCGCAGCTTGAAGTCCATCCCCACCCGGAGAACCAGCCACTCCGCGCTGCCGCAGGGGTGGGGCTTCTTCATTTTTAATATGTCATTGACGTGGATATCCATGCCAGCCTCCTAACCGCTGATTAAAGCCTATTATAAATGGAGCCCCGCCTCTTTGTCAACCGCGTCTGTCAGCCGCGCAAAGCAGGGCTCCAGCGTCTCGGCCTGGAGGATATCTTCCACCACCGCCTCAATCAGCGGCCGGGTCAGTGCCTCCACCAGAACCAGATGGGAAATGTCCAGATAGCGCCCGGACAAACACTCCCCTGTCTGGCGGTTCTTCGCCACAAGTGTCTCCACATTTCGATAGGTCACAAAGGTGGCCCCCCAGCGGCTTCCGTCCTCCAGGGTAACAATCACATCGGAATTGTCGTCCAGCGGGTCCCAGTTGGGCCACACCTCAAATTCACACCAGATCGTCATTGTGTCTACTCCACTATTTTCCAGCAGGTCAGCTCTTTTTCTCTCCAATGATAGGTAAAAATGTACTCATGAAAAACAGAAAGTCCATCCTCAAACGCGAACTCTCCCTCAAATTTGTGCTGAAATATCACGTTCTCCTCTGGGATGGAATACAGCCATATACAGTTATCCCGAATCAAAAAAAGCCAATTCTCATCTTGAGACAGGGAAAAGTTCTGAATCAATTCCCCTGGTATGAGCTCCCGGGGGACACCGCCAACGGCGGCAGGGTAAATCACAATTTTAGACGAGATACTCCTGTCCTCGACCGGCCCCCTGCACAACAGATACAGCTGACCGGACGGACCCAGCCTGCACCTGGAGCAGGGCTCTGTATCAACCAGCTTTTTCAGCGTATTCCCGGCCAAATCATAGCGCAGGACAGCGTCCCCGTTCAAGATAAGGAAAAATTTCTCATTCTCCCTCCAGATCCCGCAGCAGGCATCCACCTTCTTTTTTCGGGCTGTCTCGGTACTCAGACTGAACACATTCAAAAAACCGCCGTTCCAATTCATCATCAGGAGCTTGTCCCTGCCGTCGAAGCTCACATAGTCCATATACTGCGGCACGCCCTTTTGATAGGCGCGGATCACGCCGAGGCCGCCCCGGTCCATCTCCAGAATCCGTTTATTCAGAACTGCAAATATCCTGTCCCTCTCTATGTGGATACACCTTGTACTGTCCCGCGTCAAAACGCTTGCAAGCTCCTCCCCTGTCTCGACAGACAGCCTGCGCAGCCGCATGGAGGAATAGCTGGACCCCCAGCCGTCCGAAACGTAAAAGGCGGCCGGGTCAAAGGGATCCAGGACCGGCGGCATCACTCCCCCACCGCTGATATTGTTCTTCATATGGACGGACCATTTTTTATACAGTTCCATAACATCTACTCCACTATTTCCCGGAAGCTCAAATTTTGTCCTTCCAAACCGCTGTTATTTTAACCTGCACACCAACAGTTCAACATCGGAACGCTGAAAGACATCCTTTATTTGCGCTGCAACGTCTTTCCACTGCAACCGGTCGAGCCCTGCGCCGATCATAGGCATTGCGATTTTCGAGATCCCCTCCTCTTCCGATATCTCCTTCATTTTCTGTAAGGCGGTTCGCATGGTCGAGATAGTAGGCTTGTGGAAATACCGCTCTTTTGTAATCAGATTGAGCACTCTGCCCATTAAGATGCAGTCGCCTTCCATTTGCTCCGCCACAAACCGCTCAAGGTAATTTGGATACGCCTGCCGCAGCCGCTGCTTCATTTGAAACCGTTTGTTGAACTCCACCACGATTCCCTTTCCCATCGCAAAGTCCGCGCTGATGCAGTGGGCCAAATAGTACTCCTCCGGGACAGAAAACAGGTCCCGCACATCCTCTTGGTAAATCATGATATCCTAACTCCTTACGTGGCAAATAAAATATAAGGGGACGCAAAACTGCGCCCCAATCATATGATGACGGCTTATGGAGCCTGAAATCCAGGTTCCGCATTTTCAAGAGCCCAGTTTCAGAAGTCAAAAGAGAAAGCGAATTCCAAAAGCCGCCAGGTAGAGGACAAAGCCTGCCAAGGTGGCAGCACGGATGTAAGGAGCGTTCTCTGGATCACGGTCATTGGCCGCCTCACAGAGAGCCAGACCAATCAGGGGAATCAGAAAGGCCAGAGCGACCCGCCCCCAGGGGGACGTACCAGAACCACCATTGCCTCTCGACATGGAACTCACCTCCCTTCTGCGCACTGCCTAACATTGCTGCCTATAGCAGTCCTTCCAATAATACTCATAATTCTTTTTGTCACCCCCCCGAAGGGGGGTGACAGTTTCCTTAATTTTTTCGCCAATTAACCCTTGACAATGGCCGCGGTGTCGATGGCGATCATCAGCTCCTCGTTGGTGGGGATGAGCAGCACCTTCACCTTGGAGTCGGCGGTGGAGAGGACAGTCTCTTTGCCCCGGACGTCGTTGGCGGCGGCGTCCAGCTTCAGGCCCATAAAGCCCAGGCCCTGGCAGACCATGGCACGGATTGCCTTGTCGTTCTCGCCCACGCCAGCGGTAAAAATGACAGCATCCACTCCGCCCATAGCAGCGGCGTAAGCGCCCACATACTTGCGGACCTCATAAGCAAACTTCTTCTGGGCCAGCTCTGCCTTCTGGTCACCCTTGGCGGCGGCATTTTCCAGGTCACGGAAGTCAGAGCTGACACAGCTCAGACCCTCTACACCGGATTTCTTGTTCAGCACGTTGAGCATCTTGTCAATATCCATGCCGTATTGATTCATCAGGTACTGGAGAATACCTGCGTCGATATCGCCGCAGCGGGTGCCCATAGGAAGACCAGCCAGAGGGGTAAAGCCCATGGAGGTGTCCACGCTCTTTCCGCCGTCAACGGCGGTGATGGAGGAGCCGTTGCCCAAGTGGCAGGAAATCAGCTTCAGCTCCTCGATAGGCTTGCCCAGCATAGCGGCAGCCCGTTGGGTGACATACTTGTGAGAGGTGCCATGGAAGCCGTAGCGGCGGACCTTGTCCTTCTCGTAGTACACATAGGGTAGGGCGTACATATAGGCCTCGGGAGGCATGGTCTGGTGGAAGGCGGTGTCAAAAACAGCCACCATAGGTGTGCCGGGCATAAGTGCCTGGCAGGCCTTGATCCCGATGATGTTGGCGGGGTTATGGAGAGGAGCCAGAGGATTGCACTCCTCAATGGCGGCCATGACCTCGTCGGTAATCAGAACAGACTTGGCAAACTTCTCGCCGCCATGGACCACCCGGTGTCCCACCGCGTCAATCTCCTTCATGGAACCGATGACGCCGTTGTCCTTGTGAACCAGAGCGTCCAGCACAGCCTTGATGGCCTCGCTGTGGGTGGGCATAGCCACGTCGGCCTCCTTGATGGCCTCTTTGCCAGCCGGCTTATAGGTAAACTTGCCGTCGATGCCAATACGCTCGCACAGACCTTTGGCCAGCACCTCCTGGTTTTCGGGGTTCAGCAGCTGATATTTCAGCGAGGAGCTACCGGCGTTAATTACTAAGATGTTCATGGGATTTGATCTCCTTCCAAACAAAATTTTACAATGTTTTTTCCGTTGCCTTCCGTCCCGGAATCGTTTACAATAGGGCTTAAGGCCTCTTGCCTCTATTTTACCGCTTTTTCTCCAGGAGGACAACTGGTTTTTTGAAAATTCATCCAAAATTTTCTGGAGGGAGTGAGCTTTCCTGTGCGGGTGGCCGGAATTGTTGCAGAATACAACCCTTTCCACACTGGACACGCCTTTCACATTGCCCAAACACGGCGCAGGCTGGGGGAGGATACCGCCATCGTAACCGTTATGAGCGGCAACTGGGTCCAGCGAGGGGAGTGCGCTGTCATAGACAAGTGGATGCGCGCCGGCATGGCTTTGACTGGAGGGGCAGACCTGGTGCTGGAGCTGCCTACCGTATGGGCTACTGCCTCCGCAGAGGGCTTTGCACGGGGAGCCATAGCGACCTTGGCTGCCACGGGGGTGGTGGACACGCTCTCCTTTGGCAGCGAGCTGGGGGATGTCTCCCCTCTTCAGGCACTAGCCCAGTGTATCAACAGCCCGGCATTCTCTCAGGCGCTCAGACTGGAGCTGGGCCCCAAAAAAAGCTTTGCTCTGTGCCGGCGGAATGCGGTAGAACGCCTCCTTGGCCCGGAGAAGGCTTCTCTTCTGGATTTTCCCAACAACAGTCTGGGGGTGGAATATCTGCGTTTTCTTCCTCCAGACATGATGGCAGTCACCATCCCACGCCGCGGAGCGGCCCACGACGGAGAAACGGTTGGAGCGTTTGCTTCTGCCTCCCTTCTACGCCGGTGGATCCGGGCGGGAGAACTGGAAAGGGCTTCTCCTTTCCTGCCCTTGCCCTGGAAGGGTGACGCCGCCGACCTGAAGCAGCTGGAGCGGGTTGCCATTGCCCGTCTGCGCTCTATGTCGCTGGCAGAGGCAGAGGCCCTTCCAGACAGCGGCGATGGTCTGGCCGCCCGCCTGCTGTACGCCGCCCGGCAGACCGCAAATCTGGAGGAGCTGTACACCCTGACAAAGACCCGGACCTATACCCATGCCCGGGTACGGCGACTGGTGCTCTATGCTCTGCTGGGTCTGCGGGCGATGGACCGCCCCGCTTCGCCCCTATACATCCGCGTGCTGGCCCTCAACAGCCGTGGGCGGCTGGTCCTGAAAGAGATGGCCCGAAAAGCTGCACTCCCCTTTTTTGTAAAGGCGGCGCACATCCACGACAGAACCTTCCATCGCTTTTCCCCAGAAGCCCAGACCCTGTTCGCTCTGGAGGAGCGGTTCACCGACCTGTTTGCCCTCTGCTTTCCCACACCCCGGCCTGGCGGACTGGAGTGGACAACCAACCCGATTGTAGAACTGAATCGAGGTGTTTGAGGATGAAAGGATTTTCCCGGAAAGACCAAGCATTTTCCATGTGCGGATTGAGCTGTGCCCTATGCCCAATGAAGCTAGGCGGATATTGTCCTGGCTGTGGCGGTGGAGAGGGAAACCAGTCCTGTACTTTGGCTCGGTGCAGTTTAGAGAGAGGCGGCCTGGAGTATTGTTTCCAGTGTGGTCAATATCCCTGCGAGAAATACGAAAACTTTGACCAATACGACTCGTTTCTTACACATCAGGGACGGGCCAGGCATGTGGAGCGTGCCCGGCAGCTTGGTGTGGCACAGTATCGACAGGAGCTTAAGGAAAAGGCCTCCCTTTTACAGACCCTTTTAACGGAGTTTTACACAGGCCGAAAAAAGACCTTTTACTGTGTCGCAGTTGACCTGCTGGAGCTGGAAGATATCCGCGCTGTGGCAGATCAGTTCCTCTCTGTTCGGGACCAGAAAGAGCGGGAGCGGAAGGCGGTCGCTTTTCTGGAGGAGCTGGCTGTTCAACGCGGTACCACACTCAAGCTGCGAAAGAAACCCAAAAAAGCCAAGCAAAATTAGATCCAGAAAGGGGGAACCCATATGGGAATACAGACGAAAAAAATGGTACATTGGAGGCTATGGACCGCTCTTCTCCTTCCGCTGGGGCTTGTAGGGCTGTTTGAACTGGTGAAAGAAAACCGGCCGCTTATGGACAGCTGGGTCTTCCATATCATGGCCCCCATGGAACAGCTGTGGGGACGGCTCTGGTCCGTTCTCCCCCTCTCTGGCCTGGAGCTGCTGGCAGTGCTTGTTTTGGCTGGGAGTGTTTTCTGGTCGGTGCGGACCGCGGTTTTTGCGTGGAGGGACCGGGGCGGATGGGCGCTGTTCCGCCGGCTGGCTGCCTTGGCTGCGGTTTGGCTATGGCTGTGGGCCGGGCTGTGCTGGCTGTGGAATGCGGCCTACTACGCCTCTCCCTTCACCCAACGTGCAGGGCTGGAGGCTGGCCCTTGCTCTGTGGAGGAGCTAACTGCTGTGACTGCATATTTTGCAGAGCAGGCTGCCCGGCTCTCCGTCCAGGTAGCCCGGGACCAGGAGGGACACTTCGCCGAGAACCTGTCCGACTGCTTTCAGCGCGGAACCGCTGTGTACGAGGGACTGACAAGGGAATTTTCCTGCCTGGAAATACGGTCCGTTCAAGCCAAACCGCTGGTCTTTTCCCGGCTTCAGAGTATTCTGGGCTTCACCGGAATTTACTCCCCCTTCACAGGCGAGGCCAATGTGAATGTGGACGCGCCACTCTGTCTGGTCCCTGCCACCATCGCCCATGAAATGGCCCACCAACGGATGGTATCCTCCGAGCTGGAGGCCAACTTTGTGGGCATCGCCGCCTGTGCTACCAGCGAGGACCTGGTGTTTCAGTATTCCGGCTATCTGATGGGCCTGATTCAACTGTGCAATGCCCTCTACCCTGTGGACGACTCAGCCTGGCTCCGTATTGCAGAGACATACTTCACCCCTCAGCTGTCCACCGACTGGAGGGATAATAACACCTATTGGGCCGCGCTTTCCTCCCCAGTGGAGGAGGCTGCCGGCCGGGTTTACGACGGGTTTCTGAAAGGAAACGATCAGGAGCTGGGGATTCGCTCTTATGGCGCCTGTGTGGATCTTCTGGTTTCCTATTTTGGCACCTTGCTTCCATAAACAAAACGCACCACAGGTTGTGGTGCGTTTCCTTTATACCACTAAATTGTAGACCAACCGGGCCACAAGCAGCGCCAGCACCACAAAGAACATGGGGCGAATCACTTTAGCGCCCCCCTTTAAAGCCATGCTGGAGCCCACATAATTGCCCGCAATGCTGCATAATGCCGCCGGAAGACCCACGGCCCATACCACCTTTCCTGCAAGGGCAAACGCGACAAGAGCGGCAAAATTGCTGCCCAGATTGGCTGCTTTGGTATTTCCAGAGGCAGTCAGCAGGTCGAACTTGCATAGCCCTGTATAAGCAAGAATCAGAAAGGT
This sequence comes from Lawsonibacter sp., assembly GCA_022791995.1. Classification (GTDB taxonomy): domain Bacteria; phylum Bacillota; class Clostridia; order Oscillospirales; family Oscillospiraceae; genus Lawsonibacter. The sequence continues at coordinate 74,184 of JAAWAD010000021.1, forward strand.
ACCAGCCCCGGGGCCAAAAAAACCGTCATACGCGCCAATGACCAGCCCAATCCCCACAGACATGGCGATGAGCTGAGGGAGGCTGAATTGACTCGAACCATTCTCCCCGCCGAAGTCCCGCTTCAAAAGGAGAAAAACCGCCATAACCGGGACAACTGCCAGCAACAGATAGTAGAGAGCCCGCTCTGGCACTACCAGATTCAACCTTGCGCCTGCCCAGGATCCGATCAGGCCTCCGACAGCTCCAGCCAATGCACTGGGCAGGTGAATGTCTCCCCGCTTTAAAAAACGGGCAGTGGACAGAACAGCACCGAAGGTGCTGCTGCACTTGTTGGTACCCGACGCGATATGTGCGGGCAGACCAGCCAACAGATAGGCCGGCAGGCTCACCAGTCCGCCGCCGCCGGCAACTGCATCAACCAGCCCGCCCAAAAAAACCAGCGGGCAGACAACGGCCCAGGTATAAACCAGATCACTCCACTCCATGTTTCTCCCTACTGTGTTTATAAATCTGTCTTCAGAACCACACACTGACTTGCCCAAAGCTATGGGTATAGGTGTTTTAGAGCTGCGTTCCCTTGATTCCCTCCCAGTACCGCCGGGCGGCCTGCTCTGTTTTATTGTCGCCGTAGCAGTAATACTGCACCCCTCGTAGCACGTCAGGAAGGTACTGCTGCGCCACCCAGTGCCCTGGGAAGCTGTGCGGGTACAGATACCCCTGCTCCCGCTCCATCCCGGAGGAGTCGGCATGGATATTTTGTAGCTCCCGTGGGATATCTCCCGTCCGCCCTGCCCGTACATCGGCGCTGGCAGCGTCAATGGCTGCACATACTGAGTTCGACTTAGGGGCAGTAGCCAGCAGTACCGCCGCCTGGGCCAGCGGAAGGCGGGCCTCTGGCAGACCAAGCTGGAGTGCGTTGTCCACCAAAGCCTTGACAATCATGGCTGCCTGCGGGTAAGCCATCCCTACATCCTCACTGGCTGAGCACAGCAGGCGGCGTATGGCAGTAATCAGATCTCCAGCCTCCAGCAGGCGGGCCAGATAGTGAAGGGCGGCGTCCGGGTCGGAGCCTCGCAGGGACTTCATCAGGGCGGAAGCGATGTCATAGTGGGAGTCCCCCTCCCGGTCATACCGCATCGCTGACTTCTGAGCTGCCGTTTTCGCATCCTCCAGAGTGACAAGGAGTTTCCCTTGCTCCCGATTGGAAGCACTCAGCAGAAGCTCGATAGCGTTCATGGCCTTTCGGATATCGCCGCCGCAGGCCCAGGCAAGGTGCTGCTGGACCCCCTCTTCACAGACCACTTGGGACCCCAGACGCTTTTCCATAATGGAAATCCCCCGCTCGACTGCGGGCAGTGCGTCCTCCGCCGTGATTTGTTTAAATTCAAAGACAGTGGCCCGGGAGAGCACCGCACCAAAGACTGCAAAAAAGGGGTTTTCTGTTGTGGAGGCAATCAGGGTAATGCGGCCGTCCTCCATAAACTCCAGTAGCGACTGCTGCTGCTTTTTGTTAAAATATTGAATCTCGTCCAGGTAGAGCAGCACCCCCTCTGGAGCCAGCAGAGTGCCGATATCCGCCATAATCTCCTTGATGTCTCCAATGGAGGCGGTGGTAGCGTTTAGCCGGTGGAGCGGCCGGTTAGTTCTCTGGGCAATGATGTTGGCCACAGTGGTTTTTCCTGTCCCTGAGGGACCATAAAAAATCAGATTCGGGATGGTTCCTCCCTCAATCACCCGACGCAAAAGGCCGTCCACCCCCAGAATATGCCGCTGTCCCACCACCTCGTCCAAGGTCTGAGGCCGTATTTCATCCGCCAAGGGCCGGTAGGCCATGGTTGGTCACACCTTTCTTCTTTTGATTGCACCTTCAGGCCATCGCTGTCAGACCCGCGGCTGTCCACATCATTTTGAATGCTTATCTTTCTTTTTTATAGAACGCTTCCTGAACAATCATCTCTCTGCCTCCAGCGCCCCAGCATATTGCCGCAGTGCTCTGCGCCGTTGCTGCCAGTCGGGCATGAGGACATCCATTTGGGCGTAAAAACTCGAGCCATGGTCGTGGTGGAGAAAATGGACCAGCTCATGTAGAGCCACATAGTCCCGCAGCGCCTCCGGGCACCTGGCCAACGCAGTGTTCAGCGTGATGTACCCCTGGGCCCAGTGGCAGTTCCCCCACTGGCTGCGCATCCGCCGCAGCTTCAGTGCAGGTTTTTCCACGCCAAGGGGAGCAACCATGGGATAGACCCGATCCATAGCCTGTTCCAGCAACTCCTGACAGAGCAAACGGGACGGCTCCGGGGGCAGCTCCATCTGCCGAACTCCTTCCAACCGCCGAAGGTTCTCCGTCAGCCAGAGGGATTTCTCCTGGATGAACTCGTCTGCCCGCCGGGTGGAGCACCGCAGCGGCACGGACAAAACCACTGTAAGGTTCCGTTCCACCCGCAGGTTTAAATTTTTGACCCGTTTTTTTACCAGTGTATAGGTCAACAGTCCAAATGGCGTATCCACCAAACGCAGCTGCTCCACAAGCGGTTCCTCCTTTTCCAAGAGTGGCTCTATTATACTCTCTTTTCCAGCCCCAGGCAATTCTTTTTTCGGACAGGCAATTTTTTTGTCCCAGGGAATATTCTTAAATAAAATCCAACGGGGAGGCGGAACGCGGTGAGCTGTCTGATAGGGAAACAGAAATATCGGGATTGCTTCATTGGGGCGGGGCTTCTACTGGCGGCAGCCTCCTTGATTCTGTGGCCAGAGGAGGCCATTACGGCCATGCGGGATGGGCTGAAGCTGTGCGGGAATGTGATCGTCCCCTCTCTGTTCCCCTTCTTTGTTCTGTCCTCCCTGGTGGTGGAGCTGGGGATGTCCCGATATCTGGGTAAGCTGCTGGCGCCGGTCATGGTCCCTCTGTTCCGGGTCAACGGCTCCTGTGCCGCCGCGCTGGCGCTAGGCTTTGTGGGGGGCTATCCGGTGGGGGCCAAGACGGCTATCCAGCTGTACCAAAAGGGACAGTGCTCCAAAGCGGAGGCAGAACGGCTGCTGGCCTTCTGCAACAACTGCGGCCCTGCGTTTATTCTCGGCGTGGTGGGCACAGGGGTATTTGGGAGCGGGACGGCGGGGCTGCTGCTCTATTTGGCCCACCTGCTGGCCTCTCTGGCAGTGGGGCTGCTGTTCCGATTTTACCAGCCCGAAGAGGGGCCGCTGCCCGTCCGGGGCGGGGCTCAGTTTCAGACAGCCAGCTTCTCTGCTGCCTTTACCCGGTCTGTCACTGGCTCTCTCCGGTCCACCTTGAACATCTGCGCCTTTATCCTGTTTTTTTCAGTGGTCATCCGGGTTTTGACAATCTCTGGCCTGCTGACTGCCGCCGCCTCTCTCCTGGCCGCCCTGCTCGCCCCATTGGGGCTATCCCAAATCTGGGCTCAGCGGCTGCTGACTGGTCTGCTGGAGCTGTCCTCCGGGGTTTCCTCTCTTACCAGCGGGGCCCTTTCCAGCCGGCTGTCTATGGCTGCTTTCCTGCTGGGGTGGGCAGGCGTATCCGTCCACTGCCAGGTAATGGCTTTTCTGGGGGAGAGCGGTCTGTCTTTCAAAACTTATTTGACAGGAAAGCTGCTCCATGGTGGGTTGTCCGCTGTACTCATCGCCTGGCTGTTCCGCTTGTTTCCTCGGCCAGCCTCTGCCTATCTGATAGAGCAGACAGAAGCCATTGCCCGTCTGGACTTTCACAAGGCCTTAACCATCTCTGCTGGGGCCGCCTGGGGGACTTGGCTGTTCTTTTTGGCGCTGACTCTGTGGGCGGTAAAAAAAAGCAGTGGAAAAAAGCGCCTCTATAGAGTATAATAGAAGGACCGAATCCAAAGCCGCAAAGGAGTGCCTTCTATGAACCTGTTTCAGAAAGATATTGAGCCCCGGTGCATCTATTGTGCCCGCGGCCGTTCCATGGGCGAGGACCACGTCATCTGCCCCAAAAAGGGGGTCATGGCCGGCGGCTCCCATTGCCGCTCCTTTCAATACGACCCGCTGAAGCGGGTTCCTCCCCGTCCTGCAAAGCTGGCGGGTGCAGATATCCGGGACGAGGATTTTCAGTTGTAGTACAAATGGAGCCCACCGCAGGTATTCTGCGGTGGGCCTCATCCTCTCCTTCAAAAAAATTTCCCCAATCTTCTCCACACTTTTCTCTTTTTCCAGTCCGTTCTTTCCTTCCAGCGACGAAGAAGGCCGAAGCAGGGCGGTTTTTGCGATATGTTCCTCTTCCCTCTCTGGGGTGCATACTATATAATGTGGTCATAACGCTTATTTAGAGGAGGAAGCTACAATATCATGGAATTGAAAATCGCAACCCGTCAGTGTACGGACGATCAGGGGGATCTCCGCTGCTTCCACTACTTCCTCACGGTAGACCAGGAAGAGCTCCCCCATTTCTTCTGTGAAAATTATGGCGTACATATTACAGAAGAGGCCGGAGACGAGGCTTCCATCCCCCGCATTACCACCAGCGCCGCCCGCATCGACGAGCTGTTGACCCTGCTGGTGGACAACCTGGTGGGACCTGCCGGGTTGGCTGACGTGGTTTCTGATTGGCTGTAGTCAAAGCGCGGCCACTGCCGCTTCAATGGCCTCCTCCTCGGCCTGCATGGCTTTCAGAGTCTGGTCCAGAAGCCTGTCAAGCTCCCAGCCCAGCAGTTCCGCCCCCCGGGCGATGACATCCCGGGAACAGCCGGCGGCAAACTTTTTGTCCTTAAATTTCTTTTTCAGAGACTTCAGCTCCATGTCGGCCACGCTTTTGGAAGGCCGCATCAGAGCTGCCGCTCCAATCAGGCCGGTGAGCTCGTCGGAAGCGAAGAGCACCTTCTCCATCTCTCGCTCTGGCTGGATATCCACCCGAAGGCCCCATCCATGGCTGGCGGTTGCCCGAACGATGGACTCCTCTACCCCCGCCTGACGCATAAGCTCCTGTGACTTTATGCAGTGTTCCTCGGGCCACTGCTCAAAGTCCAGATCGTGGAGCAGCCCCACAATAGACCAGTAGTCTCTCTCCTCCCCATAGCCAAGCTCCTGTGCAAACCAGCCCATAACGTGCTCTACTGTGATAGCATGGCGCAGGTGGAAGGGCTCCTTATTGTACTGAGTCAGAAGTGTCCAGGCCTGCTGGCGATCCATCGACATAACAGATTCCTCCCTGTTGTACAGATCAAAATTCGGAGACAGCCTTTCATTTGGAAAGACTGTCTCCTATTTTTACTTCATTTTCCCTCTTTTGTCAAGACATACACGTTCCATTCATAGTATCTTAGTATGCAGTCACAATGCCGCCATCGTAAGCATAAACAGAGGTAATACCCCCCGCCTCGGTAATGATAACGTGGGCAAACTTACATTTGGCTTCTGCCATGGCCTTCACCTGGAAGGCCCGCTCCAGACAGTTGCAGTGGCAAATCGCCAAGGTACGGCCCACATGGGCGGGGTCTGCGGCCATCTTATCCACCATCTTCCCCAGGGCCTGCTTCATAGTGAGGGCCTGCCCCAGCTTACAGATCTCCCCCTCCGGGGTAGCGCCCATCAGCAGCTTGATTTTCAGCGCCCCGGTGATCACGGCCTGGAGCTTGGTCAGCCGGCCATTTTTCCGCAGATTCTCCAGGGACTCCAACACAAACATGGTCTGCATCTGAGAAATAAATTGTTCCACTTCGGTGACGACCCGTTTGAAGGGCATCCCTGCGCTGGCCAGCCGGTGAATCGCCATTGCCACCAGCAGCTCTCCAGAGGCAGCCGAGCAGGAGTTGAACACATGGACGTTGACCTCCGGCTGTTCCTCCTCCAGCAGCAGCCGGGCTTGCTCCGCGCTGTTGTGAGAGCCGCTGAGCAGTGCGGTCAAGGTCACAACGTACACATCGTCCGCCCCCTGATAGGCGTCCAAATAGGCCTGGGGAGAGGGGCAGGAGGTGGAGGGGGCATCCTCACTCTGGTGCATGGCCCACAGCAAATCGGCCTGGTCAAAGGTCTCGTTGTCCACAAAAGTGCTTCCATTGGCCCGGATGGTCAGGGGAACCTTGACAAAGCAGGGGTCCTTCAGCAGGGCGGGGGTTAAATCGCAGCAGCTGTCCACAACAATTCTGAAACTCATATACTTCAACTCCAGATATGGTTTTTTAAATTAGATTACAGCAAATAGTTTACCATACCTTTGGAAAGATGTAAAGGGGAAAATATGGCATTTCGCTTCTTATCGACGGCCTTTCCGATACAGCACCAGGGCCAAAACGGCGCCAGTGATGGCAGTCAGAAGCCCCACCGCCAAAATAACGGTGCTGATTGTCACAAAAACGCCGAACAATCCATCGACCTGTGTAGCCGGACCGATGCCCAGCTGCCCCATGATCTCCGCCTCAAGTTCAGGCGGACCGTTGTATGTAAATCCCTCACTAAAAAATGAGGCAGTGAGGCCGTGAACACTGGCCGCCATTTTCCCGGCCACATACCGAGCCAATCCGCCCACAAGTGTGAGCCCCAAGCCACTCAGGCATACATATACACCAAACAGCCAGCCGTACTGCCGGATCAGCCGCTCCAGCAGGCCGACTCCCAGGCCTGGACCACCACCCGGGGCTGGAGGCGTTCCTCTGTCCGGCGGAGGATCCGGAAGCTCACCGGCGTTCTGCTCCGGGGCGTTCAGCAGCTCGTCCACTGTCACCTGGAAGACATGGGCCAGGGCTACCAGCTTTTCCACATCCGGCGTGGCCTCTCCCCGCTCCCATTTACTCACGGCCTGACGCGACACGCCCACCTGCTCCGCCAGCTCCTCCTGGGAAAGCTTGGCCTGCCTGCGGAAAGTATAAATTCGTTCATTCAACTTCATGGCTGCTCCTCCTGTTCCGCTGCCTTTTGGCGCCTTTACCGGGAGAATATCACAATGCGCAGTTGCATTCTAGCAAAAAGAGGTGTCATTTTGCGCAACCGCTGGTTGCGTCCGGCTCAGAGGAGAAATTCCCGCCTTTTATCCGGCAAAAGGCCCTGGGAAAGGCGGACCCGGAGTGTGCAGAGCTCCTCTTTCAATGGGCCCTGTATTTGTTCCAACGTTCCAACCAGCCAAACCTGCTTGAATAAACCTGAAGCGACAAGAAGCACCTGGTCCCCCACGGTCAGACCCGTCCGCTGGATCTTCTCCGAGGGAGCGGCGAGGATTAGGTCTCTTCCGCCCTCCTGCTTGGCCAGTGCGGCTTGGCAGAGTTCCGCATCCTCTCCTGCATCCTCTGGTATGGCCTGGTACTCCTCCAACAGCCGGCCGCTGCCGCGGTATGGGCTGAGGTAAAGCATTCCCCTTCTCAGCCGCTTCCAGGCAATACGCTCCGGCGCAAGCAGCCAAATCAGAACGTACACCGCCCAGATACACAGGGCACAGACAGTCCCAACCATTCCCACCATAACCGCAATACCGGGGCTGTGCAAAATGCAGCGGAGGGCAACGAAGCTTCCGACGATCAGCCCCAGGGCCAGCAGCAAAAGGACAAAGCCCTGCCGCTGGGCCTTGTTCCACTTCACAGAGCGCTTCCCTCCTGCTCCTCCTCCAGCTCAGCCAGCAGCTTTTGATCCTCCTTGGAGGACAGGTCCAGTTTCTCATACATGTCGGGGCGGCGTTCCTTTGTGCGGAGAATAGACTGCTTTCGCCGCCACTGCTCCACTTTGGTGTGGTTGCCTGACAGGAGAATCGCCGGCACCGTCCGGTTATGCCACACCTCGGGCCGGGAGTATTGGGGGGCCTCCAGCATCCCGTTCCAGTGGCTCTCGTTCTCGTAGCAGGCGGGGTCGGACAGCACCCCGGGCACCAGACGGCACACCGCATCAGCCACCGCCATGGCCGGAATCTCTCCCCCGGTGACCACAAAGTCCCCGATGGAGATCTCCTCGTCCACACATTCCTCAATGAAGCGCTCGTCAATCCCTTCATAGTGGCCGCATACCAAAATCAACCGGTCATAGTCATCCTTCAGCCGTACAGCGTCCCGCTGGGTAAAGGTTTTCCCCGCTGGGGACATGTAAATCGTGTGAACTCGCTTTCCGGCCCGCTGACATATGGCATCCCAGCATCTGTAAAGGGGGTCTGCCTGCATGACAGCCCCACGTCCGCCGCCATATGGGTAATTATCCACCTGTCGCTGCTTGTTCACGGTATAGTCCCGGATCTGGTGGCACTCCACCCGGATATAGCCCCGCTCCTGGCCCCGTCCCAGCACAGACTCGCAGAGCATATCCCCTACCACATCGGGAAAAAGCGTCATAATATCAATCCAATACATCAGGGTCTCTCCCTTTCTTTTTTCAGGGCTGTAAAGTATATCTGCTTCATAGAAAGAGCGTCCTCCGCCTGGGTGCCCGCACTCTCGCAGATGAAGGTGGGGGACCAGCCCCGGCGGGCGATCTCCCCGGCCAGAGGGGCCCAGTCCGGGCCATAGCCGCCGCTGTCCCGAAAGGTGCGGTGACACTTCTCCCCTCCTTTGGGGGTGAACTCAATGTGGGAGAAGTGGCTGTGGAAGGTGGAGACCCGGCTGGGCCCCAGAACCTCCTCCATCCGGTCCAGCATCCGCCGGAAAGCTTCCAGGCCGTCGTCCGCCCCCAGGGAGCGGGCGTACAGGTGGCCGAAGTCGATGCAGGGAACAAGTCGCTCGTCCAGGGCGCACAGCGCCAGGACTTCCTCAAAATCCCCCAGCTGGTTGATCTTTCCCATGGTCTCAGGGCACAGGGTGATATGCCCCAGGCCGGCACCGCCGCAGAAGTCCAGCAGGGCGGTCAGGTTCTGTTTGGCGGTGTCCAGCGCCTCCTGGCGGGAGCGGCCCATGAGGGCTCCCGTGTGGATGACCACCCGGCTGGCACCCATCCAATCCGCCACGGCGCAGGACGCCAGGATGTAGCCGTTATTTTTCATCCGGCTCTCGTGGCTGGGGTTGGCCAGATTGATGAAGTAGGGGGCGTGGATGGACAGAGAGATCCCCGCTGCCCGAGCCCTCTCCCCGATTTTCATGGCGGTGTCCTTCCCCACATGGACCCCCTTGCCGCACTGGTACTCGTAGCAGTCCAGACCGAAGTCCGCAATCCACTGAGGGGCATCCAGAGAGGAGCGGTGGACCTTAGAGAAGCTGTCGCAGTTGCCTGCCGGGCCGAATTTTGCACTCATAGAAAGGGCCTCCTTCTCCCCAGAAGACGGAATGGGGTCTCTCCCCAGTAGCGGAAGTACCGCCCCGGATTGCCCGCCAGCTGAATGGGCCGAACCAGCAGAGGAACAATTCCCGCCCGATGAGCCCCCAGAGTATCGGTAAAAATCTGGTCCCCCACCATAACCGTCTGGGAAGGGGTGCAGCCCATGCGCTCCATCGCCTGAAGATAGCCTACCCGCTTAGGCTTGCCCGCATGGCCCAGGAACGGAATGTCCAGGACCTGTGCAAAGTGCTGGGGCCGCCCTGGCTTCCGGCTATTGGACAACAAAAACAGCTGAACCCCTGCCTCCTCCAGCGCCGCCTTCCAGGCAAATACTTGAGGTGTGGGCTCGGGGACCTTGTAGGCAACCAGCGTGTTGTCCAGATCGGCCAGCACCAGCCGGATGCCTCTGGCCGCCAGCTTTTTCGGGCAGATGGCAGTGATGGAGGGGTAAACCCCGCATGGAATCAGCGAAAAGGACATGGAAGGTCCTCCTTATCAAGGATCAGCCAGTTCACCCTCAGGGGCAGCCTGGCATGGTTCTATCTTCCTGTTTTGGCTCATATTATTACAGTATAGCACAGGATGCAGCCTTGGACAAGGGGGACTCTCTATGGAGCACTTTATTATCACCGTAACGCCGCAGCAGCTGCGAGCCCTTCAGGGGTGGAGCGCCACCCCTGCCCATCTGGCCTACCGCATTGGACGGGGACCGCACCTGTTTCGGGCAGGAAATAGTCCTGCACCCCGGGGTGGACTGATGGTGGTGGGTGACAGCGGGTTCGACGGCCTGGGCGGGGTATCTCCCTTTTGCCAGGAGGTCCTGCGGGAATGTCAGGCCCGGGGCTTCTCTGGAGCGGTGCTGGATTTTGAGAGCCGTCTGCCCCCCCTGGAGCAGATGGCCTCTCAGTTGGACGATGCCTTTGCCCGCCGCCGCTGGACGCTATACGTCCCGGAGGTCTATGGTCTGTGCGCCCCTTCCGCCCGTGTGATGATCCCCTCCGCTTTGTCAGGAGGTTCCCTGGTCCAGCGGCTGGAGGAAGCCCAGGCCCGTTTCCAGAACCGGGTGGTACTGGCCCTTCAGATTGCAGCGGAGGATTTTTCCCTGCCCTCGCCCGCCGGAAGCGGAGTCCCTCTCACACAGGAGGAGCTGGAGGAACGAACGGAGCGTCTACATCCAGCTGTCTTCTTCTCAAGAGACCTGTGCGCCCGGTACTTTACCTATATGGACCAGGGGGGCGGAGCCCACTTCGTCCTCTTTGACGACGGGGATACTTTACGCCGTAAAGTAGAGGTAGCCCGACAGGCCGGAATTGACACCTTTCTCATCTCCTGGCAGGAGGCGGAAAACCACACCGCCCAGCTTGGCCTGCGGCGGCAGGGGCAGAGCGGGCGGCCGGGCCTTTGAAAAAATAAGGGCGGTATGACCAAACCAGGCCATACCGCCCTTGCTGTATGGAGTACCCTCCTGTCTCCGCCTAAAACCGGCTGTACAGCGCCAGAGCCAGAAGAATTGCCTCCTCCACAGTGGCGTTTTCCATAGGGGCCACCCGACCGTTCTCTCTCCCGGACATCAGCCCGTTGTTGGTCAACAGAGCCACCGCCTCCAAGGCCCAGTCGGCCACACTGCCGCCGTCCAGATACTGTGGATCCAGCTGGGTGCTGGTGTTGTCCAGAGAGAACGTCCCCTGTGTCTTGTCCACATATTGGATCACATGACGCAGCATAACGCAGATCTCCTGCCGGGTAATGCGGTCATCGGGGGCAAAAATGCCCTCCTCACGGCCAGACGCAACCCCGGCAGCCACTACCTTGCACACCGCCTCATCGTCAGTATCGGAAAAGGTATTCTTTGCCGGAGGAATCGTCTCACCTGTGGTCCGCTCAATCAGATTGGCAGCCAGCTCTGCAAACTGGAGCCGGGTAATGGGCGCTTGCAGATCGCTCTGCGTACGGGGTGGAATCAGCCCCCGGCTGTAGGCATTCATCAGCTGTCCCTGGGCCCAATCCGAGGCGGAGGCTATCTGGAACTCACCAGCTCCCTCCTCCCCCATCACCAGACCAGTGTCCGAGATATACAGAGAATACGTGGGAGTACTCTGGAAAAATTGCCCCGAGGAGACCGTAGCCCAGAGGGTGTGCCGCCCGGGGAGCAAATCCTGGGCGTCCAAATCGAAGTAGTAGGGAGCGGCAGAAGGGGTATAGACAATGCTGCCATCCAGCCAGTAGGAGACCGTGATCGGCGCTGTGCCGGGGAGACTGGCGTAGACCGCCAGACGCAGCTTGGTGCTGCTGTTGCACTCCAAATTGATTTGCTCCAGCGTATCCCAGCGTCTTGGAGAGGCGTTCCCGTTGACAAAGTAAGTCCCATTGCCAGAGACCGCAGCCCGGTAGGCCGCATCCAGACCGGCGTCGTCTGTTAGAGCTCCAGGCTCTCCCTGGGGAATATCCTCATAAAATACCGCTTTTATCTGGGGGCAGATCATATTTATATAGGCGTAAAAGCGAGTCAGCTGCTCGGCGGCAAAGGTGGACTGCGCCTCCCCCGGGGCAGCGGCAAAGCTGCATCCGGCAACCACGATGGGCTTGTCGTGGTCCAGAGCAAACTGGAGGATAGGCCAAAGGGGCGCTACGGGATTCCTGCTGTACAGTCCTGTACCCTGTCGGGCGTCCTCCTGATACTCGGCATACCCATAAAAATAGGCCGCAGGCTCATTGTCTTGGGACCGGGCGCTGGGGGCCTGATGGGTAATCGCACCCACCCAGTCTACATAGGGATCTCCAGGATAAAAGGCGGTGAACTCGCCTCCGGCGGCATCTGGTGCAAACAGGGTTTGTACATTTGGATACCGGTCCGCCTCCCGTGCAATCTTCTGGAATGCCTGAATATACCGGCCGCTGTCACAGCTGGGCCATGCGTTCATTCCTCCGCCAATGCGCAGCAGAACCGTGCAGTTCAGCGAAGCCATTGCCCGCAGCCCTTCGGAGATATAGCTGTCGGCAGAGGGCTCCAGCACCTTATTCACTCCGTCGGTCCCCTCTGGTTCAAAGTTCCATGCCAGCTGGATGAGCCCTCCCGGAGCCGCAGCCTGACTGAATCGGGCACTGGAGCTTTTGAATTGGCTCAGCCAGTATTCCACGGAGTTCCCGTCCAGAAAGGGAATACTTGCCAGCACGCCGGGATCCCCGCTTTGTCCAGAATGGACACCGGAGCCGATCCAGGTGCCTTGGGTGAGGCTGGAGGAGCGGGTACTCTCCTCCCCGGCGGCCAGTGCGTAGACCGCCGGGTGGACGGCAGCGGTAAGATGCGCCAGCCTGGCAACAATGGCCTCCAGCTCATCCTGGCGGTCCTCCCCATTTTCGTGCAGCCAGCGGACAAGCTCCTCCTGCCGCTCCAGCCAGGTGACAGCCTGCTCCAGATCTCCCTCCAGCTCTGCGCACCAGGAGGCTTGGGCACATACCGTTTCCAGACTGCACACCTCGACGGAACGCTCATACTGGGACAGCATGGCATAGAGCTGCTGGGACAGATCCAGAAGGCTGCCTGTATCCCCGCTGGACCGGGCGTCCTCCCAGGCGCTGTACACGGTATCGTAGGCAGCCGGGTAAGAAAACGCCCCGGCAGAAAAAGCGGAGCCCACCGTCAAAACAGCAGTCAAAAGCAGGGCCCCCCCATACCGAACAAGCTTTTTCATATCCGATGCCCTCCTTTTCACAGAGGATGAAACGTAAAAAATATCTCTGCTCTTTTACAAGTATACCAGCCTCCAGCCTGGGAAGCAAGTATTTTTCTGACATCTGCCGATGAAGTTTTTGGAAAGAAGGCTGGACAGAAGACGGCTTTTGCATTATGATAGGTGGGTATCCATACGTTCCTGTCCTATCTGTCCTTTGTGGAGGTTTTTCATGCGGCATACATTTTTCGGCGGGGTTTACCCCGCTGTCCGAAAGGAGAGTACCCGGCGTAAGCCCCTCTCCCGCTTAACCAAGCCCCCGGCTCAGGTGTACATTCCCTTGACCATGAGCGCCGACGGTCCCTCCCTCCCGGCGGTCCGGCCCGGCGACCGGGTGACGGTGGGGCAGGTCATTACCCGTCCAAAAAGCGGCGGCGGCGGCGCTGCTGCCCACTCCAGCGTCTCTGGCCGGGTCAGCGCCATTGAGGATTGCCCCCACCCCTGGGGCGCTCCCTCTCCCGCCATTATCATTGACAACGACGGCCAGAATACCCGCTGGATGGGCCGGCCCGGGTCCCTGGAGCAGGAGCAGATCACGCTGGAGCTGCTGCTGAACCGGACGCTGGAGGCCGGAATTGTGGGAATGGGAGGGGGCGCCTATCCCACAATGGACAAGCTCCGTCAGGCCGCCGGCCGGGTGGACACCCTGATCGTCAACGCCGCTGAGTGTGAGCCCTATGTCACCGCGGATTACCGGCTTCTGCTGGAGCGCAGCGACCAGATTCTTCGGGGGGCTAGGGCCATCGCCCGGTGCCTGGGGGCCAAGCGGGCCATTCTGGTCACGGAGGGAGACAAAATCAACGCCGCCGAGCTGGTAGAGCGCCGTCTGCGCCGCCGCTCTGGCGGAGTGGAGCTGTGTACCGTCCGTACCCGATATCCTCTGGGCGCGGAGAAACAGATTGTCCAGACTGCCACCCGGCGTGAGGTACCCCCTGGGGGTACCCCGATCCAGGCGGCCTGTCTGGTGCTGAATGTGGCTACCGTTTTCGCCATTCAGGAGGCCATTTTTAAGGGACAGGCCTTAACACATCGGGCAGTTACGGTTTCTGGCGGGGCAGTCAGCCGGCCTCGGAATCTGTGGGTCCCGATTGGCACTCCCCTCTCCCTTCTTTTGGAGGAGGCCGGGGGATTGCGGGAAGAGAACCCCCTCATACTCACTGGCGGGCCGATGATGGGGACGGTTCTTCGGGATTTGCAGGCTCCCGTGGTAAAAAACACCAACAGTCTGCTCTGTCTGTCCCCCTGGGAGCAAAAAAAGGATACCCGGGAGACCGTGTGTATCCGCTGCGGAAAATGTGTGGAGACCTGCCCCATGCACCTGGCCCCGACATTCATCCGCCGGGCCCTGCGGCGGGGCGAGCTGGACCGCCTGCCCAAATTCCATGTGGAGGACTGTATCTCCTGTGGCTGCTGCTCCTTTATCTGCCCAGCCAACATCCCGCTGGTGGAGTGGATGGTCAAGGCCCGAAACGTGGTGGAGAAAGGAGGGGATGTGTCATGAGTGAAGGCCGGATCCCTTCGCCCCCTCACCTGGGGCAGAACGCCACTACCCCGGCCCTGATGCGAGAGGTCATAATTGCCCTCCTCCCTGCACTGGGAATGGCCGTCTTCTTTTTTGGCCCCCGGGTGCTGGTTCTCACCGGTATCTCGGTGATATCCTGTGTTCTGTTTGAAACCCTGTACCGTCTGTTTACCCGGCAGCCGATGACCATCGGAGACCTGTCCACCTGTGTCACCGGCCTTCTGCTGTCCATGTGCCTTCCCCCCACCGCCCCCTACTGGGCCCCCGTTTTGGGCTCGGCCTTCGGTATCATTGTGGTAAAGCAGCTCTACGGCGGCTTAGGCAAAAATTTTATCAACCCCGCTTTGGGCGGCCGGATGCTGCTGGCAACCTTCCCCATTCTGATGACAGCCTGGTCCCAGCCTCTGGATCGTCTGCCCTTGCTGGGGGTGGATGCTGTCTCCGCCCCCACCCCTATGGCCTACCTTCACGAGGGTGTACTGCCCCCCCACTCCTTGGAGCAGCTTTTTCTGGGCTACCAGGGGGGCTGCCTGGGGGAAGTCTCCTCCTTTATGCTTCTGCTGGGAGGCGGCTATCTGATTCTGCGGCGGGTTATTTCTCCCCGTATCCCGGTCTCCTATTTAGGCACTGTGGCCCTGTTGGCCCTGCTTTTCCCAAAAGGGGACGGAAGTCCGCTGGACTGGATGCTTGCCCAGCTGCTGGGGGGCGGCCTGCTGTTGGGGGCCTTCTTTATGGCCGCTGACCCGGTCACCTCCCCGGTAACACCCAGAGGACAGATTCTTTTCGGAATCTGCTGCGGGGGACTGACCATGCTCCTGCGGTACCACAGCTCTTACCCCGAGGGAGTAGGCTGGGCCCTTCTGGTGATGAACTGCCTGGTCTGGCTTCTGGATCGGGCGGGGAACCCGCGCAGGTTCGGTGTTCCTCCCTTTGCGGTCCTTCAAAACTGGCTGTTCCGCACAAGGGCCAGCATGGCAGAAATTAAATTTGTCAAGCCGGAGCTTCACCTGCTCCCCAGCGAAGGGGCTACTGGTGTCATTTGGCGGGACTTGCTCCACGCCTATGGCCGGCCTCTGGGCAGTCTGCTTGGCGTTATCCTGGTGACAGGGGCGGTCATTACCGGCATTCACCAGTATACCGACCTGGACACTGCCCGGCTGGAGGTACAGGTCCGCCAAGAGCTGCTGGCCCAGGTCATGCCTCAGGCCGCCACCAGCTCGGAAACTCCCTATCAGGCGAACGGCGCCTTGAGCATCACCGCCGGCTACAGTGAAGACAACCTGCTGGTAGGCTATTGCGTCGAGGTGCAAAGCTATGGCTTCGGCGGTGTGATTACCATGGTGGTAGGCGTAGACCTGGACGGCAGCGTCACCGGAGTCTCTGTTACCGACCATAAGGAGAGTAGCGGCGTGGGTACGCTGGCAATGACCCAAGCCTTCCTCAGCCGCTATGTAGGCTTGTCGGGCACCATCCGCACCTCGGGTAGCAATGCGGTTGATGCGGTCAGCGGAGCCACTGCCACCTCCCGCGCCATCACCGCCGGAGTCAACCGGGCACTGGCTATCATGGCAAACCTGGATATGGATGGAGAGGAGTTTTTCAACGATGAGGAAGGACAGCCCTAATTTTGAAAACCGCGAGAGGGGGTATTGCTTATGACTGCCGTGCTGGAGCTGGCCGGAGTAGCGATTGCCGCTCTGCTGTCAGAAAATCTGGTTCTCGTCACCTGTATGGGTATTGGCACCCGCCCCCAGTCCTTTCAGGAACCGGTGGACGCCCTGCGCACCGGCTACTGTCTGACGGTGGTCATGGTACTCAGCGCTCTGATCTCCTGGACGGCCGACCGTCTGATTTTGCTCCACTTTGGCTGGGCGCACCTCCGCCTTCTGGTTTTCGCACTGCTGATTCCGGCCCTGGTAGCCGGTCTGCGGAGCTTCATCCAGACCTGCTTGCCCGCCCTCGCCAGACGAATGGACGGCAACCTGTCTGCCATTTCCACCAACTGTGCCGCCTTGGGCTCCGCTCTGCTCATCGCCCAGCGCAGCTACAGCTTGGGCGCTGCCCTGCTGTTCGCCTTCTTCGGCGGCTTGGGCTCGGCTGTGGCTCTGGCCAGCTTTGCCAGTCTCCAGCAGGAGGTGGCCCTGTCCCGCATCCCACGCTGCTTTCAGGGTCTGCCCATTCAACTGATTACCGCCGGGCTGATGGCCCTGTCCCTGGTGGGCTTTTATGGGCTTCACCTTGATTGAACCAGCTGCGCTGCAAAAGCAAGCAAGTGCCAGTCCCTTACAGGACCGGCACTTGCTTTTTCGTTATTTCGCCAGCTTGAAAGAGGCACATTCCGTGCCCTCGCACCGGGTGGGGTTGCAGTCACAGCAACCCACTTTGATCGCCTCCAGAGAACAGCAATTTTGGGGGGCGTTGTGATAGGCGCAGCTGTCCACACTGCACTTGATATTGGTATTGCAAGCTCTGTAATCCATGGAAAAAACCTCCTCACAGCAGGCGGTTCTCCTTTCTGCTTCCGCTCCGAAGACCGAGAGCAGAGGGGAAACCGATGTTTGTCTGCCTCAAAAATCAAAACATACATTCTGATCCATGAGCAGACATAGTATCTCCTGCCGGAAGAAGCTCATTCCTTTGGGGAAGAGGAATTTTTTTCTTGAACAGCCATTCCATCCTTGGAGAAAGGGGCCCGAACTTTTGGAATAAACCGACGGGCAAAGCGGCCCTTTCCCCGGCTTTTCACATAGAAATAGCCGATAAAAGAGAAGACGACCGCCCCGACAAAGTTCACCGCCAGATCTTTCATCGTATCCAACAGACCAATGTCCAAATAGCCGCCGAGGCCCAAAGGTATCTCTTCCCCATTCGCCACGACAATGACATCGGTGATCCCCTGGATCATCACTGGCGTGTTGCCGCCGGCAGGGTCCAGCATCACAGAGGCAATGCTGTTGACCACCATATCCTTTTGCATATCCAGAGCAAAGAGCTGGTCCATACCGCACTCAAAGAACTCCCACAAAACGCCAATGGTCATGGAGAAGCAGAAGGCTACAATCGCCATAAACACCGGGGAGAGCGACAGAGAGAACCGCTCGTCCCGGTTCATCATATCCACCAGAGAGAAGCCGATCGCCGCACACAGGAAGCCATTCAGCGTGTGGAGCATGGTGTCCCACCCGTGGAAGCTGGTGTAAAAGGCCTGGATCTCCCCCAAAATTTCTGCTGCGTAAATGAACAGCAAAATGATAATTTCCAGGGTGTTGGGCAGCTCGATTTTCAGGGAGTGCTCTAAAATGGTTGGCATCAGGAAAAGGACAAGGGTAAGCAGACAGAGGAAAACATTTTCAAAGTTCCCATTGAAAAACTGAGCAACCATCACAGCAATCACGGAGAAGCGAAGCAGGAGATAGACCAGCGCCACCCGCTGTTTTCTTCGCAAAGCGGAATCGGCAGCGTGAAGCAAATCCCGAAGCTTGTGTCTTGCCATAGCAGACTCCTTTCCAGCTGGTTTTGAAAGGGCGCTGTGCCGGGAAGAGGGCACAGCGCCGGGATACTATTTTCGATTAAAAATCTTCTGGAGGATATCCCAGTCGTCGTCACTGACTGTCCCCTTATCCTTTTCGGGTTCTACCTTCAGCGGCTCGGGCTGAGGCTCCTCCTGGACCGGAGCGGGGGCAGCAGGGGCCGTTGTTCCCCGTGTCTCCCGGGCAGGAATGGCCTTCAAACGAGGCGCAGGCACCTCCTGGACCTCCTCAAAGCCGGTGGCAATCACCGTGACCCGAATCTCATCCTCCAAGCTTTCATCAAAGGTGGTTCCGAAAATGATCTCCGCATCGGGGTCGGCAGCCTCCTCCACCAGGCCGGCGGCAGTCTCTACCTCGTCCAGGTCCAGGGTCAGCGGGCCAGTGACGTTGATTACCACACCCTTTGCCCCATTGATGGAGGTCTCCAGCAGAGGACTGGAAATGGCCATCCGTGCGGCCTCCTCCGCCTTATTTTTACCGGCGGCCCGGCCCACGCCCATATGGGCATGTCCAGCGTTTGCCATGACCTTGCAGACGTCGGCAAAGTCCAGGTTGATGAAGCCTGGATTCTTAATCAGGTCCGAGATGGACTGGACCGCCTGCTGGAGCACATCGTCCGCAATCTCGAAGGCATTGACCAGGGTGATTTTCTGGTCGGTTGCCAGCTTCAGACGCTCGTTCGGGATAATGACCAGGGAATCCACCTTATCCTTCAGCTCTGCTATGCCGCCCTCGGCCTGTCTCATCCGGCGCATTCCCTCAAAACGGAAGGGTTTTGTCACCACGCCGATGGTAAGAATATCCAGCTTTTTGGCAATATCGGCCACAATCGGCGCCGCGCCAGTGCCGGTGCCGCCGCCCATTCCCGCGGCAATAAACACCATGTGCGCCCCTTCCAAAGCCTTGGAAATCTGGGCCTGGTTCTCCTCAGCGGACTTCCGGCCAATCTCCGGGTCGGAACCAGCCCCCTGGCCATTGGTCAGCTTCTCGCCGATTTGGAGCTTCACAGTGGCGCTGGATACGTCCAGCACCTGCTTGTCCGTATTGACGGCAATAAACTCTACGCCCTGCATCCCTGTGCGTACCATGCGGTTCACCACATTGTTTCCGCCGCCGCCCACGCCGATCACCTTAATATTAACAACGCTGTCCTGCCCCATATCCATTTCGAAGGCCATGCCGATTCCTCCTATGTATCATCCAATTCCCGCGTGAAAGACGGGTCTATCACAATTCGTTTCAAATCCAGATTTACGCTATCTTACATATCATAACCCACTTTTTCTTATAGGTCAAGAGAAAATCAATTATATGGGGAAAATTTCCTGAATTCCCCTGTTTTCTTCTCTAATCGGGGGAGTATACCAACTCATAATCCCGCTGTGTCAGGTCCATGGTCCCGGTGGAGTCCTCTCCGTGACGGCGGGTAGTCTCCTCCACTCCCTTATCCAGCACCCGGAACTGATAGAGGAAATCCCCGTTCAGGGGCAGCTTTACCTGAAAGCGGTCCATATAGCGCAGATGGATCTGTGTCTCCCGCACCTCCACAGAAGCGACCCTGTCCAGCTGCTCCAACTGCTCCAGGGCGTCCAGCATGGACAGTAAGGCGCTGCGTCTAGCCTGCTCCTCCTGGGGAACCTCCATAGGCATCCCTGCCTGGGGCATCAGCGGTGTAAGGCCGGATACCATCATAACTGTGCTGTCGACCGGGGCGGGCTCCAGCAGCTTTCCCCCGGTGTTAATGAGCCAGGGCTCCTGGGCCGCTCCTTCCAGACTGCTTCGAGGCGTGGCCACCTGGGCCGCCGCATCGCACTCAGTCAACTCAATGACAATGGTGTTCGGCAGGCGACGCCAGATGGACAGAGATTCCACATAGGGCAGCTTTTGAAGCACCTGTTCAGACATCTGCCCCTTGTTTCGCTGAAACAGATTTTCTCCTAACTGAACTCCGGCAGCGGCCACCACCTCCTCTTGGGTGTACCGGCTGTTGCCCGAGACTACCACAGCCTCCACCCGAAAAAACACAGTGGCTCCCACGGTCAACGCTATTACCAGCGCCACGATAAACAGGAATTTGAATAGAAAGCCGAAGCGACCCCTGTTTCGCCTGCGTCTGTGGTTGTTCCGTCGTACTGCCATGGAATTCTCCTGTGTTCTTCTATGTAGGGGGACGTGCACGCCGTCCCAGAGACGCTGGTTTACCCTTCCGGGATTTCTTGGATATCCGCCCCCAGCTGCGCCAGGTCCCGGTCCAGGCATTGATAACCCCGACAGATATGCCGCAGGCCAGAGACTCGGGTAACCCCCTCAGCCCCCAGGCCAGCCACGACCAGAGCGGCTCCTCCCCGCAGGTCCCCCCCTCGCACAGCCGCGCCGTGGAGACGGCCTGCGCCGGTGACAACCGCCACCCGGCCGGCAATCTGGATATCCGCCCCCATGCGCCGCAGCTCGTCCACGTGTCCATAGCGGCTATCAAAAATGTTTTCGACAAACATAGTTGTCCCCTCCCCTCCCGCCAAGGCCGCCATCAAAATGGCTTGGGCGTCGGTAGGGAATCCGGGGTATGGAGCTGTGCGCACCGGGGCAATTCCCTTTAATGGGGCCTGGCATGTCAGGGCAATTCGGCTCTCTCCTGTCTGAAGGGTGCATCCGGCCTCCTCCAGGCAGGACAGCACAGCGGTCAGCGTCTCAGGCTCTACTCCAGCCAGTTCGATCTGCCCCCCGGCGGCAGCGGTTCCGCATAAGTATGTGGCGGCGGCAATCCGATCCCCCATAACCGAGAATTCAGCCGGATGGAGGGGCCTGCCGCCCCGGATCGTGATGATGGACTCCCCCGCCCCGGCTACATCCGCCCCCATAGCGTTGAGAAAACGCTGGAGGTCCACGATCTCTGGCTCTCGGGCCGCCCCCACTAGTGTGGTAATGCCGGAACAGCCGCAGGCGGCCAACATGGCGTTTTCTGTGGCCCCTACGCTGGGCATGGACAGGCACAGTTCCCGCCCCGCCGGCTTTTTCCGCTGGCGGCAGCACAGGCAGCCCTGGATATCCTGGATCTCTGCCCCCAGGCTCCGCAAGGCGGACAGGTGCAGATCAATGGGACGGGGTCCCAGCTCACATCCCCCAGGGTAGGTCAGCTCTGCCGTGCCCAGTCGGGCCAACAGGGCGCCCAAGAAGATGACAGAGGAGCGCATCTCTCGCATCAGGCGCTCGGGGATGTTCACCCGGCACAGAGCAGAGGCGTCCACCAGGACTGTGTCCCCCTCTCGATCCACCCGGCAGCCCAGCAGGCGCAGGATGTCCAGGGTGGCAGCCACATCGGACAGTTGTGGGCAGTTGTGGAGTACGCTCTGCCCCGGGGCCAGAAGGGCGGCAGCCAAAATAGGCAATACGCTGTTCTTGGCCCCCTGAACGGTCAGACGGCCATCCAGGGGCCGTCCGCCTCTGATTTCATAGTAGCTCATGGGATAGCCTCCAAATCATTTGGATTTGGGCTATCCTATGCGAAACACGGTACATTGGACACTTTTGGGGAAACTGCTCCTGCTATTTCATGATCTCCCGAAGGGTCTCATAAATTTTCAATGCCGTGTTAGGAACCGACATGGCATTCAGGGCCCGGGCCATAGCGTCCCGTCGGTCCCGCTCCTGAATCAGGAGGACAGCGGAGTCGTAAAGGGTATTCTCCACACAGTCGGCCTCCCGCAAGAGAACCGCCGCCTTCTGATCGGCCAGCACCCGGGCGTTTTTCTCCTGGTGGTTAGCCGTAACATTGGGCGAGGGTATCAGGATAGACGGCTTGGCGATGGCGGCAATCTCCGAGATGGTGGAGGCTCCCGCCCGGCACAGGACCACGTCAGCGGCGGCCATCACCAGGGGCATGTCGTAGATATATTCCCGGACCTCAATGCCGTTGTCCCCCAACTTCAGCCCCCGGCGGAGGATCTCCTCCTGCATCCAGGGAAAATCCCGCCCTGCTCCGTGGATGTGGCGGAAGGGGGCGCCCTCATAGCACTCCTGGGCAATAAAGTCCACCATCTTTTGGTTCATGACCTCCGCCCCCAAGGAACCCCAGTAGGACAGCAGCAGGGGCCGGCTATCTGTCAGTCCCAGCTGCTCCCGGGCCTCCTGCTTGGTATACTTGAAGAAGTCCCCACGCACCGGTGTACCGGTGACCACCACCTTCTCGGGGTGGCTGTAGTGGACCCGGCTCTCCTCAAAGCCCACCATCACCCGGTCCACTACCTTGGACAGTGCCTTGGTGGTCAGACCGGGAACTGCGTTGGACTCGTGGACGGCGGTGGGGATGCCACGGCGGGCAGCCTCGCTGACCACAGGGTATGAGGCGTACCCCCCGGTACCCACCACCAGGTCGGGCTTAAATTCGTCCAGAATAGCCTGGGCCTGCTTCTTGGATTTGTGCATGTTCATTAGAGTACCCAGGTTGTGGGCAATGTCCGCCGGAGTCAGAGAGCGATGGAAGTTGGTGATGGTGACCGAGCGGATGGAGTATCCCTCCTTGGGCACCAGCTTATTCTCCATCCCCCCATCCGCGCCCACGAACAGGACCCGGCAGCCCGGGTGCTTCTCCTGAAAGATGTGGGCCAGAGCCACGGCTGGATTCACATGGCCGGCAGTTCCACCGCAGGTAAAGAGGATATTCATTGTATACCACCTCGCATCAATCCTTTTTAGGCGCTTGAATCTGGCGGGAAATGCTTAAAATAACCCCCATCTCCGCCAGATGGATCATCAGGGCAGTGCCCCCATAACTGAAGAAGGGCAGCGAAATACCGGTGTTGGGAATCAGATTGGTGACCACCCCCACATTCAGAAAAACCTGAACGGCCAGCAGCGTGATAAAACCCACAATAATCAGCGTTCCGAACTTATCCCGAGCGTGGAGGGCCAGCCAATACCCCCGCAGAATCAGCAGGGCGAAGAGGAGCAGCACCAGCGCCCCCCCGATGAATCCCAGTTCCTCCACCACAATGGGGAAAACGAAGTCATTCTCTGGCTCGGGGATGTAGAGAAATTTTTGCTTGCTCTTTCCCAATCCCAGGCCCAGAAGTCCCCCGGAGCCGATGGCATACAGGGACTGGATAGTCTGGTAGCCCAGTCCAGTGGGGTCCGTCCACGGGTCCAGCCACAGATTGATGCGGTTGGTCATATACTTGGTATTAAAGACGATATAAGTCAGAGCGGCGATTGCCAGAGAACCCGCAGAGATAAACCATCCAAGATGAATACCAGCCACAAAGAGGACTGAGGCCGCCCCCACCATTATCAGGATACAGCCTGACATGTGAGGCTCCAGCACCACCAGCACCAGTATTGTCCCCAGCACTGCCCCATAGGGCACCAGCTCCAGAAAACCAATCTTCTCCAGCCGGTTCAGGGTCCGGCCGGTCAGAGTACGGTTGGTGAACCGCTTCTTTTTCTCTGAATCCCGCTTGGATAAGCGGGCTGCAAAGAAAATAACAAGCGCCACCTTGGCAATCTCAGAGGGCTGAAAGGACGGAATGGGTCCCATGGAGCGAAACCACCGCTTCACACCATCGGTGCGGACGGTATGGAAGCCGGGAATCAGCACCAGCAGCAACAGAATCATGGCAAAGCCCAGAATAAAAATCGACAGGGGCCGAAGATACTGATAATCAATCCTGGAGACAATATACATGAAAATCAGACCGGCAAAGGAGAAAAACGCCTGCCTCTTGATATAGTACATGGGGTCGTTGCGCACGGTGTTGGAGCTGTCATAATAGGCTGAGGCATAAGATGCGGAAAACATCATAATCAACCCGATGCCCAGCAGCAGAAGCAGCAGCATGAGGAAGGGCAGATCCACCGGCCCCCGGGCCAGCTGCTCCTCCATGGTCAGATCCCGCAGCGGTTTTCGAGCCATCGGAACCACCTTCCTTTCCAGTCAAAAACAAGAGATACTGATTCGTTGCAGATCTCTGCCCTGGGAACACAGCCCTCTCACATGGGGTACCGATCCATCACACCCCAAAAGGCCAGGCAACACAGGACCAGGGTAATGCCGGAGAAGACACAGAACAGCTTGGTCTCACTCCAGCCCCCCATCTCAAGGTGGTGGTGGAGGGGCGCCATCCGAAAGAAGCGCTTGCCATGGGTAGCCTTAAAGTAGGTCACTTGGATGATATCCGACAGCACCTCCGCCACATAGACCAACCCCACAATGGGCAGCACCAGAGGGATGTTCAGGGCAAAGGCCAGCCCGCACACCATCCCCCCCAGGAACAGAGAGCCGGTGTCCCCCATGAAGACCTTGGCCGGGTGAAAGTTGTAGATGAGGAAAGCGGACAGCCCGCCAGCCAGGGCGGCGGCCACCACAGCCACATCGTTCCGGCCGTACCAGGCGGACACGGCCATGTAAAACAGGGCAACAGGGATGGTTACGCCGGTGGCCAGGCCATCAATTCCGTCGGTGAGGTTCACCGCGTTGACCGTACCTACCATGACAAAGGCGGCAAAGACCATGTAGACCACCCATGGCAGCACCAGCTCCCGGTTGAGAAAGGGGATATACAGATTTGGGGTAAGGTACCCCTCCCCCCGGAGCAGCACAGTGAAGGCGATAGCCGCCGAAAGCTGAAGCAGAAATTTTTGAGGCGCGGTAAGCCCCTCGTTTGCGTGGTGGCGCAGCTTCTGAAAATCGTCAAGAAAGCCGATGACTCCAAAAACCAGCGCAAAGAGAAACACATACAGATGGTTGCGGCCCTTCAGCTCCTGTCCTCCCCAGCCGGATACCAGAACCGCCACCCCAATGGCCAAAATGAACATCAGCCCCCCCATGGTCGGCGTACCCTGTTTGGACATATGCCAGGTAGGTCCGTCTGCCCGAATGGACTGCCCTGCCTTTAAACGGCGGAGGACAGGAATCAAGATCTGTCCTGCAATGGCGGCCACACCAAAGGCCACAATGAAACTGAGGATGTATGTCATAACAGATATTCCTCTCTCTTTTGAATCAAATGCCTGTTAGGGGCCCCCCTGCCCATGCCGGTGTACGGATAAGGCAATCGGTTATATCACCCCGGAGGGGGTTTTTCCAGTCTTTTGTTGTCGGGCCTGTGACATAAAATAATCTGCGACAATCTTCCGCTCGTCCATTGGATATTGAACACCGTCAATCTCCTGGTAGGTCTCATGGCCTTTGCCCGCCAACACAATCACGTCCCCCGGCCTGCCCTGCTCCAGAGTCCAGTTGATGGCGACCCGCCGGTCGGGCTCCACATGGATCTCACCCCCCTCGATACCGGAGAGGATGTCGAAAATGATTGCCTTTGAGTCCTCGGTGCGGGGGTTATCAGAAGTCACCACCACCAGATCGGCCAGTTCCCGGGCGATAGCGCCCATAATGGGGCGTTTGGTTTTATCCCGGTCCCCGCCGCAGCCAAAGAGGCAGATCAGCCGCCCCTTTGTAAAGTCCCGGGCAGTCATCAGAATGTTCTCCAGCGCGTTTGGGCTGTGGGCATAGTCAATCAGGACAGTATAATCCCGTGGCACAGGGACCACCTCCACCCTGCCCTTCACCCCTTGGACTACAGACAGCACTCGGGCCATATCCTCCAGCTCCAGCCCCAGGCACAGCCCCGCAGACAGGGCGGCTAGGGCATTGTAGATGGAGAAGCCCCCGGGGATGGGCAGGCGGACCCGCCGAAGCTTCCCCACGGTCAAGGCCTCGAACTCCACCCGGTCAGGAAACAGATGCAGGTTTCGGGCAGTGAGGTCCGCTTGGGCTCGATTCTCTGAGTAGGTAAAGCAGGGACAGGCGATATGCTCTTGGTACCAGCGGCCCGCCTCGTCATCCAGGTTCAGCACCGCCCGACGGCACTGTCGGAACAGCAGGCCCTTGGCCTCCCGGTATGCCTCCATGGTATGGTGGTAGTCCAGGTGATCTTGGGTCAAATTGGTGAAAACACCCACCTCAAAGGTGAGCCCCGCTGTCCGGTGCTGCACCAAGGCGTGGGAAGACGCCTCCATCACCACGTGGGTGCAGCCCTCCTTCTCCATTCGCTGGAGGAGGGCCTGAAGCTCCCAGCTCTCCGGCGTGGTGCGGTGGGCAGGCAGCTCCAGGGAGCCGATCATATTCCGGTTGGTGCCCACAAGCCCCACCTTAGCCCCTGCCGCCTTCTCCAGCAGCTCTTTCATCAGACTGGTGGTGGTGGTCTTGCCATTGGTGCCAGTCACAGCTACCAGGGTCATCCGGTCTCCCGGTCTGTGAAACCAGTTGGCAGAGATCAGGGCTAAGGCCAGCCGTGGGTCCTCGGCTACCAGCCAAGGGCCCGGCTCCGGGAGGGGGGTCTGGCAGAGAACCGCCGCCGCCCCCTTTTGAAGCGCGGTTTGGATATACCGGTGTCCGTCGGTCTTCTCTCCAGGCAAAGCTACAAAGAGGGCGCCGGGCTCCAGGGTTCGGCTGTCATAGGATATGGAATTAATTTCCAGGTTTAGGTCGGGCGTGCCCCCCAGGAGGGGGACGCCGGCCAAAAGGTCGCGCAGCTTCATCATGTCACCCCTCATGGGCGGGTTTTATTCTTTTTAAGTTGCGCTCAAAGTGGAATGGTTATCCAACATCCACCCAACCGTCCTCTACCATATTGGTAAAGCGGACGTTGACCACTGTGCCGATGGCCGCTTGTGTTTCTCCGGCCACTCCCTGACTTTCGGCGGTAGTGGTTTTGCTGTAATAGGTGGACACGCCGGAGGCCCGCATAAAGAAGCCGGCATCCTCCAGTTTTTTTCGGGCAGCATCATAGGTCAGCCCTACCACATTGGGAACCGTTCCTGCCTCCTCCGGGGCAGCGTCTCCCAGGTACAGAACTACAGTGGAGCCACCTGGAATCGACGCACCGGAGGCGGGCACCTGGTGGGTGATGGTGTCTCCATTCCCCACGGTTCGGAGCTTCAGATTTGCTTTCTCCAGAACGTCCTCTGCCTCCTTCACTGTCTTACCGGTTACCTTGGGGGTGGTGACATCCACGGCAGCAGACTCGTCAGCATTCAGCTTCTTTTCTACTCCCATATAGTCCAGAATTTCTGCAATCATGGGGCCAGCCTGGACAGCGGCCATGTTGCCGCCGCTGATATACGTACCTGTGGTGCAGTACATGCTGCCAGGGGACGCCTGTTTGGGCTCGTCAAAGGCCAGCAGAACAATCACCTGGGGGTCATCCGCAGGAGCAAAGCCTATAAAGGAGACAATATAGTGCCCCTCCTCCGTCTTCACCTCGGCGGTGCCCGTCTTGCCGCCAATGCGGTAGCCGGCTACATAGGCGTTCCGGCCAGATCCTCTGGGGGCGCTCACCACGCTCTCCAGGATGGAGGTGACGGTCTGGCTGGTCTCCTGGCTGATGACCTGGCGGACCACAGTGGGCTCCGTGTTTTTTACCACAGTCCCATCTTTGGTGCTGATGGACTGCACCACATGGGGCTGGAGCAGCTTTCCCCCGTTGATTGCGGCGGAAAAGGCGGTAATCATCTGGAGAGGCGTGACCTCCAGGCGTTGGCCGAAGGAGCCCACCGCCAGGTCCACCCCTGTCATTTTATTTCGGTCCCACACGCCGCCCTTGGAGCTGGCCTCACCGGGCAGATCAATACCGGTGCGCTCGGTGATGCCGAAAGCCTCCAGGTAGTCATAAAACAAATCAATGCCCAGGCGCTGTCCGATTCGGATAAAGGCGGGGTTGCAGGAGTTCTGCACCGCCTCAGCCAGAGATTCCGTGCCGTGGCCCGTCCGCCGGGCGCAGTGGATGGGCTTGTCGTATCCGTCAACCATGACGGAGCCGCTGCACTGGAAGTTGTCGCTGAGGGACACCTTCCCCTCCTCCAGGGCGGCGGACAGCACCAGGGCCTTGAAGGTGGAACCCGGCTCATACCGGGAGTCCAGGGCCCGACTGCGCCACTGGGTGTTCACCGCATCGGAGTAGGCCTGGGCCTCCGCCCGCTGCATCAGCTCGCTGTCGGTGAGGTTTTCCGTGTTGCTCTTCTTCAGCTCCTCATAGATGGAGCGGGTATTTTCCTCCATTTCCCCTTTAAGCTGGTCGCTGACCACATCGTAGTGATTCGGGTCGAAGTCCGGGGAGCTTGCAATGGCCAGAACCGCGGCGGTGTTGGGGTCCATCACAATGCAGAAGCCGCCGTTTTGTATATCGTATGCCTCAATCCCCTTCTGGAGGGTCTTTTCTGCATAGGATTGAATCGTGGCATCCAGGGTCAGAGTCAAATCATAGCCGTCGATGGCGTCCACAAATTCCGAATAGCTGCTGAACATCTCTGCGCCGGAGGCCGTCTTGGTGGTGACCACCCGGCCCGCGGTCCCCTCCAGCACATCGTCATATTGGGCCTCAATGCCCACCGCCCCCCCGTTGGCGTTGACAAAGCCCAGGGTCTGGGCTGCCAGGCTGGAGTAGGGGTAATACCGTTTTGTGCTGGGGATGATGTATAAATAGGTGGAGGTCTTGTTTTCTGTCATGTAGATCCGAATGGCCTCGGCCTCCTCCTCCTCGATGTTGGTCTTGATTTCCCGGTAGGAGTATTTTATCGCCTTCACCTGATTGGTCACCCGCTCCCGGTCCAGGTCGGGAAACATCTCAAGAATGTCCTCCACTACCTTGACCTGCTTGGCGGCCAGAGCGGCGGCCCAGGCCTCGTGGTCCAGATTCCCCTCTGCGTCCTCATAGTCGGTCTCCTTGACCGACTTTTTCAGGTCATTGGGCGAGACAATCAGGGTGTACACCGTGGCCGACATGGCCATCACATTGCCGTTTCGGTCGTAAATGTTTCCTCGGGAAGCGGTCACAGCCAGATCCACGGTCTGCTGCTTGGCCGCCTTCTGCTGGTAGTCATCATGGTGAAGAATCGAGATGTCCCACAGCTTCCAAAACAGAGGGACAAACAGCACCAAACCGCAGATCGCCATCAATGCGGCGGTACGCCAGAGTATGATCCACTTGGAACGTGTCCCCCGAGTACCCGGATTGGACGGCTTGGTGCGCTGTTCATAATTTCTTCCCAAGAATACCCCCTCCTTTCATACAGAAAGTGCGGGAGCCCACGGTTCCCGCTCTCTCTGTACAGCTGTCACAGTTTTCATCGCTCATCTATATGGCGGCGCTACCGGAAATATGCGGCAACGCGCTCAAATATCTCCTCCACCCCGCGCAGCGCCCCATCCATTCCTCTCACAGAGGCTGGAGCATGGACCACCACAGTGTCCGGCTCGGACAGGTCAATATACACCACCTGCTCGCTGGTAGGCCGGACCATGGTATCCCCCACCGCTGCTTGAATGGTATCCAAGTCGAAAACCCTTTCATATTGGGCCGTTAAGGTGACATTTTCCTCCTGGAGGGCGGACAGCTGCCGCCGGAGTGAAACCATCTCCCCATTGGCCACAGTCAGCTGGGCATAGCTCATCACCAGCAGGACAGCAAAAACCGCCACTGCCGCAAAGCCGACCACAGCAAAGGGGGCCACCTTTCCCGCTTCCCGTACACGGACCTGGGCCCGGGTGAGGGCCTTATGACGGGGACGAGCCTTAGGCTGGGGAACAGGCTCTTCCCTCCGGTGGGGAGCGCGAACGGCGGAACCGTCATAAGCCGGAGCATAGGCTACACTGCCATAGGTGTCATATGTGGTTGTGGAACGCCGGCGAGATGCCATGTCATTCCCTCCTGCTTTTCCTTGGTGCAAAGCCCCTTGGAACGGTTGTATCGCCTACAGCCTGGGCTCTTTCCGTTTTTCCGCTGCACGAAGCTTGGCGCTGCGGGCACGGGGGTTCTCTTCAATCTCCTGCCGGGTAGGCAGGATTGGCTTCCGCGAGAGCAAGGTCACATCTGGGGTCCGTCCGCAAACGCACACGGGAAAGTCCGGCGGACAGATACAACCCTGGGCAAACTGGGCCAGCTGGGTTTTGACAATTCGGTCCTCCAATGAGTGGAAGGTGATGACTGCCAGCCGCCCCCCCCGGTTCAGTCGGGGCACCGCTGCCTGGAGCATCCGCTCCACACAAGCCAGCTCATCGTTTACCGCAATGCGGATGGCCTGAAAGCTGCGTTTGGCAGGGTGCTGCTTCTCCCGCAGGGCGCGGGCCGGCATAGCCCCCTTGATTACATCCACAAGCTCCAGGGTGGTTTCCAGCGGACGCGCCCAGACAATGGCGGCAGCGATCTGGGACGCCCAGCGTTCCTCTCCATACTGTGTGAGAATGCGGCGCAGCTCCTCCTGACTCCAGGTGTTCACCACCTGAGCGGCAGTCAGCCCCTCGCTCTGGTCCATTCGCATATCCAAAGGGGCATCAGACATGTAAGAGAAGCCTCGGGTCTCGTCGTCCAGCTGCGGAGAGGACACCCCAAGGTCAAAGAGCATCCCGTCGACACCTTCCAGCCCCAGCTCATCCAAGATACTGGCTATCTGGTCAAAGTTGCTGTGAACCAGGGTAATCCGCTCCATCCAGGGGGCCAGCCGTGTCTGAGCAGCCTCCAGGGCCGCCTGGTCCCGGTCCACGCAGATCAGCCGGCCCGTGGTCAGCTGCTGGGCAATCTCCCGGCTGTGGCCCCCCCGGCCCAGGGTACCATCCAAATAGATTCCGTCAGGCCGGAGGCGCAGAGCCTGAAGGCTCTCCTCCAGCAGGACCGGACGGTG
Organism: Lawsonibacter sp.; assembly: GCA_022791995.1. Taxonomy (GTDB): domain Bacteria; phylum Bacillota; class Clostridia; order Oscillospirales; family Oscillospiraceae; genus Lawsonibacter. Next base: position 104,823 of record JAAWAD010000021.1, read on the forward strand.
CGTGAAATTTTTCTCCATTTAAAATCCCAACTCCGCCATACAGGCCGCCATCTTCTCCGGGGTCATCTCTTCCTCCTCCTGGGCCTGCCAGGTGTCGGCAGCCCAGATTTCCGCCCGGTCATGGACTCCCAGGATAACTACGTCCTTCTCCAGACCGGCATATTTTCGCAGCTTTTGGGGAATCACAATACGGCCCTGGCTGTCCAGCTCGCACTTGGCTGCGTTTGCAAACAGAGGACGCATAACCTTGGACTGGCTCATGGGAAGGGAGGCAAACTTCTCTGTAAAGCGGTCCCAGGTGGCTTGGGGGTAGATCGCCAGGCAGGTGTCCACGCCCATTGCCAGGTAGAAGGTGACTCCCAGCTCCTCTCGAAGCTTGGCTGGGATAAACAGGCGGCCCTTGGCGTCAATGCTGTGCTCGTATGTGCCGGTCACGCCCCTTCACCTCTCCTCCACGATCGCTCCACTTTGATGGCCTTTTTACCCACTTCACTCCACTTCGCTCTCCAAGTATATCGTCTGCAACCAAAAAATGCAAGGGTTTTTACCTTTTCCATTCCAAAAAGATTTTTACAAAAAACCGCCGGTTTCAACGAAAACCGGCGGTTTTTTGTACGAAAGTATGTACGATGACAAAATTGGGATTTTCATCCTTTTCCTGTGGAACGTGTTCTCTTCGCTGAGGAAAACCCTTGCGCCCCTTTCCCTTGGAGAGACGGGCACAGCCATACCCACTGTCGCCCTCCCCCTGTTTTTTTCTTGAGATACGCCATCGGCTAAAAATGGAATTTCACACATTTGAGTAACTTTTGTGCAACCCTACAAAATTTCAAGGGGCCCTGGACCCGCCCGGGATGAATCCTCCAGCATCTCCTGGACAGCCTGGTTTACCGCCCTGGGATCCACCTTTCCTTTCAGTGCCTTCATCACTTGCCCCACCAGAAAACCCAGCACCTTGGGGTTCCCTGCCCGGTAATCTGCCGCCGCGGCCGCATTGGCGGCAAGCACTTGCTCCACTGTGCGGGACACCAGTTCCTCATCCTGAATCTGTTCCAGGCCATGGACTCTGACATACTCCTCCGCGTCAGCGTTATCAGGGAACACCGCTCGGAATACCTTGGAGGCGGTGTTTCGGTTGATTTTCCCTTGGGACACCAGACCGATCAGTTTGACCAGATTGCCGGGGGTCAGCTTCATGGCTTTGGGCTCCAGCTCTTCCTCCTTCAGGCGGCGCAGCATGTCCCCCAGCATCCAGTTGGTAACCTCTCGTGCCGGGGCGCCCAGGGCCACGGCCGCCTCGAAGAAGTCCACCAGGGCCTTCTGTCCGGTCAACAGGGCGGCGTCCTGCTCCGACAGGCCGTATTCGTGCTGATACCGTACCCTTCGTTCCTCCGCCATCTCGGGCTGACGGGCGCGCAGCGCCTCCAGATACGCCTCCGACAGCTCCAAGGGCGGAAGATCAGGCTCTGGAAAATAGCGGTAGTCCTGTGCGTTCTCCTTGGAGCGCATAGAAAAGGTGGCATCCTTGTTATCATCCCACCGGCGGGTCTCCTGTACCACAGGCTTCCCCTCCTCCAGCCGTTCGATCTGCCGGCGGGTCTCATAGGCAATGGCCCGGGCAATCGCCTTAAAGGAGTTCAGGTTCTTTGTCTCCGTCCGGGTACCGAGTTCCTCCGACCCGGCGGGGCGGACGGACAGGTTTACATCACAACGAAGGGACCCCTCCTGCATCTTGCAGTCGGATACGCCTAGGTATTCTAAGGTAGAGCGCAGCTTCTCCAGGTAGGCAATAACCTCCTCTGCCGTGCGGAAGTCGGGCTCGGTGACAATCTCAATCAGGGGCACCCCGCACCGGTTATAGTCACACCGGGTCTGGTCAATCCAGGGGTCGTGGACCAGCTTGCCCGCGTCCTCCTCCATGTGCAGCTCGTGGATACGAATGACCTTCTCCCCTGTGTCGGTGTGGATGGGCACCCGGCCATTTCGGGCAATGGGCAGATAGAGCTGGGACACCTGATAGGCCTTGGGCAGATCGGGGTAGAAGTAGTTCTTCCGGTCAAAGCGGTTTTTCCGGGTGATCTCGCAGTTCAGCGCCAGCCCCGCCTGGACGGCGAACTCAACCACCTTCTTGTTCACCACCGGCAGCGTGCCCGGCATCCCGGTGCAAACAGGACAGCAGTGGGTGTTGGGGGCTCCGCCGAACCGGGTAGTGCAGGAGCAGAAAATTTTTGTCCTGGTGGCCAGCTCCACATGGGTCTCCAGTCCAATCACCGTTTCCCAGGTCATATCAGCATCCCTCCCTTTCCTTGGGCGATTGTTTGTGGTAATCTGTCTCCAGCTGGAAGGCGTGGGCCGCGTTGAGCACAGGGAAGGTGCCCAGCGCCGGACCGATGAGCTGGGCTCCAATGGGCATTCCCTTGGCGTCAAAGCCGCAGGGCATGGACAGCCCAGGCAGACCAGCCAGGTTCACCGACACAGTGTAGATATCCGACAGGTACATTTGAAGGGGGGCGGACAAGCTCTCCTCCAGTCTGGGCGCGGTGGCGGGAGCCACAGGGGTGAGCATCAAATCACAGCGGCCAAAGGCCTCGTCAAAAGCCTCCTTGATGATCCCCTTTACCTGGAGCGCCTTTTTATAGCAGGCGTCATAGTAGCCCGAGGACAGTACAAAGGTACCCAGCAGAATCCGTCGCTTCACCTCCGGGCCAAAGCCCTGGGTGCGGGTCTTGCAGTACAGGTCGGTCAGGTCTTCATAATCCGGGGCGCGCCAGCCATACTTCACCCCGTCAAACCGGGACAGGTTGGAGCTGGCCTCGGCAGCGGCAATCATATAATAGGTGGGTACCACATACTGCATGACCGGGAAGTCAAACTCCACCAGCTCCGCTCCCCGGACCTTCAGGACATCGGCCACCCTCAGAACCGCTCGCCTTACCTCTGAATCCAGGCCGTCGCCAAAGCAGTCGGTGGGAATGCCAATTTTCATGCCCCGTATCTCCCCATTCAGGCTTTCCAGCAGGCTGCCCTGAAATCCCAGACTGGTGCTGTCCCTGGGGTCCCGGCCGCAGATGACGTCCAGCACGGCCGCGCAGTCGGCAGCATCCTGGGCCAGGGGGCCAATCTGATCCAGAGAGGAGGCATAGGCAATCAGGCCGTACCGGGAAACCGCCCCATAGGTGGGCTTGATGCCGGTGACACCACAGTAGGAAGCAGGCTGGCGGATGGAGCCGCCTGTGTCCGAACCAAGGGCGTACCAGCAGACGCGGGAAGCCACGGCCGCCGCCGCCCCGCCGGAGGAGCCGCCGGGGACTCGCTCTGGATCCCAGGGGTTGCGGGTGGGGCCGTAGAAGGAGGTCTCGGTGGTGGATCCCATGGCAAACTCGTCCATGTTCAGCTTGCCCAGGCAGACCGCCCCCGCCCCCTCCAACCGCTCCACCGCGGTGGCGTCGTAGGGGGGCTCAAAGTCCCCCAGGATTTTGGAGGCACAGGTGGTCCGCACCCCCCTGGTGCAGATATTGTCCTTGATGGCCATGGGCACACCGTAGAGGGGGGCGTCCGCCCCCTTTGCCCCGGCCTGGAGGGCTCTCGCCCGCTCCAGGGCCTGCTCCCCGGTGCGTGTCAGGAAGCTGTTCAGTGCCGCGGTCTCCTCGATGCGCTCCAGGGCGGAGAGGACCGTCTCCTCAATGGACACCTCGCCTTTGCGGATGGCCGCCCCTAGCTGGAGGGCGGTCCAAGTTTGCATCTCTTTCATAGTTGCTCCTCCTCACTCCACCGCCTTGGGAACCAGAAAGGTCTCCCCATCCGCCTCCGGTGCGTTTTTCAGTAGCTCCGCCCGGTCCGTAGAGGGCCTCACCTCGTCCTCCCGCAAGACGTTTTTCAGGCGGATGCTTTGGCTCACCGGCTCTGCACCCCCGGTATCCATCTTATTCAGCACATCCATATAGGCCAGGATCTGTTCCAGTTCCTTCGTCATTTGCTCCTTTTCCTCAGGCTCCAGCTTCAGACGGGACAGGACGGAGATATAGTCCACCATTTCCTCTGTAATTTTCATGTTCTGCCTCCTTCTCTCTTCATGGCTCCAGCCGGCCCAGGTCCCGGGGGAAAAGGCTGGCACTGCGCACGTTGTCCAGACCGCACAGCCGGGCAGTGAGCCGCTCCAGGCCGATGCCCAGGCCGCCATGGGGCGGCAGACCATGCTTGTGGGCCATCAAATAGCTGGTAAATTCCTCCGGGTCCATGCCCCTGGAGCGCATCTTGTCTACCTGTTCCTGGTAGTCATGGATCCGTTGGCCGCCGGTGGTCACCTCCATTCCCCGGAACAGCAAGTCAAAGGACAGGGTAAATCTGGGATCGCCGGGGTCGTCCATGGCATAAAAGGGACGCTTTTTGCTGGGATAGTGGGTGACAAAGACAAAGTCCGCCCCATACTCCTCTTGAAAATAACGGCCAATGTTGTGCTCCTCCTCGGGCTCCAGGTCATAGGGGTCTCGAATGGGGTGGCCGTACTTCTCCGAGGCCAGCCGCTTGGCCTCGTCAAAGCGGACGGCAGGAATCTGGTCTGTCTTTGGCAGACTTACCTTCAGGCGCTGCAAATCCTCGGCGTACCGGGTCTGCAGCAGCTCCATGGCATACCGCAAAAAGCCGGTCTCCAGCGCCATCAAATCCTCAAAGGTATCCAGGTAGCCCATCTCAAGGTCCATAGAGGTATACTCGTTCAGGTGGCGGGGGGTGTTGTGCTTCTCCGCCCGGAACACAGGGGCCACCTCAAAAACCCGGGGGAAAACCCCCATCATGGTCTGCTTGTAGAACTGGGGGGACTGTGCCAAAAACGCCTTCCGCCCAAAGTAGTCCAGACGGAAGATGTTACTGCCCCCCTCCGCCCCGGCGTGGACAATCTTGGGGGTGTGGATCTCGGTGAAGCCCTCCCCGGTCAGGTACTCCCGAAAGGCCCTGGAGAACCCCTCCTGGAGCTTGAAGACGGCACGCCGCTGGAGGCTGCGCAGCACCACAGGCCGCAGGGACAGCTCGATGTCCATGTTCAGGTTCAGCCTCCAGCTGGAAACCGGCACCGGCAGAGGGGCGGCGGGCCGGGACAGGAGCTCAATGTGCTCCAGATGCAGCTCCCGGCCCCCGGGAGCCCGTGCCTCCGCCTGCACCGCCCCGGTGACTGCGGCGGTACACTCCTCGGTCAGTTCCTCGGGCAGAAGCCGAGGAGAGCAGACAACCTGAAGCAGGCCGTCTCCCAGACGCAGGGTAAAAAAGCTGACGCCTCCCAGCTCCCGCAGGGTATGAACCGCCCCCTTTATGCAGACAGTCTGGCCGTCCAGCTCGCCGGAAAAAATTTCCTGGCAGAGGACAGGCCGTTTGGCGTACTCTGTGATAAATTTCATGGGACCTCTTCCTTTCTTGATACGGCCCGAAATACAAAAAGTCCCGGGTCGTATCTGCAAAATACGACCCGGGACGAAATCATCCGTTTCATGATTCCGCGGTACCACCCGCGTTGCCCCTCCAACAAGGGGCCTCTTTCGAGCCCTGGTAACGGTGGGAGGCCGGACAGCCCTCAGCCCCTGCCGGGGATCGAACCGTCAGCTCAGAAGTGTTGCGCAGCCCTGTCTCTCCCAACCAGGCTTTCAGCACGGTGGCCCGGTCTCTCTGTTGGATGCCGTAGGGTGCGGTCCTCATCAACGCTTTTTCCATATGGATACACTGATTATACGCCGCCAGCTCTCCTCTGTCAAGAAAATTTTTTACCAATGTTCTTCCGTGTCAAAACTCGCCCCGACCAAACAGGGGGAATTGACACAGGACCACAGGGGACGATATAATAAAAAAGCCTGGAACCAGAGGCGATGCAGGCGCTCTGCCCACCGCTGGCAGGGCAGACGAGGGGAGGCAAACAAAATGAGCGACATGTTGGAATTTTCCAACCGGGAAGAATTCAGAAGCTGGCTTTCTGAGCACTGCCTATCCTGCGCCGGCGTCTGGCTCCTGTTCGGCAAGGCTGGCGGACCGAAGACCATCCAGGCGGGAGAAGCTCTGGAGGAGGCTCTCTGCTTTGGGTGGATTGACGGACAGATGCAGCGCATTGACAACAAAACCTATCGAAAATATTTTTCGATGCGCCGGGCCCAGAGTAAATGGTCGGAAAAAAATAAGGCGCTGGCCCAAATCCTGGAGGCCCGGGGGCTTATGACGGACTTCGGCAGGCAGAAAATTGAGGAGGCCAAGCAAAACGGCCAGTGGCTCGCCCCGCAGCCCCCGGCAATCACTGAGGAGCAGATTGCTTGCCTGTCCACACTGCTGGAGGGGCATGAGCCCGCCTGCGCCAACTTCCTGGCCATGCCCTTGTCGGTGAAGAAAACCTACACACGGGCGTATTTCGACGCAAAAACAGATGCTGGGCGGGAGAATCGGCTGGCCTGGATGGTGGAGCGGCTCCACAAAAACTTGAAGCCCATGTAACCGCCGCTCCCCAGGAAGGCGGCGTGCGGCCTACATGATTTCAGAGGATTGATCTTGTTGGAGGGCACATGCCATGTATATGAAAAATCCCGAATATTTTCTCACCATCATCAAGGAGCAGAGCATCTCTAAGGCGGCGGAGCGGCTGTACCTCTCCCAGCCCTACCTGAGCCAGTATCTGGCCAAGCTGGAGGCCAACCTGGGGGTTCAGCTGCTGGACCGATCCCATACGCCCCTGAAGCTCACCCCGGCGGGGGACCTCTTTCATGCCTATCTGGAGCGGCAGAGCTTTCTGGACCGGCAGCTGACCTGCGATCTGCGGGACCTCCAGGACAGGAAGCGACCGATGCTTCATATTGGGGTCTCCACCTGGCGGGGCTCCACCCTTCTGCCTGACATTCTGCCCCTCTTTACCCCCCAATACCCCGACGTTCAGGTGATCCTGCACGAGGCCCCGGTCCCGGAGCTGGAGGAACTGGCGGCAGACAATGTGGTGGACTTTTGTGTTATGTATATCCCAAACGACCAGACCGAGCTGACCTATGAACAGATCATGCAGGAGCACGTCTTTCTGGTGGGACATCGGGACCATCCCCTGCTCCAGGGGCTGAACAGTCCCTGGGATGCCCCCGTTTCCTTCCCCGACCTGCGGCTGCTGGAGCACGAACGGGTCATCATGCTGCCCCCCGACTGGCGACTGTCCAAGCTGCTGAAAAACACCTTCTCTATCTACAATGTGGAGCTGCAAAATGTGTTGATTACCACCAACAACACCACAGCCATCCATCTGGCTGCGGAAAATATGGGCTTTGCTTTCCTTCAAGAGAGCGGCATCTCCCGCACCCCCTACCTGGACCGGCTGGCCTGCTTCACTGTAGGAGAGCCCCCGCTCACCTGCCCCACGGCGGTAGTGTACAAGAAAAACGGGTTCCTCTCCCCCGCTGCCCGTACCTTTATTGACCTGACCCGGGCCTTCTACCGCCGCTTTGACCGGTAAAACACCCGACAGGCGGCAGCACCCGGAAGCAGTGGAAGCCCCTTTTTCAGCGGCAGGAGTTTTTGCGAAAATGCAAAAATTTTTCCCATTACCCCCTTGCATTTTTGGTCAGGATACGCTATAATAAGGATGAAACTAGAATGCAGTCTAAGACGGATTCTAGTACAAGTTTAGCGGCATAGAATGAAGGGAGTGGTCCCCATGCACAAGCCCTTGATCTTCAATATTCAAAAGTACTCTGTCCACGACGGAGACGGTATCCGCACCACCGTCTTCTTTAAGGGCTGTCCCCTCTCCTGCCGGTGGTGCCACAACCCGGAGAGCCAGAAGTACCACCAGGACCTGCTTGTCCAGAAGAGCCGCTGCACCGGCTGCGGCGCCTGCGTCCCCGCTTGTCCTGAGAAGGCCATCTCCATTGCGGGTCCCGACCACAAGGCCCAGATCAACCGGGATGCCTGCAAGCTGTGCGGCGCCTGTGCAGACGTCTGCCTCCACAACGCCCGGGAGATGGCCGGCAAAGAGTACGACCTCAAAGAGCTGGTGAAGCTGCTGGAAAAAGACCGGATGTTTTATGAGCAGTCCGGGGGCGGCGTTACCCTCTCTGGAGGCGAGGTGCTGGCCCAGGACATGGACTATATGGAGGAGCTGGTCCGGCGGCTGTACAACAAGGGGTACAGTGTAGACATCGACACCTGTGGCCACGTTCCCTATGCGCATATCCAGCGAGTTCTCCCCTACACAGATACTTTTTTGTACGACATAAAGCTGATGGACCCGGAGGCCCACAAGGCGTACATGGGGGTGGATAACCACCTGATTCTGGAAAACCTGAAGCGTCTCAGCCAGGATGGCGGAAAAATCAACATCCGCCTGCCTTTGATTGCAGGAGTCAATGCCACCGACGCATATATTGAGAGCGTCATTCATTTTCTCCAGGAAAACCGGATCAACGTTTTCCGCGTCAACCTTCTGAAATACCACAACACCGGCAGCGGAAAGTATGAAAAGCTGGATCTGCCCTATGACAGCGACACCATGGGCGCGCCCGATGAGGCGTGGCTCAACCGGACCGTTGAGGTCTTCCGGCAGAACGGATTCTCAAATATTAAAATAGGAGGGTAATACAATGGCAATGGCAGAACTTGGTATGAACGACCGTATCAAAAAGCTCAGAAAGCTGAGCGTGGAGACCCAGCCCCGCATTTACATGGAGCGCGCCGTTCTGGAAACAGAGGCGTACCAGCTGTATGAGGGCAAGGTTTCCATCCCCGAGCTGCGTGCTCTGACGCTGAAGCACATCTTTGAGCATAAGACGCTCTACATCGGCGAGGGTGAACTGATTGTGGGCGAGAAGGGCGACTTCCCCCAGGCCGCTCCCAGCTTCCCCGAGCTGTGCTGCCACACAGTCGAGGATATGCACAACATGAACGACCGTAAGGTGGTCAACTTCACCGTCACCCCCGAGGATATCAAGATCCAGGAGGAGCAGATCATCCCCTTCTGGAAGGACCGCACCATGCGCAAAAAGATCTTGGACAGCATGACCGATGAGTGGCGTGACGCCTATGCCGCCGGCATCTTTACCGAGTTTATGGAGCAGCGCGGCCCCGGCCATACGGTGGGCTCTGTGAAGATTTACGAGAAGGGCTATCTGGATTACCAAGAGGACATCAAGCAGGCTCTGGCCAACCTGGACTACATGAATGACCCCAAGGCCATTGACAAGCGCAACCAGCTCAATGCTATGAGCATCTGCTGCGACGCTATCATGATTCTGGGTGAGCGCTACGGCAAGCTGGCCCGGGAGATGGCGGAAACCTGCACCGACGAGCAGCGGAAAAAGGAACTGCTCCAGATCGCCGCCAACTGTGACGTGGTCCCCGCCCACAAGCCCCAGACCTTCTATCAGGCCATCCAGACATACTGGTTCACACACCTGGCCGTCACCACCGAGCTGAACCCCTGGGACGCCTACTCCCCCGGCCACTTCGATCAGCACCTGGGCCCCTTCTATGAAAAGGACGTGGAGGACGGCACCCTCACCCGGGACCAGGCTCTGGAGCTGATGGAGTGCCTGTGGGTCAAGTTCTACAACCAGCCCGCACCGCCCAAGGTGGGCGTCACTCTGAAGGAGAGCGGCACCTATACCGATTTCGCCAACATCAACACTGGCGGTGTCACCCCCGACGGCGAGGACGGCGTAAACGAGGTCTCCTATATTATCCTGGACTGCATGGATGAGATGAAACTGGTTCAGCCCAACTCCAACGTGCAGATCAGCCGAAAGAACCCCCGTAAGTTCCTGAAGCGCGCCTGCGAGGTCGCCCGGGAGGGCTGGGGCCAGCCCGCCTTCTACAACACCGAGGCCATCATTCAGGAGCTGATGAACGCCGGCAAGTCCCTGGAGGACGCCCGGAAGGGCGGTTGCTCCGGCTGCGTGGAGACTGGCGCCTTCGGCAACGAGGCCTATATTCTCCAGGGCTACTTCAACCTGCCCAAGATTCTGGAGATCACCCTGTACAACGGCGTGGATCCCATGACCGGCAAGCAGCTGGGTCCCCAGACCGGCGACGCCCGGAACTTCAAGACCTATGACGAGCTGTGGAACGCCTACCTCACCCAGATGAACTACTTCCTGGACATCAAGGTCCGGGGCTCCAACGTCATCGAGGCCCTGTATGCCAAGTACATGCCTGTCCCCTTCCTGTCTATCCTCACCAACGACTGTATCGCCCGGGGCGAGGACTACAACGCCGGCGGTGCCCGGTACAACACCAGCGTGATCCAGGGCGTGGGCACTGGCACCATCACCGACTCCCTGTCCGCCATCAAGTACAATGTCTTCGACAACCAGAACTTCACCATCGCCGAGCTGATGGACGCTATGAACGCCAACTTTGAGGGCTATGACAAGATCTACAGCTTGGTCCACGACAAGACCCCCAAATACGGCAACGACGACGACTATGCCGACAACCTGATGAAGCAGGTGTTCAACGCCTTCCTGGATAATGTGTGCGCCCGCCGCAACATGCGGGGCGGTAGCTACCGGGTGGATATGCTACCTACCACCTGCCACGTCTACTTCGGCGATGTGATGATTGCCAGCCCCAACGGCCGTCTGGCCCACAAGCCCGTGTCGGAGGGCATTTCCCCCGAGAAGGGTGCCGATACCAACGGCCCCACCGCCGTCATCAAGTCCTGTGCCAAGATGGACCACCTGAAGACCGGCGGCACTCTGCTGAACCAGAAGTTCACCCCCGAGGTGCTGGCTGGCGAGCAGGGCTTAGATAACCTGGCTGACCTGATCCGCGCCTACTTCGACATGGATGGCCACCACATTCAGTTTAACGTGGTGGGCCGTGAAACCCTGCTGAAGGCCCAGCAGAATCCTGAGGAGTACCGTGACCTGATTGTCCGCGTGGCGGGCTACAGCGACTACTTCCGTAACCTGGATAAACCCCTTCAGGACGAGATTATTGACCGCACCGAGCAGGATTTCGGTTGCTGCTGATTCCACAACAATGCTCCCCCGCCAAGATGGCGGGGGAGCATTTTCTTGTATTTACGCAAGTAGCCAGTCCATCTCCAATTCCCAGGCCGCCAACTGGATATCCGGTTTCACTTTTTCTCCATGAAAATCGCTGCCTCCGGTGATGTGAAGGCCGTACCGCTCAGCCAACCGGAGGTAAAAGGCAGTTTGCTCCGGGGAGTGTCGTGGGTACCAGCACTCGATCCCTTCCAGGCCGTACTCCTTCAGCTGCCTGACCAGGGACTCTAGGTCTTCCTCCTCCAGACCAACCTGATAGGGGTGGGCCAGGGACGCCCGCCCGCCAGCCGTTCGGATTGCCTCCACGCAGGTTTGAGCGTCTGCCTTGAAGCGCTCAATACGCTGGTACTCCTCTGTATCCAGGTAGCGGTCGAAGGCCTCTCGGTTTGTGGAAACATAACCCCGGTGCACCATCACCTGGGCAAAGTGCGGGCGGCTGATGATATCCCCGCCAGCCGCCTCCTCCACCTCTGCCAGAGAAATCTCCACCCCCTTTTCCCGAAGGAAGTCAATGATGCGATATTTCCTCTCGTCCCGGCCGGCCCGCATTTTTTCACACAGCTCTCTCAAACCGGGCGTTTCCTTGGAAAAACCGTACCCCAGAATATGAAGGTTCCGGTACTCCTTCGCCCCCAGCTCCACCCCTCGCAGGACAGTCAGCCCCAGCTTCTCTCCCGCCCGCTCGGCCTCCTCCAGTCCACTTAAAGTATCATGGTCGGTCAGAGCCAATACTTCAATCCCCCGTGCTTTGGCAAACTGTACCAAAGAAGCCGGAGCGTATTGCCCGTCAGAGGCGGTGCTGTGGGTATGAAGATCTGCCTTTTGAATCATAACAATTCCCTCCGTTTTTCATGAAAAAGCAGGGCGGGGTTCCCCTGCCCTGCTTTCAAATCAAGTGCCAATTCTTTTTCGTATTCCTGTTCCGAGGGGACAGGACTCACAGAGGCATTTTTCCCAGAGGACCCCAAAAGCGAGTTGGGAAAAATCAACTGGTAAGGCCGGCTTTTTCCCTCAGGCGGAACCGGCTGGTCTGGTCCTGCAACAGGCGAACCTGGCTGAACAGCTCGGTACTCACTGCCGCGGCCTCCTCGCTGCTGGCCGAGTTCATCTGAATAACCGAGGAAATCTGCCCAATCCCTTCTGTGACCTGGTGGATCGATTCGGCTTCTCCCTGCACCACCTCAGCGATATTGCCAATCTCATCGTTAGAAGCAGACACCAGCTGCATGGTCTTCTTCAGTGCCTCCGAGACCTCGCCCACAATCCGGCTGCCCCGGTCAGTGGCCTGAACAGAATTCTCAATCAGCTCCTTGGTGGCCTTGGCAGCCTGGTCGGACTGGGCCGCCAGGCTGCGAACCTCGTCCGCCACAACGGTGAAACCCTTTCCCGCTGTACCGGCCCGAGCAGCCTCCACGGCCGCATTCAGGGCAAGGATGTTGGTCTGGAATGCGATGTTTTCAATAGTGGCAATAATCTGCCCAATCTGCCGGGAGGTATTGCTGATGTCCTCCATGGCGGACACCATATCCTCCATCTGCTTGCCGCTGGCTGCAACCTGCTCCCCGGTCAGGATTGCCTGCTGCTGCGCGCCGGCGGCAACCTTCACGTTCTGCTGGGCACCCTTGGACAGATCGTCCAAAGTGGCGTACAGCTCCTGGACCGCGCTGGCCTGCTCAGTCGCCCCCTGGGCCAGCGCCTGTGAGCTGCTGGACAGCTGGTCTGCGTTCCCGGAGATACGATGCTCCACCTGGACAATCTGCGCCAGAGCAGAGGACATGGTGGATGTAAAGCTTTCCAGTGAGGTCTGGATGGACTGGAAGTCCCCGATAAAAGCGGTGGAGGTATGTACATCGAAGTTCCCCTGCGAGAGCTGGCCCATCATGCGGTTGATATCGCTTACGTAACTGCGGATCAGTTCCATGGACTGGTTCAGGGTCCTGGCCAGGTCTCCCAGTTCGTTCTCCGCATGGTAGGGCAGATCCAACTCCAGATGTCCCTCCTGAAGGGGTCGGCTACTTTCTGTAATGTTGATAATCGGTTTGACCACCTGGCGGAGAACGTACTGAATCAGGCTTGCCATACAGAACAGGGCCAGAGCCAGACAGACCGCCGAGATGATGCAGATGCTGGCAATAGTCTGCCGCATCTGGGTCTCGCTCTCCTCACTCAGTGTGGTTCCACGGTCCACGACCTGGTCCAGATACCCCACCAGCGTGGTCAAGTTTGTCTGGATGGTGTTCTGGTAGTAGTCCTGTGCCTGGCCGGGATTCGCCGCCAGCAGATTTAACACATAGGTAGCCGACTCATGCAGTTCCTTGTGCAGAGGCTCCAGCTTCTTATTGCGCAGATCCAGAACGGTGGAATCCTCCGTGCCTGCCTCTCCGTAAAGCCACTGCCCCAGTACACAGGTAGTGGGGTCAATGCTGCCGGTAAATTCTGTGCCGGCGTACAGGGCGTTGCTCAAATTAGCCGACCATTTGTAGTGCGCAGATTCTGCCCGAAGGGCCCGGTCCAGCAGCGCGTTGGCCTGGGATGCGGCTGTCTGGCTGCTTTGAATACGGACAATACTGATTACAATCATCAGGCTGAACAGAAGGATGGAAACCAGCGCCGCAGCCACCCGGATCCCCACCATTTTCTTGATGCTTTTTCGCATAAACGCACGTCCTTTCTCTTCTCCATAATTGAACTGCCAATTCCACGCCTTCCACGTCCAAATCTTGGGTGCGCGCTTGATAAAATGGCTTCCCTCCATAACACTGGATGGTCCGCTTGCTGTCCGGCCGGCAGAAGGTCGTGGGAATGCAGGCGGCCTGCTCTTTCACAGGCAGGTCAGAGGACCAGTGGAGGTGCGCAGTCCTACTGATATAGTATACACCGCTCCGCAGAAATTTGCAACGGGAATTTTCCATTGTTCTCTTGAAAATCCCTGTAAGGTTTTTCCTGGGCTTTACACAAAGCCTTGCAATGGTTCTGGGAATCAGGTATAATAGCCCCGAAATCTCTGGACGGCCCGGAGCTGGGTCCGAATCCAGAAAAAGGAGTGCAGAAGATGACCGAATTGGAACTGAAATACGGCTGCAACCCCAACCAGAAGCCTGCCCGCATTTTTATGGAGGAGGGCGAGCTGCCTCTGGAGGTACTCAACGGTAAGCCAGGCTATATCAACTTTATGGACGCTCTCAACTCCTGGCAGCTGGTAAAGGCCCTGAAGCGGGCCACTGGTCTGCCCGCCGCCGCCTCCTTCAAGCACGTCTCCCCTGCCGGAGCTGCCCTGGGTCTTCCCCTCAGCGACACCGAACGGCACATCTGTTTTGCCCCAGAGGGAGACCTGTCCCCCATTGCCTGCGCCTACATCCGGGCCCGGGGCGCCGACCGGCTGTGCTCCTTCGGCGATTGGGCCGCCCTGTCTGACATATGCGACGAGGACACCGCCCGCTTTCTGGCTCTGGAGGTCTCCGACGGCATCATCGCCCCTGGCTACACTGAAAAGGCCCTGGAAATCCTGAAGACCAAGCGCAAGGGGGGCTACAACGTGGTGAAAATTGACCCGGACTACTCCCCCGCTCCCATTGAGCGGCGGAGCATCTTCGGTATCACCTTCGAGCAGGGGTACAACGACCTGACCATTGACGAAAAGATGCTGGAAAATATCGTCACCCGGAACAAGGACCTGCCCCAGCAGGCCAGACATGACATGCTGCTGGCCCTGATTACCCTGAAGTACACCCAGTCCAACTCCGTCTGCTATGTAAAGGATGGACAAACCCTGGGCGTAGGAGCCGGTCAGCAGAGCCGCATTCACTGCACCCGTCTAGCCGGGAATAAGGCGGACATCTGGTGGCTGCGGCAGCATCCCAAGGTGCTTTCCCTCCCCTTCCCTGCCGACGTCCGCCGCCCTGACCGGGACAACGCGATTGATGATTTTATTGCCAACGGCCTCTCCTTGGAGGAAAAAGCTTCGTGGATTGACAAGCTCTCCGGCGTCACCCTGGGCTCTGACGCCTTCTTCCCCTTCGGGGACAACGTGGAACGGGCCCGCCAGTCTGGCGTGCAGTACATTGCCCAGCCCGGCGGCTCCATCCGGGACGATCAGGTCATCGAGACCGCTGACAAATACGGCATGGTCATGGCCTTCACCGGAATGCGTCTGTTCCACCACTGACCGGAAGGGGGACGCTTATGTTTATCAGCAGCAACGACGGCTCCTTCCCCTGCGCCTCCTTCGAGGAGTACAAAACCCGCCTGGAGACCTGCTTCCAGCAGGAGAACGAAATCTGGTGTGCGCACTGGAATTTTTCCATACTCAGAACGCCCCCAACTGCATTGCTTGGGGAGAATTATAGAAAGGCGATTGAAATCGTATGGGAATTTTTGATTTTTTTAAGAAACAATCCCCGGATCCAGCGGTCCCACCCGCCCCGGCGGCGGAGCGTAAGCCCTTCGGCCCCAACGTGGTGGAAATCGCAAAGCTCATCTCCGCCGGGGACGAGGCGGTCATGGCGGACATTGCCGCCTGCACTGGGGACCCGGCGGCGTGGTTTGAGGCCCACCAGGCGCGCTATAAGGAGCGGTGTGTACTCTCTGCCGACGACCTGGAGAAGATCCAGTGGTTGGGGATGGTGGACATTCTGGAGGAGCACGGCTGGGTCTGTGAGCGGGACTGGAAGGACGAGCTGGAGGATTTTTCCTATTTCGTTCAGAATCTCCACGGTTCCCAAAAGTTGGGACTCGAGATGAACCCAGATTGGTTTGATGAAAACGAGGATATTCCCCTTTGGTGCAATATCCTGACGGAAAAATGGAGCGCCCAAGGGGTGCGCCTGGCCGCCATCAACATCAACAGCGACAGCTATGTCCTCTTCCCCGCCTCAGCCGAGCAGTATTCCGCCCTCCAGACACTGGCCAAAAGTATCGGCCAATATATTGACTATGTGGAACGAGAGTAAAAGGAGGACACCCTTATGAAAGTTTTAGTGGTGGGCGGCGGCGGGCGCGAGCACGCCATCTGCTGGAAGCTGGCCCAGTCCCCCAAGGTGACAAAGCTGTACTGTGCCCCGGGCAACGCGGGCATCGCCCAGACGGCAGAGTGCGTCCCCATCAAGGCCACAGACGTGGATGAAATGGTGCGGTGGGCCAAAGCCAACGCCATCGACTTTGTGATGGTGGCCCCCGACGACCCCCTGGCCCTGGGGATGGTGGACGCCCTGGAGGCGGCGGGCATCCCCGCCTTTGGCCCCCGGAAGAACGCCGCTATTATCGAGGCCAGCAAGGCCTTCTCCAAGGGTTTGATGAAAAAATACCACATCCCTACTGCAAAGTATGAAACCTTTACAGAGCTTGAAAAAGCCCTGGCCTACATCCGGGCCCAGGGGGCCCCCATTGTGGTGAAGGCCGACGGTCTGGCCCTTGGCAAGGGGGTGGTGGTGGCCGCCACGGTGGAGGAGGCGGAGACCGCCGTCCGGGAGATGATGGAGGACAAAAAATTCGGAGCCTCCGGCTCCACGGTGGTCATTGAGGAGTGTATGACTGGCCCGGAGGTGACTGTGCTGGCCTTCTGCGACGGAGAGCATCTGGTGTGTATGCCCTCCAGCCAGGACCACAAGCGGGCCTATGACGGCAACCAGGGCCCCAACACTGGGGGCATGGGGGCCTTCTCCCCCTCCCCCAACTACACCCCGGAGGTCGCGGAGACCTGCATGAGAGAAATTTTCCTGCCCACTGTGGCCGCCCTGAAAGCAGAGGGCCGGCCCTTCCAGGGGGTGATTTACTTCGGACTGATGCTCACCCCCAAGGGGCCCCGGGTGGTGGAGTACAACGCTCGTTTTGGCGACCCGGAGACCCAGGCAGTTCTCTCTCTGCTGGACAGCGACTTGATGGATATTTTCCAGGCCTGCGTGGACGGGACGCTGGACAAGGCGGACATCCGCTGGAAGTCCGGGGCGGCCTGCTGTCTGGTGCTTGCCTCCGGGGGCTATCCGGTGAAGTATCAAAGCGGCTTCCCCATCTCCGGCCTGGAGGGGGCCGGAACATCCGCTGTGGTCTTCCATGCCGGCACCAAAGCCGGCGAAGGAGGAGAAATCCTCACAGCCGGTGGGCGTGTGCTGGGCGTCACCGCTCTGGGTGATACCCTGGAGAGGGCTATCGCCAACGCCTACGCCGCGGCAAAGCCCATCTCCTTCCAGGACATGCACTTCCGCACCGACATCGGCAGAGCATAAAAACAGCGGCCTCCCCCTCCAGGGAGGCCGCCAAATCACTGAACATGGATATGGTTATTGATGTGATTCATGCAGTAGCAGTAGTATCCATTGCATTTGGAGCAGTAGCGAAACTCCATACTGGGGTCGTCCTGGTCAGTAACGCCGCACACGGCGCACTTGTGGAGGTAGCCCCGGCGCTGCTGCACCTCCCGCTGGGCCCGCTTGAAGTTGATGGTCTTGGGGTCCACCCTGTGAACCGCCCGGTCCCGGGTACGGCGGGAGAAATCGGACAGCTCGTCCCAGAAGAACAGCAGGTAGTTGAAAATGGCAATCACCGGCAGCAGTGCCAGGGCAAGCTGCCCGTTGGCCACATAGACCAGAATCTGGTAGGCGAAGAGAGCTGCCTCCACCCAGGCCAGCCACTTCATTTTCACTGGAATCAAAAAGGCCAGGAGCACCTGAAGGTCCGGGTATAGCGTGGCATAGGCGAAGAACAGGGACAGGTTCAGATACGTCATGTTGGCTGTCACCCCGTTCCTGGCGGAGGGGATGAGCAGGGCCAGCAACAAACCGACAATCACATTCAGCACCGCCCCCAGCAGGTAGTAGACGGTAAACCGGGAGGAGCCCCACACCGCCTCCAGCCGGGAGCCCATGTAGTAGTAGAACAGCAGCGACAGTACAAAGGCCAGGGGACTGAAGCTGAGGGGGACAAAAATAAAGGTCACCAGCCGCCAGATCTCCCCTCGAAAAATCAATCCGGGACTGAACACCAGAAACCGGGTGGACATCCCGTGGGTGAACAAATCCAGAAGAAAAACAAGCAGATTCCCCGCCACAATGTAGTTCATCAGCCCGTCAATACTCAGACGGGGATGGTTGTAGCAAAAACGGGACACCCAGCGGGAGAGGGTTTTCATGGGCGGTTCCTCCTTATCAGCGCTTTCACCAAGCTTCTGCCCCATATTTTACCCGCTTCCCTGGAAAATGTCTACAATAATTTGTAAACATTTTTACAAGCGCGTGATCTGAGAGGAGATAGCCTTATGCCGGAGCGCATCGACAAGCTGTTATCGGCCACCGGCCGCTGGTCTCGGAAGGAGGTCCGGGACCTGATCCGACAGGGTCGGGTGCTGGTGGAAGGCCGCCCAGTCCAAAGGCCGGAGGAAAAATGTGACCCGACCGCCTCGATTCAGGTGGACGGCCAGACCGTGGATTGCTCCCCCTTCGTGTACCTGATGCTGCATAAGCCGGCGGGCCTGCTGTCCGCCACGAAGGACGCCCGGCAAAAAACGGTGCTGGACCTCCTCCCGGACCATCTGCGCCGCCGGGGGCTGTTTCCTGTGGGGCGGCTGGACAAGGACACAGTGGGCCTCCTCCTCCTCACGGACGATGGAGCGCTGGCCCACAGCCTCCTCTCCCCCAAGCGCCATGTGGACAAGGTATACCTGGCACGGGTGGACGGTTGGGTGGACCAGGACGACTGTCAGGCTCTGGCTGCCGGACTGGTCCTCGGGGATGGAACCCACTGTCTTCCCGCCGGACTGAAACCTCTGGGGGACGGCTCCGCCTGCCTTATCACCCTACAGGAGGGTAAGTATCATCAGGTCAAGCGGATGCTGGCCGCCCGCGGAAAACCGGTGCTGGCCCTGAAACGGCTGTCCATGGGGCCTCTGACCCTGGATGAGGGGCTGGAGCCAGGGGCCTGGAGGCTTCTTACAGGGGCAGAATTGGCCTCCTTACGGGCCACTGTTTCAGGCGGATGAAGCCCCTTTGGCATTTTCCACAAAAAAATAGCAAAAAAATGACAAATCCCTCTTGCCAAACTGGGGGGAGTTTCGTTATAATGATAACAACGCCTTTTTTAGAAATGGGAGGGATCGATGTGTCAAGCAGGATGTTCCAGGGTATCGTGCTTCAAATGAAGGACAGCATCAATCGCACGGTGGGTGTGATTGATTCGGAGGGGACTGTTGTGGCCTGCAGTGAACTGTCCTGCATTGGCGAGCATTGGCCAGGCGCAGCGGCGGCAATCCGGGCATCAGAGGATGAGCCCGCCTGCTTTGAGGGAAATACCTTTAAGCCCCTCTCCGGTTGGGGACCACAGTTCGACTACGCCGCTTTTATCAAGGGCGTGGACGAAGTAGCCGCGTCGCTGTGCGCCATGTCTGTGGTCTCCTTCAACGGAGCAAAGGCCTATTATGAGGAAAAACATGACAAGGCGACCTTTGTCAAAAATATTATCTCGGACAATATTTTGTTGGGTGACATCTACACCCAAGCCAAGGAGCTCCACTTTGTCTCGGAAGCCCCCCGGGCCGCCTTTCTGGTGCGTCAGGTCGGACCGGCCGATGTGTCGATCATCGACGTACTCCAGAACCTTTTCCCCGATAAACAGACCGACTTTGTCATCTCCATCAATGAAACCGATGTTGCCTTGATTAAGCAGCTGTCGGAAGGGGCCGACACCAAGGAGCTGCAAAAGATTGCCAAGCAGATCTCCTCTGCTGTCACCCAGGAATTGGGTATCAAGGTGGTTATCGGCATCGGCACCATTGTCAACCATATCCGGGACCTGGCCCGGGCCTACAAAGAGGCCGGCATGGCCATCGACGTAGGCAAGGTATTCGAGACCGAGAAAACCGTCATCACCTATGAAAATCTGGGTATCGGACGGCTGATCTATCAGCTGCCCACCATCCTGTGCCAAATGTTCCTCCAGGAGGTCTTCAAGAAAAACCCCATCGACGCTTTGGATCAGGAAACCCTGCTCACCATCAACAAGTTTTTCGAGAACAACCTGAACGTGTCAGAAACGGCCCGGAAGCTCTTTGTCCATCGGAACACCTTGGTGTATCGCCTAGAGAAAATCAAGAAGCTCACCGGCCTGGATCTGCGGGAGTTCGACGACGCCATTACCTTTAAAGTGGCTCTGATGGTCAAAAAGTACCTTATCTCCCGCGGAATTGAATCCTGACGCCAAATATGGGACGGGCCCTTACAGAGGACCCGTCCCTTGCATTTAAGAGGCTATAGATCAAAAAATTTGCAGAGAATTGGTATGGGGCTTTTGCCCGGCATCCCGCCTCCCTGCTTTTTCCCATTGAAAGTCGTCACGCTCCCTGCTATAATGGAAGCTGTCCCAAATCGCCTGTTTTTAAAAAGGAGCACATATGAAAAAAACACCGATACACAGCGGCCTGCGCCGGACTCTGGCTCTGACGCTGGCCCTTCTTCTCTCCCTCCCCACGGCCTATGCTGCCGCCGGGGATCGGAAGCTTCAGACCTCCCGCACGCTGACCGAGGGGCTGGAGTACCGCAACACCGTCACAGTCAACAACGACAGCCGGGTAGAGAGCTTTTCCCTGGAGCTTCAGCCTGACAGCCCCGCCTACCCCATCCTTCTCCAGTCCTCGGGCACCATCTATACCGGGGCCACTGTCAACCGGGCGGTGAGTTACGCCCAGGCACTGGGCTATCACGTTCTGGGAGCGGTGAACACCGATTTCTTCTCTATGACCTCCGGTGTTCCCATCGGCATTGTCATTGAAGACGGGGTGTACAAGTCCAGCGCAGAAAATGAGGACGCCATGCTTATCACCGACGGGCAGGTCTCTCTTCTGGAGGGACCCAAGGTGGAACTGACTCTGACCAACCAGAGAGACGGCTCCCAGGTTAAGCCCCACCACCTGAACAAGTGGCGCAGCGCCACAGGCGGTCTTTACCTGCTGAACCGGGATTTCTCCACCATCTCCACCCACACCTCCACCTCCGGCTGGTATGTACGGATGAAGCTGGCAGAGCCCGAGCAAGAGCCTGACTTCCCCCTGAACCTCCCACCCGACATCCTTCAGGATATCCAGAACTCTGGCGGCGAAGAGACGCAGTCCTCCAAGCTTACAGTAAACAGCACGCTGACCTTGGAGGTCACAGAAATGCTGAAATCTGACCAATACATTCCCATTGGCGAAGATGAGTACATCCTGACGTCAGACGATGTCTCTGGCTACTCCCACATCTACGACTCGTTCCAGGTGGGGGATCGGATCACCCTGAAAACATCCTGTGAAAGCCAGGCCCTTTCCAATGCCCAATGGGCTGGCGGTGTAGGAGATGTGATGATTCGAAATGGAACTATCACTGACAGCTCCGACTGGACCTATCGGAAGGATGGCCGGAACCCCCGCACTGCCCTGGGAGTAAAAGCAGACGGTACGCTTCTGGTCTATGCTGTAGATGGGCGGCAGTCGGGCTATTCCATCGGCCTGAGCCAGATGGACTTGGCAGAGGAGCTGCTGGCCCAGGGCTGCACCTGGGCAGTGAATCTGGACGGAGGCGGCTCCACCGCCATTTCTCTGTGGGTGCCGGGCCAGGAGGGTCCGGCGGTTCAGAGCTCTCCCTCCGAGGGCCGGCTGCGCAGCTGCGCCACCTTCCTCCTTCTGGTCACGGACGACAAGGGGGATGGAACCCCCAGCCGTCTGGCCCTGACAGAGGATGGTCAGACCATCCTCACAGGCTCCTCCCTCACCCTGCCCAAGGCCGTCGTCCTGGACAGCGGCCTGAACCGGCTGGACGCATCCCTGTCTGACCTGTCCATCTCCGCCGCTCTGGGTTCGGTGGAAGACGGGATCTACACCGCGGGCAGTAAGGCTGGCACCGACGCCCTCCAGCTCTACTCCCCCCGTCTGGATCTGGAGGATACGGTCCCCCTCCACGTGGTAGACCGGCTCACCAGTCTCACCATCTCCCGGGAGGGCAGCACCGCTCCCCTGTCTGTCATCACCTCCAAACCGGGCGAAACGGTCCAGCTGGCTGTATCCGGCAGCTATTGGGGCCGCACTGCCCTGCGGGACTGGGCCCCTGTCACCTGGAGCGTCTCGGGTGATGTGGGCACGGTGGATGAAAACGGCCTGTTTACCATCTCTGAAAAGGGAGGCGAGGGCTCCATCACTGCCACCGCCGGAGGCCAGAGCCATACCATCCAGGTCTCCGCCTCCACCCCCCACAGCGACGTGACAGAGGATCATTGGGCTTACAACGCTGTGCGGTACTGCTACGAAAAGGGCATTGTCAGCGGCGTGTCCGCCACCGAGTTCGGTCGGGATTTGTCCATCCGCCGGGGCGACTTTATGCTGATGCTCTACGGAGCCATGGGCAAGCCCGCCCCCGCCTCGGGCTGTGACTTCAACGACGTGTCCAAGGAGGACTACTATTACACCGCCCTCTCCTGGGGACAGGAGGCAGGTCTGGCCTCGGGCACTGGCGGCGGAGCCTACTCCCCCATGGCTCCTATCACACGGGAGCAGGCCTTTACCATTCTTCGGCAGGCTATGCCTCTGCTGGGCAAGGACTGCCCCGATGGCGACCTGTCCGTCCTGGACCAGTTCGCAGACAAGGACAAGATTGCCGATTACGCCAAGAGGCACGCTGCCACTCTGGTCTCCCAGGGGCTTGTGAGCGGTAAGGGAGACGGTATTGATCCTCAGGGCCGCCTGACCCGGGCGGAGATGGCTGTGGTGCTCCACAAGCTGCTGACCTTCACCCCCACCGGAAAGCCTACAGAACCCAATCCCCCCGTGGACCCTGACCAGCCCGACACCCAGCACACCCTTACCCTGGACCAGAGCGCCTTGACCCTAGCCTCTGGCGGCAGCGCGGTCCTCACCGCCGCCCTGTCCCCGGCAGTGGAGGGGGCGGAAATCACCTGGACCAGCAGCGCCCCCTCCAGCGCGGTGGTCTCTTCCGCCGGTCTGGTCACCAACCTGTTCCCCGGCACACAGAGTACGACAGTCACCATCACCGCCAGTTGGAACGGCCTCACCGCCAGCTGTCAGGTCATCTGTGAGCCGGCCAGGCGTACCGGCATCGTCACCAATGCGGAGACCGGCCTGAACGTCCGCACCGGCCCAGGCACCACCCACACCGCAGTGGACGTCCTGGCCAACAATACCTCGGTTGTCGTCCTGGACGAGCAGGAGGGCTGGTACCAGATCCTCTACCTCAGTAAGACCGGACAGGCCGCTGTAGGCTATGTCAACGGCCAGTATTTGACCGTTACTCCCGCCGCATAATACAGACATCCCCCTTGCCGTGAGCACCGGGCTCCAGGCAAGGGGGATTTTCCTCTACACAGTTATATGATACTCTGTAAAATAGCATTCAACTCATTCAGGTACTTCTCTCGGGCCTCTTTGAACTCCTTCTCTCGCTGCCTCGCTCTCTCCGGCTGCTTTCTATAGTCCAATCCGGCGTACCTTCCCTGAATTCCCCGGCACACTCTTTCGAAGCTCCGGCGGCACCCCAGGACGGCCTCCCGCACAGGCGCTGTTCTCAGCAGGAAAAACTCAATTCTCGCCTCATTCACACTCAGGTGATTTGCGCCCCCTGCACAGCAGTGGTCACCGGCCTGCACACCATCGTCTTCCCAACCGCAGATTGGGCAGATGTCAAATGAGTTTTCCTCCGAAAAATTGTATTTTCCGCACACAGGGCACTCCACATAATTCCCCCTTGTTTTGCTCCTCTCTCAGGCCGAGATGGCTGAGATTCGCACAATCCGCCAGCTGCCGTCCTCCAGCGCGAAGAGCACGCGGTCTGTCTCCCCCGTCTTTCGCTCCATAAAGTAGGCCGCGGCCCGTTCATAGGCAGCTGTCTCCTCCCGCTCCGCCGGACTCAAGCTATCCCTGTCCAGGCGGGAAATGAACACACGCTTCTCCTGGAAAAAGTGGTCTGCTCCATAGTGTGCCAAAAATCGCTCCATCTCCTGGCGGTTTTCCCGGGTAAACAGAGCGATATACCGATCGGCATCCTGGGCATACACCGTTTGGGCATACTGTCCCACCAGGGCACGGCAGGCTGCGTCGTCCCTCTGGCGCAGAACCTGATCCCCCTCCGCCCCCAGGATGGCGTGGCAGTGGTCCAGGGCGCTCTGAAGGCGGCCATAGGCGCTTTTGTCAATGAGGGTGCTCTCCCCCTCTTCGAACTCCGCCATGGACTTATGGATATCCACCAGATAGCGCCGGTCTCCCGGCGTACTCCTCCGGTGAAGCATGTAATAAGGGGTGTAGCTCACATCGGTGAGGCTTGTCCCCCCATCGGGATTCTTGGTCAGCTCCAGGTCCAGAACCACTGTGGTCATCGTTTTCAGCTCCAGCTGGTTGGAAATAAAGTTGCCCAGGGAATAGCACACAAAGCCCTGCCGCTCCTGGCCATCCCAGCCCTCCACCGTGATGGTCTCATAGGGCTCCAGTACATGGGGGTGTCCTCCCAGCACCAGGTCCGCCCCCTGCTCTACCAGAAAGCGGGCCATGTTCTCCTGGTGGCTGTTCTGCTTATCCTTATACTCGTTGCCCCAGTGGATGAGTACGGCAATCAAATCGGTATCCAAGGCCCGGGCAGCCTCCAGATCCGCCCGCACCAGGTCATAATCCGGGTTGGCCAGGGTGGTATAGTAGTCTAAATTGAACAGATTCACCGCATACTTGTACTCCTGGTCCAGGCGGAACCCGTTCAACCCATAGGTATAGCACAGGAAAGCCACGGAGATGCCTCCCACGTCGGCCACATAGACGCCGCTGCTGGCCTCCCGCTCCTCCTGGGTACGGTAGGTGCCCACATGGGCCAACCCCGCCTCATCCAGCACATCCAAGGTGCGGAAAATACCCTGCACCCCCTTGTCCCGGGTGTGGTTATTGGCGGTTGACACCAGATCAAAGCCTGCATCCCGCAGGTTCTTCGCCAGCGCGTCGGGCGTGTTGAAGGTGGGATAGCCGGAGTACTCCACTCCTCCGGCAAAGACGGTCTCCAGGTTGGCCACGGCGTAGTCCGCCTGAGCGATCTGGGGCGCCGCGGCCTGGAACATATGGCTGTAGTCGTACTCCCCCGTCTGCTTCACATAGGCATCGGTGTTGATGGGGTTGTGGCACATCACATCTCCTGCCACAACCAGATGGGCCACAACGGGCTCCGACTCACACTCCTGTTCCGGCTCTAGCTCCGGTTCGGGCAGGGGTTGGAGCTGAACAAGGGGTGCTTTCGGGACAGTCTCTCCCTCT
The DNA here is from genome assembly GCA_022791995.1 of Lawsonibacter sp. Classification (GTDB taxonomy): domain Bacteria; phylum Bacillota; class Clostridia; order Oscillospirales; family Oscillospiraceae; genus Lawsonibacter. Next base: position 130,092 of record JAAWAD010000021.1, read on the forward strand.
GTCGGGATGGAAAAGGCCGGTGCGCAGCTAAAGAGGACCAGCACCATCCACAGGGCCAGCAGTCGCCTCATGCCCCTTGCACCCCCTTCATCCTCTCATAGAGGGCGGCTGACAGGTCGGCACACAGGGCGTACAGGTCGTGCTCCTCGGTATGCCGTTTGGTACCAGTCGTCAGAACCACCACTCCGTCTCCCGTCTCCGGGTTATAGCTGAGCAGACTGAAAACTCCATATGCGCTGCCGGTGTGGTAGCACAGAACCTCCTGACCAAAGACATCCTCCTGCCGACGAAGGACCAGGCACTGGTCAAAGGGGACAGTATCTGCCAGCTCTACCCGAAATTGAGGGGTCTCCATAGCGGCCACCGTCTCCACCTCCAAATAGCGCTGCTCGTCGCAGACCCCATCCCCGGCCAGGATGGATACCAGCTTTGCCATGTCCACCGCACTGATGGTCAGTCCGCCGGGATAATAGGAGGCCCCTTCCCCGATTTTCTGGGGCACCTGCTCGCCGGCCTGCTCCGCGGCACTGCTCTGAAGGCCCCCTGTGCTGTACAGAGAAGCCAGCTCCTCCTCCTCCAGCTTCCCCCGGCAGAAGGTGGCGCGGATATCCAAGGGCTGCACAAACCGCTCCTGAAAATAGTCGTCCAGCAGTCCGTCCCAAGCCAGCTCCAGCGTGGTGCCCAGCACACAGAAGCCAAAGTTGTTATAGTACCAATAGCCTCCATCCCCTGGCTCCACGCTCCGCCATGTGGAGCCGCTTTGGAGCAGTCCCCGGATTTTAGACAGCCCATACATAATATCCAGGCTTTTCATCGACGAAGAGTGGGACATCAGCGTACGTACCGAGGGCTGGGCCTTGGTGTAGGGGTTCTCCACGCCCCCTCCCCAGTAGTCGCTGAGGGGAGCGTCCAGGTCTACATAGCCGTCCTCCGCCATTGCCATAGCACACATGCCCACAGCCACCTTGGACAGTGAGGCCACCCGGAGCTTGGTGTCTGGCGTCATCTCCCGCTGGTCCTTTACCGCCCAGCCCCAGGCCCCCGACTGGGTGACCTGCCCTGCCTCAATGGCAGCCACCGAAACAGCAATAGCGGAATAGCTCTCCATTACCTCTTCCAGAGACTGATCCACATCCTCCTTCGTCAGCCTGGGCTGGACCGCTATAACCATCTCTACATCGGGCTTCGGCTCCACAACCAATTCCACCGCTGGCTCCAACTCCACAATCCCATCCGTCCCCGACGTTGACGTCTCCGATGTCTCCAGCCCTGACTGAAGGGTTTCACTGTCCGTCAGGACAGTGCCCGGCCCCTCCAAGGAGCCGGGGCCTCTGGAAGGAGCTGTCTGGCAGACCAGCAAGAGTAAAATCAGCGCCAACGCGGAGGTTCCACAAAAAAGGGTGTTTTTGATTTTCAACCCGATCTACCTGCTTTCCATCACAATCTGTTCCAGCTTATGCTTTCTTGTTCTCCATTATACGAAATTTCGACAGAAATGTAAAGGTAAATCATAAATATACCAAAAGCAGCCACTTTACTGTAAACAGCCGGAAAAAATCCTCCCCCGAAATGGGGCGTGTCATCTTTACTGGTCTTGCTGCCGCCGTCTCTGCCACTGCTCCAGCAGGCGGAGGATGGTGTCGCTCATCTGCTTGGGCGTGTAGGATTTGGGGAAGAACTTCTGGAGGTCGCTGGCCTTGAACGAGACCTGTCCCAGGTCGTCCTTCTTCATCTCGTCCATGATGCCGCACATATCCTCCAGGGTGCAGCCGTCCTCCTGGCTCTTTTTCTTCATGCGCTGAGCCTGCGACAGGGACAGGGCGGCCTGGGCGTAGTCCATCGCTTCCAGGAAGTTCCGCTGTTCCTCCGGCTTCAGGTAGGAAAGCTCCACGGCGGGTGTCATGGAGATCTTCTTCTCATCCACCATATCCATGAGTTCCGGGATAAGGTTTGTCAGACGGATAAAGCGGCGCACAGAGTCCTTGCTTGTACCGGCTTGTTCCGCGATAATGTCCCTGGATTTTTTCCCGTCCAACTTGTGCGCGTCTTGCTCACAAGTTAGGTCGGTCCGGCTCCCTTGATGCTTCAAGGCCTCCAGTTTCATCTTGTAGGCTTTGGCCCTCTCGCTGGGCAGGATGTTCTCACACTGGAGATTGGAGTCCACCATCATGATGATTGCGGCATCATCGTCCAGTTGCCGGACAATGACAGGGAGGGTATCCAGACCCGCCAGCTCTGCGGCATGATGGCAGCGGTGGCCGGAGATGATCTCATACCCG